>NZ_CP195790.1:3587500-3906500 GCF_051465645.1 Planctomicrobium limosum | reverse complement strand
GCATCGACCTCGCTTCACGCAGAAAGTTCAATTCGCGCCGAATCGTTCTGGAGAAGTATTTCACCAGACCAGTCGGATCAAACGATCGCGATTCAGGAACATGCTTTTCCAGCAGCTGCGCCAGTTCCATCATCAGGTCGAGATCACGTTCGACCACTTGCACAACACCGGGGCGACGGACTTTGACGACGACTTCATGTCCGGTGTGTGTCGTTGCCAGATGAACTTGAGCCAAGGAACCGGCGGCAAGCGGGGTATCGTTGAAGTACGAGAAAATCTCGGAGATCGGTTTGCCGAACTCTTCTTCGAGAACACGTTCCATCCCGGATTCAGCGAACGGGGGAACATGTTCCTGCAGCACTTCAAGTTCGTCGATGACATCGGCCGGGATCAGATCTGGGCGTGTGCTGAGTACCTGACCGAATTTGATGAACGTCGGCCCGAGGTCTTCGAGCGCCATGCGAATCCGTCGCGGGGTGGTCATCTGTTCCATCGCCTCACGGCGTTTACGGAAGATGAGCCGTTTGCCCCAGTTCAGATAGGGAGCGAGCCCCAGACGTTGAAGCACATCGCCGAATCCGTAGTTCAACAGGACGGTCGCAATTTCGCGACCGCGATTGAGGTTCTTCAAAAATCGAAGCGGATATGGTTCCACAACAACGCAGCCTAGCCTGACCAACTGTGAAATGCTGGGTCTCATTTCACTAACGATGAAATATCCTGTTCCATCATCGTTGGTCGAGATTTCACGGCTGTCAATTCTGGTCGCGTTACTTGGAGAGTTTTTGCTTATATGCCTCTGTATCGCGCCGATATTCCGGAGGAATCGGGCGATTTCCAGACCCAAAGCTCTGAGATGCTTTGCGTTCGCGGTCTCCACTCCCACGCATCTGCTCGCCGGAGCCGGTTTGCAGGCCTTTGAGAATGGATTCGAACTGGCGTCGGGCGGCTTCAGATTCGGCGGAACGATCGGTGCCTGGGTCGGCGAGTCGTTCTTCCAGTCGATTCATAAACCGATCAAGATCCTGTTCGGTGAAGCCGAGTTCTTTCATCAGTTCATCCGGCTTGGCTCCCCGATCAAGTTGCTGCTTGAGTTGCTTCAATGCCAGTTCGGTCGCCTTTTTGCGATTGGCGATATCAGCCTGATCTGGTGTCAGCAGGTCGCTGGCTCCTTCGCTGCCGTTCGTTGCGTTGGACGGAGCCTGATTGCTTCCGACTCCGCTTGGACGTGCATTGCCAGCTTCCCCCCCTGGCTGTTGAGAAGGCATCCCCTCCTGTCCGCCGGGTTGAGTTCCAGCTGGAGCCCCCGATGGATTGCCGGGCGTTTGCTGCCCCTCTTTTCCACCTTGTTGTCCCTGCTGTCCTTGCTGCTGCCCACCCTGTTGTTGTCCGCCCTGTTTCTGGTCGCCTTGCTGTTGAGGCATTCCCTGCTGTTGGTTCTGTCCCGGCCGACCCTGGTCATTGGCGTTCTGTCCTTGGCCCTGTTGCCCTTGCTGTCCCGGCTGGTTCTGATTCTGTTGATTCATATTGCCAGGCTGCTGTTGCCCGGGTTGATTTTGGCCGGGTTGCTGCTGAGATCCGTTCTGCGGCATCTGTTGAGAATCTGGTGCCATCGGAGAGTTCGATTCCCCGCCGGGTTGGCGCTGGTTCATCGAGTTGCTGTTCCCCGGCTGTTTCGGAGATCCTTCTGAAGGCTGCCCCTGCTGCTGAGTTCCAGACCCTTGATTTTGAGAGTTCTGTCCCGGCTGACTTTGGCCCTTCTGATTCTGTTGACCGGGCTGTTGCATACCGCCGGGTTGCTGCTGCTGATTAGGCTGCTGCCCGGGTTGCGATTGCCCGTTCTGAGATTGCCCCTGCTGGGGTTGTCCCGGTTGAGACTGTCCCGGTTGTTGCTGTCCCGGTTGTTGCTGTCCCGGTTGTTGCTGTCCCGGTTGTTGCTGTCCCGGTTGTTGCTGCGAAGGCGGATTTTGGTTCTGCCCCTGCTGGCTCATATTGCCGGGTTGCTGTTGCCCTGATTGGTTCTGCTGAGACTGATTCTGGCCTTGTTGATTCTGGCCTTGTTGATTCTGGCCTTGTTGATTCTGGGCAGGTTGATTCTGGGCAGGTTGATTCTGTCCGTTCATCCCTTGCTGATCTTTTGGCTGCTGGTCTTTGGATGGAGTCTGCCCTGGCTGTGACTCCATCGGCGCGTTCTCTGGGCGCTGCATGCCGTTTGGAGAATTCGAATTCTCACCCGGCTGCGGTGTGTTGCGATCAGCAGGTGATTGAGAAGGGGACTTCTGGTCTCCGGATGGTTTCTCTGAAGAGTTGTTGGTAGCAGAACCTTCTTTACCAGACTCTGTCGAATCTGGTTTCTTTCCAGACATGCCACCCTCTTCGCCGGGCTTCCCTTTGTCACCCTGCTCGGTTGGTTCGTTCTTCCCGGTTCCGTTTGGAGATTGTTCGCTTTGAGAAGGGCGATTCATTCCATCGGAGTTTGGCTTATCAGGAGAGTTGTTATCAGGCTTCTGCCCCATTGTGTCCTGGTTATTGGGAGCATTCCCCGGTTGGCCAGCTGGTTGATTCTTCTTCTTCTGCTGTTCACCTTCTTCGCCTGATGGGGAGTCCATCGGTTTCTTGCCTTGATCGCTGCCTGACTGATCAGGCGACGATGGCTTCTGCATTCCGGCACCGTCTTGTGGACGGTTTCCATCCTTCTCACCTTCCTGAGACGGAGTAGGAGCTTGCCCCGGTGCTTTCTGTTGCCCGCTTTTACCTTCTGCATCAGGCGCGGGGTTTGAATTCGAACCTTCCGGCTTTGGTGCATTCATGCCATCCGGTGAACGCTCTTCCCCCGGCATCTTGCCATCGTTTCCTTGTGGAGGAGTTCCGTTCGGCTGTGGGGACGACTGCGGTTGATCACCTTTCGGCTGATCTCCGCGTTGTTCAGGTTTCTTTCCTTCGTTCTGCTTGCGGCTCCAGTCGAGCAAACGCTGGAGCGCTTGATCCTCGCCCACTTTGTCTGGACGTGGCTCATTTGGAGACTGAGTGCCTCTATTTTGGCGATCACCAGCAGGCCCCTGCGGGGTTCCTTTCGGATCCTGCATCTCACCTTGTTGAGGCTGTGACGGATTCTGAGAGTTTTGCTTGCCAGAAGAATTGCCGGTCCCTTGCTGGTTCCCGGAAGGCATCCCTTCCTGTCCAGATTCGCCCTGAGCCCCGTCTTGCGGAGTGGATCCCTTCTCGCCGGGCTGCTGCTGCGGTTGCTTTTGTTGAGGCTGCTGCTGTTGAGACCCTTTTGGCTGGTCCTTTTGCGCATTCTCACCAGCACTGTCCTGCGGCATTCCTTCTTGTGGCTTTCCTTCCTCAGGTTTGCCCTCTTGCGGTTTGCCTTTGTCCCCGCCTTCGCCGTCCTTCTGCTGCATCTGTTCGCGACCCGGCTGCTGTTGCTGCTGGTCTCGATTCTTTTGCTGCTCTTTCGGCTGATCAGGCTGCGGCTCCTGAGGCATGTCATTCATCCGTGGCCGCTCATTTGGATCTGCCTGTTGCAACTTGTTCTGCAGCTCTTCATTTTGCTGCTGTTCGAGCTGTTTCTTCTCTTCAGGTGGAACAGGGGCAACGACGGTCAGAGTGATGCGCGGGCTGCGACTAATGTTCTTTTGACGTTTGCCGAATGGTTCGAAATTGTCTTCGGCTTCGACAAACAACGCGATCTGGTCGCCTGGCTTTGCGTTGAGCTTAGAGACATCGAGCTGATGAACGGTCTGGTACTCTGGCACTTCCGGAGGTGCGGTAAACAACGGTGGCGGTACGAGGAGATCTTCTCCATTCAGCTGAAGCTTGAGAGAAACTCGTCGCAACAGGAAGTCAGGATCGCGAGCGGTGAGTCCCACTGGAATCGTGGCGTTCGCCGGAACAGATTGGTCACGTTCTGGATGGACGAGAGCAACTTCCGGCTTCAAGTCCGGGCGTACTTTAATGCGATAAAGAGTCGGTTGTGGGTCCTTCTGATTCCGTTCATTCCACACCTGCACATGGAAGTAGCGAGCGAACGTTCCATCATCACGGAACTTCAACTGCCATTTGGCCGAGAGTCGGTCATCAAGCACCTGCATTGGGTATGCTTCGGCGGTCTCTTCGATCGTCTCCTGATCCGAGCAGTAAATCACAGCTCGTTTGATCGGCATGTTGGGGCGGGCTGTGACAGTGATCCAGGTTCCTTCCCATGCGTCAATCACACTGGATTGCTGCGTGGTTCGTTCCAGTCCCATGTACTGTGGGTAGTCGTATGTAATCTCGGTCACTTCCGCCGTGGGAGGCTGATTGACCCGAATGTCATAGCTGCGAGTGCGGGTGTCACCGGCAGCAATGTGGTACTTCACATCGCTCAATAATCCACGACCGGCATCACCGGTTAAACGCGTTTGAAAGAGGTTCTGCTTATCTTCAACTGGCCGCATCATCAGCGGTTCGTTCACAAAACGACGATCTGCCGTTGAGAAGAAGAGGGTCACTTCCGGTGGAATGTGACCGCCCAACTCAACCGAGACGTTCAGCTGATCGCGAGCGAGGACTTCGGTATCCCCGGGTTTGACTTCCAGAATTTCAGTGCGAGTTGCTGCTGCAACTGACGAAAACGGCATCAATGCACGCCAGAGCGTTGTCGTCATTCGCTTGGGGGAAAACAGCGTGTACAGACAGAAGAGCAGAACCAGACCCAGCAGCAGATATGCCACCTTCATCAGAAGCCGACGATCAATGGCTTCGTCGACATTCGTCTGGGCAATCTGTTGAGCGGTCCTCTTCTCCAGCGCGGAGAGAATGGATTGCGGAATCTCACGACCGGAGCGACGGAAGTCCACCCAAGTCATGAGGCTGCTTTTAAACTCCGGGTGAGTGCGTTCGATCTCTCGCGCGGCATACATGGCATTGATGCTGCGGAAGTAGGGGAGAAGAATCTTCCACCCGACCCAGGTCACGACTGACGCCCCGAGAATACTCAGCAGCACGACGCGCATGGTCGCGCTGAATCCCCCGGGGATGATCCATTGATCAAAGATGGCGAACAGCAGAAGGTAGCCGGTGATCAGAGCGCACAGGGTGATCCCACCGATCATCAGATCGGTTTGGTGAATCCCGGCGCGTGTCTTTTTCAACTGGTACTCAATGTACTCGTCAAAATCGACGTACTGAGACGAGGTCCCGGTATTCGGCCGTTCCTGTTCTGTCACCGACATGGCTGTACCCCAAATCAGACACGTTGATTCGAACAAGTCGATCCGACGTTGTCTGACGATCTGGCCTCAATGTTCTCGCTGGAGTCTGTCAATACTGGCAGAACTCTCCCCGGCCCGCGAAGTTCATCTCTCACAGGAATTGAAATCGACAGTTTTCACCTTGCCAATTCAGTCCCAGATCTCTGTTCGCCCTGAACTCAGCATCGAAATGACCAACAGTTCTCATTCCGACGCGCAATTCTGGCGAAAGGTTCCAATTGATATGGTACTCAACAACTTCGCGACCGTGAACGCGTGAATCGGCCTGATTTCACAGATCTCCTGCAGAGCCCAGCGAATTCAGAGGGTTGTTCTGTCCGCTTTAAGTTGCGTTTCTGTCGAGCCTTGAGGCTTGTTCTCGCAGACTTTGCGCTCGACTCAACTGGTCTGAATTCAGTTCGAAATGGAGTTGCCCATTCAATTCATGGCAGGGAATGATGCGTCGAGTTACTCTCATGTTGGCGTAGACAGATGCGATCGCAAGCTGATCTAATCAACAGACTTCAAGTGACTTCGGTTTCGATTTTGGAAGGATGTCGTGATGAACTGGGCCCATCGGTTACCTCGATGTTGGACGATTCCGGCTGCGATGGTTGTTTTTCCATTGATTGCTGCGGAACAAGTCGCCGCACAATCGTCTCGCCGCCCTGCTCCGCCACAGGCCAATGCTAAGGTCCTTGACCAGCAGGCGGACAAAATCATGACTGATTACCTTGCCGGATTGGCCGATCTGGCTGGGAAGTACGAAGAGGCGGGAGACAAAGAAAAAGCGATCGGGATGCTGAGCTCGATCCTCAAGATCAAGCCGGATGCGGACGTTGTAAAGGCCCGAATCAAGACTCTTGAAGAGTCTGTGTTCAAAGGGAATGAGATTCTGATCGATGTGGAAGCCGGTGCAGGCTGGGTTCAGACTGGCCTGACGGTCACAAAGGACAAGCCTGTTCGCATCGAAGCAGATGGCACCTACCGTGTCTCGCTCAGCGAGCAGTTGGGGCCGAATGGATATCCGTCTAATGACATTACCTTTGAAGTCATCGACAACGTTCCGTTTGGAAGTCTGGTTGCACTTGTCGGAAAAGGACCGACACCTGGTGGGCGCCGCGGCCAACAGAAAGATGGCCCTCAAGTGGTGGCAGTTGGCAACGAGAAAGAGTTCTCACCCAATCAAACCGGGCAGTTGCTGTTGAAGATCAATCTTCCGCAATCGGCCAAAGGGAACGGAAAAATCAAAGTGAAAATCTCCGGAAACTTCGAACGAAGCCGGTAGAGGCACGCTGACATTCAGAACCCTATTCACAAGATGCCAATGCAGAAGGCGGACTCCATTTGGAATCCGCCTTCTGTATTTATCAATGAGTTTGAAGCAGAGTGACTGAGTCAGTCACATGACAGCCCGAACCGGTCTAATCAACGTTGAACTTGAAGTCGTTGGTTTTTCCGTCTTCAACTTTCACTGCAAGTCCTGAAGTATTTGGGTTCGAATACTTTTGAGGAACCAGGTACTTGGTTTCGCCAGCCTTCGAAGTGTTCAAGCTGCTTTCAGAGAGTTCGCCCCCTTCAACAACAGTCTTGGAAACTGTCACTTTGAATTGGGTTGGGATGGCACCATCACCACTTTCAAACGTCATCAGTTCAAATGTGCCGTCATCTTTTGTCAGGCCAATGGCTCCCACGTCAGTGGAAGAGACTGGAACAAACGACACTTTGGCTCCGGCAACCGGTGCACCTTTTTGGGAGACAGTTCCCGTTACCGGGACTGTTTTGGGACGGTTGGTTGGCTTCTTTTCGCCACCGCCACATCCGGCAATGCTCATCACGACAATCATAAGAACAAGAGCTGCATGGCGCATGTTCGAGTACCTTCGAGCGGACATCCGCTTCTCTAAAAAGTTGCAAAAGAAATCGTTCTCGGAGACATTATGTGATCACACGATGTCTGCGGGTGAGCAGTAATGAGATAAATTAGGCCCGCCGCTGCCTGTGCATGCTGACGGGCCTGAGTTGGAACGAATTAGAACTCGCCGGTGACTTCACCACCGGAACGTGAACCGATCGCTCCCCAGACCCCGTATGGACTGCGCTGTCCGATTGAAGTCGGACCTGGTTGAGTCACGTCGCCAGCGTCGATGTTGTCGCTGACGAAGCGAACTGCACCATCTGCCATCGCAACGTGGACGCCGCCAGTGTGGTGGCTGGATGGAGGAAATACGCCGTGGGAGCCAGCGTCATTTGAACCGGAAGCACATGCGGGTGAGTTCGGTGGGAGTGCCGTCGTGAACCCGACGTGGCTTGTTGCACCGTGGCTCATCTTCGAACCCCAGTTTGTGACGTTTCCATTGGTGAAACGCTTGCGGTTGTTTGGATCGACCTCCATGCGACACAGAGAAGGATTGTCTTTGATTGTGTCGCCAACGTTGTACTTGATTCCTTGCCCGACGGCTCCAGCATCTGCCGGAAACATTCGTTCAGAGAACATGGCTGTATTGCTTGTTCCATCCGTGATGTCTGCAAAACCAACACGGACACCCATATTCCCAAAGACACCTCGGGTTGGTCCTGTTGAATTGTTCCCTAAGGTTCCGTCTGTCGCGAGGGAATCACCGACGCTCATCTTGTAGTTCGAAGCGGCCATTGAGGAGGTCTTCGATGTCAGACCGCCGTCAGATGGACAGATGTAAGTGGTCATCTGAATTTGGTATGGACGATAACCTGAGTCGTGTGGACCCCATTCGCATGGGCCGAACGCTCCGTATGCCTGACTGCCATAAGTTTGAGGCGAGGAAAACTCGTTGTAGAGTGCGGCTTGCTCGATAAATGGCAGAAGTCGCATCAACCCTGAGCCGTACTGGGCGTCACCGTCGTAGCAGTTGGTCTGAGTGGTCCCGACTCGCTTGGGGGGGAAGACGTTGTGAACGTCGATGTAATTGTGAACGGCAAGTCCGAGCTGCTTCAGGTTGTTTCTGCACTGAGAACGTCGGGCTGCTTCCCGTGCCTGTTGAACGGCTGGCAACAGGAGTGCAATCAGAATCGCAATGATGGCGATCACCACCAGCAACTCAATGAGCGTGAAGCCACGTCGTGTCGTGGAGGAAGCGTTTGAAGTGCTTTCGGGCCTACGGTCTGTGCACGGTTTTGACGCACCAAGGGAGAAGAATCTTTGCATTGCTGAACCTCGAATCATGTCTCAATGTCCAGAGTTACGTTCCGAAAACGCAAACCGAGCTTGAGTTTGCGAGCGGAAGCAAGCTCGAAAGCAAAATGAAGAATAATGACACTTTAAAGAAGATAGCACATGTAGATGGTTTGATCTATCGGAATCGTTCTGAATACCGAAATGACAATTGTGAACACGGCTTTTGTGTGTTCGACGTTGAGTTGTAAAGGGTTATTTGAACGGGGTTTGAGGAGAATGTATGTTTGGGCTATGTGTGGTGTGTCAAGGTAATGGGCGGATTGTGACGACTTGAGGTGATCGTGATGGAACTTAATTGATAGGAGCTAAACGATCTGCAATATGTCGATTCCTGGTTGGTCCTCAATGAGAAAAGGGACACGTTAGATGACGTGTCCCTTTCGTGAAGTTGGATTGTACTCTGGTCCCGATTCCGGGGACTTGGGTTTACTTACTGCTCAGGTCGAATGTCACCGGTTGGGTTCCCTTTTTGACATCGATTTGCAGTTCGGTCTTCTCGTTGAATTTCGTGGGGATGAACTGTTCAACAGGTGCGGATTTTTCGCCTGGATTCAGTTCGACGACTTTTCCTTTAGTTTCCCGATATGCGGTAATCAGCACTTTCATCTGTCCAAGTGGGGATTCGGCTCGGAACCTGCCGTTCTCGATCTTTGCCGCGGTCCCTGATTGGTTGATGTCGACTGGGCTCAATCGAATTTCACCCATTTCTACAGGCGTTCCATCGAACGTGACGGTTCCCTCCACAACAGTCGTGGGGACGATGTCACTTCGTCCGCATCCGATCGTCAAAACACAAAGAGTCAGTGCAACACAAAGAGAATGCAGGCGCATTGGAGTTCCTGGAGTCGTGAACGGATGAGAGAAACAGAGTGGTCGCAGCTCAAAGCAACGACCACCGTGGCCACTGGATCGACCAGCCTGATCTAGTACTCTCCGAGAGTTTCGTTACCCATGCGTGTTGCGAGCTCGCGCCAGGTTGTGCGATCGATGTTGCTGGAGACGAATCGAACTGACCCGTCAACCAAGGCCACTGTTACGCCACCGATATGTGTGCTGCGGGCATAGTTCATCTGGATTCCACCGAGTGAACTCCCGTAGCCGAGGCATGGTGCGAGTGGATCGTTGGCATCTTTGCACACGGAGCCCGACGCAGTGTTTCCATAAACACGATCAGGAACTCTGGTGTTTGGAGTTTCAAGAGCAGTGAACCCGTATTCTCCCCAGGTTCCTCCCCGCCAGTACGATCCGGCTTCGCCATATGTGGTCGGTGCAGACATTCCGGATCGAGAGATCACTTCCCCAATGAGAAGTGTGTTCGATGTGCCATCGGTGACATCACGGATGCTGGTGCGTGAGAGGTCAAAAATCATCCCGTCTGCTTTGATCGTTGCATTGTATCGGCGCATTTCTGCACTGCCGTGTGAGCCGGCATAGTTCCCTTGGAAACCACCGTTGTAGTTTGATCCACCTTGAGCCGAAGGACACATGAAAACTGAGACGGGGATGTTCCTGATTGATGTCGGCGTATCGAACGAAAATGTTCGGTCTGTACAGCAAGCGTTGCTTCCGCCGTTTCGCAATTTGTCCTCCTGAAACGACCAGTAGGCGTTGTAAAGCGTGGACTGCTCGATTGAAGGCAGAAGACGATGGAACCAGGTATCACGGATTGCGATTTCTCCGGCGCCGACGGTTTCACGGTTTCCATACGGAAAAACGAGGTGCGTATCGTGGTAATTGTGCAGAGCCAGTGCAATTTGCTTCATGTTGTTTCGGCAACTTGATCGTCGGGCAGCCTCTCGGGCTTGCTGAACTGCCGGCAGGAGCAATGCGATCAGGATTGCGATAATTGCAATGACAACCAGGAGCTCAATCAACGTGAAGCCATGATGACCGGCTTTCTGAGCGGAAGAGGTTGGTTTCCAGGTTCGCGTGATGTTCCGATTTCCCGTCAGGGAACTGGTCAGAAGGGAGTAGAGGGACAACATTGGTGAGAGCCCTGCTGGTCTGGAGGTGCTGAGAATTGCAACGAAATGACGGTAGAGAAGACGACGAAATAGAGAATTTCGTATGCAAACCTCGGTGAAAGTTGATCTGTTATAGATACATCGTTCAATCGCTTGATTCAACTATGAATAAGTCTCGGGAGATTAATAATCAAAAATTGTGCGAAGTCGTGATTCCACTGCGTTAATCAGTGGAGATGTGTTGATCGGACCTGCTTCCCAGTGGATCGAGTGTCGTTAAGTGATTGCTAATCATTCAGGAGTAGTTGTCACTCAATCAGATCGTACGCGAAGCGTGGTGGGTCGTTGATGTCTCCCTGAAGGTGGCTCGCGCATGATTCGGCATCTTCGCTGTCGAAGACCCATTGCGGAGAGATTTGAGAGAACCGAGTGAGCAATCAGAGTTGTCGTACTGGAGACGACATTAGACTCTCGCGGAGATTCAGCCATTCGAGATTGTTGGCATGCGATGCAATTGTGGGGAACTGGGCATCGACGTACCCAGCATTTGCGAGAGATTGAAGTGTGTACGGTGCGGGAGGAAGTGAGACAGACTTTCCCAGTATCAACCGTTCGGCCTGAGATCGGATGGCGACCCAGGCAGCGATCGAATCACTGGTCACATCCCAGGAGGCAGGGAGTTCGTGCAGGCCATCCAGAAGATATCGAGGATGGGCTTCGCCCTCATTGAAAACCTTCAGCGAGACATCAAGGACTGCGATCTGATTGCGCGAGAAGGTCCCTGCAATTTCGCTCCAGGAATGGATCACCGGGAGTTGGAGTATCTCTCCAAGAAGTCTGGCCGAGGTCGACATCGTGTTGATGGCGAGGTTATGGGCGATTTCGTTAGAGAAATTATGTATCTGCTGCAGGCGACGGATTTCGTCTGCAAAGCGACCGCCACCAGCAACGATCACAACTCCCCCTGCTTCAGTATCAAGGTACTCTCGGAGGCGGGATGCGAACTCCGGCAGGTCAAACAGGCTTCCCCCAACTTTCAGAACTGTTGTTGAGTTTGACATGGTTGCTTCGTTGAGGTTGCACCTGTGTTTGAATTAGAGCAATTCATCAGGACGCTCAGCCTGAGTGACGAGTGAGAGTATGCTCGCGGCGAAATAAGTCGCTCAGAAAATCATAACGGGCACACGCTCAATGGACTGCTTTGTCGGCAGTTCAATCGAGCGTGTGCCCGTAAATGTGTCTTGTCTCAGTGAAGGCTCATGAGGTCAGTTTTGTCGACCTCGGTGAGATGGAGCCTATCGACGGCCTTTGTTCTTCTTATCTTTGTTGCTGTACTTACGTTCGGCGTTGGGATTCTCGGAAATCCCCTTCGCTTCGTCAGCAGCGCTCAAGGCACGTTGCCACCAGGTTGGAGCTTTCAGCTTGGAAACAGCAGCCTTTTGTGGAGCGGCTTTCGGAACTTCAATCACGGTTCCGTCAGCGGCGTTGTCAGCCCCCGCCTCAGCAACGGCGCGCTGGTGAGTTGCAATACTCTTTTTCAGTAGCAGTCGTTCGCAGACTCCCCACAAGCTGGAGGAGATGAAGTAGACGCACAACCCGGCAGGAACCTGATAGAACGCAAAGCCGACTGCGATCATCATGATGTTCATCATGCGGAACTGCATCGCCTGCTCTTCAGTCTGAGCCGGTGGCATGAACAGCTTTTGCTGAACGACGAACAGAATCACAGTCAGAATTGGCAGCAGGTTAAAGTCGGTCCACCCCAGGAACGGGACAGTGAACCCCAACGGGAACATCTGATCCGGTGCTGCGAGGTTGTCGACCCACAGGAACTGGGCAAGTCGCAAGTCGACTGCATAGTAAAGTGCGTTGTACAGGCCCAGGAAGATCGGAAGCTGGAGCAGAGCTGGTAAGCAGCCAACCAGCGGATGGTAATTGTATTTTCGTTGGAACTCGCGATAGGCTCGCGCGAACTCTTCTGGCTGGTTCTTGTACTTCTCCTGCATCTCCTTCATTTTTGGAGCGAGGATACGCATTTTCTCTGCTTCAATCGCCTGCTTCCGGGAAATCGGGAACATGGCAGAACGGACAACAACTGTCAGCAGGATGATTGCGAATGCATATGGAATCCCGGCGTTATGGAACGATCCAAGAATCCACAGCATGAACTTGGCAACGAACGCAAACCAGCCGAGCTGAATGATTGATTCCGCATTCAGTTCACGCATCAGCTGAGGACGCTTCGGTCCAAAGTATGCAGAGAAATCTTCTGTTACGTTTCCCTTTGGCGGAATCGTGAGTGATGGTGATTCCATCACAATTGTCATGTCGCTGCGTTCAGGCTTTGCTTCATTCAGGTGCAGCAGAAGTGGACGTGTAACAGCAATCGAATCAATGTTTCGCTGGCCTTCGGAATTGGCTTGACGCTGTCCTTTAGGAAGAATCAATGCCGCGAAGAACTGGTCATCGACACCTGCATAGGAAACTGGGGCACTCCATAAGCTGACTGGCTTGCCGCCTGGCTCTTGTGAGTTCCTGTACTGCTTAGCAAGGTCGTTTGCGAGCATGCTCGCAGCGGTGACACTATTGGGATAGCGTGCGTCGGAGATCGTTCCGAGTTTGATTTCGCGGAACAATCGTGAGTTTTCAACGTTTTCCAACGGAACGCCGACGGGACCGACGATATGGAAGGTTGTCTGAATCGGTTGTTCAGACAGATTCTTGAGTTCGAGTTCGATGCCGACCTGATATCCGGCAGCGACGGAATCGCGAGTTTTGAGGTCAGCTTTAGAGACCCGAAACGTCTTTAATACTTCGAACTTGCCGTCCGGGCTCGGGTAGCGCAAGGTGACGGACTCGGCATCCTTTTTGACGACTTCCCAGTTCACTGTGGCCAGCGTCACTTTGTGAGGAGCCAGCAGCTTGTCTACATACGCAACGCGTGTGTCAAAGGTTTCCGGATCTTCACCACTCCCCACGTTGCGGTGGATTTCGTTGCCGACAATCTTCAGCTGTTCTTTGCGATCCAGAGTCGTATATCGCGGGTCAGTCAACCAGACATTGCTGATCGCAGCGCCGGTCGTCGTGATTTCGGCCTTGATCAGATAGCCGTTATCGAACCCAGGCTCGCCAAGAACGATTGCCTGTTCCGGAAACTCTGGAAGAGCAGTGTCAGGTTTTGCATCTGCAGCGATCGCTGGTTGCTGTTCCGGAGCGAGCTCGTCTTGTTGTTGTGCTGCCGGATTTGCAACCGGTCGCTTTGCTTTTGGATCTGGGAAGAAGCCCGGGAATAAAATCGGGGCAACTTGCATCCAGATCAGAAACATCGCGATTGTTACAACAATCGGGAGGAACCGTTGACGTTTATCCATCCAGTGGTTGACGGCCGGTCAGAAGCGGCTGGCCGTTCCTTTCGTGATTAGACCTGTTGAGGTCAAATTGATTGCATTCGGACGTGGGAGGTGTGACGTTAAGAACGTTTCCAACACACAATTCCACACGCACCGTCGCCGTATCATAGAGGAATCACAGCCAACTTCTCACTGGACTGCAGTTGGATTTACAGCATTTTGAAGGCTGTGTCGCTGCTGACTAGATGGAGGACTTGGGTTCGGTTTCCTTAAAATACCAGATGTAAAGATGTCCCGGGGAAACGGAGCGTGGTCCTGCTCGTTGAGTGACTTCTTCTTCGGACCGGGCTTGATCTTAAACGAAAAAACCAACCGAACGATTGTACGGCTTCTGGAGTTTGCCACAAGGAGCGAAGAGATTCTGATCGTAGATTCTTTTGTCCGCAGCGATCAGAAAATCGCATATAGCGACACTTGGGGAGTCACAGAACGACCAGAGACTATTTGCCGTCGCGAAGCCGGTCGCCGAGGAAGTTGTCGAGTTCCGGAATCGGGTAGATCTTGGCGATTGTCTTCTCGAAATCGTATTCGACGCGTCGAAAGTGAACAGTCGTGCCATCGACGACGACGTAAGACGACCGATTGTCTCCGTCACGCGGTTGACCGACTGACCCGACGTTGACCAGAACCTTCTGTTCGCCTAGATCGATTTTGAAACCGATCTCTTCTGGTGAACGGAAGTTATAATCGTCGGTGAAGACACCAGGGATATGGGTGTGTCCCTGAAAACAGTAGCGGTCGACGAGCCCGAAAATGCGCTCCATCTTTCGCTGATTGTAGATGTCTTCCGGGAAAACGTACTCGTTCAGCGGGTTGCGGGCAGAGCCGTGGACAAACAGGAATTTGTCCTCGCGTCGCATCCGGGGAAGGTCTCCCAGGAATTCCCAGCGCTTCTCGTTACTGTTCGGGTCTCCGGATTCCAACATCTTCCGGGTCCAGAAGATGGCCCGTTCTGCACCTGCATTGAATCCCTCAGGATCAAACAGAGCAGCCTGATCATGGTTGCCAAGAATCGTGGTCTGGCAATGGTGCCGAATCAGATCAATACATTCTCGCGGATTCGGGCCGTAGCCAATGATATCCCCGAGGCAATAGATCTGCGCAATTCCCTGCTGCCGGATGTCGGTGAGAACCGCTTCCAGTGCTTCAAGATTGCCGTGGATGTCGCTGATGATCGCTCGCAACGGTTGCTCGAGCCTCAATGACCAAAGAAAGTTTCATTCCAGATGTACAGTAATTACAAAGTGTAGGACAGTTAATGAATCAGGGTCAAGCTGATGCAGACGGTCGCTCCTCAGTTTTTGATATGCGAACCTGCTAAATCGGTCCCGTCGATGCCTGCGGCCGCGCAGTCGCCCTGTGAATAGGCGAAGTCTGACTTCGCCGTGCCAGAACGTGACAGCATCTCTGGAAATGCTTTAGAACGACCGAGCGAGACCGGCAAAGTGGAGAGCCTGTGCATGGAAACACGCAGGGCGTTTCGCAACGGAAATTGATTCGCAAGAGAACTTCCCTGAGTCCGTTGATGCGATGGACAGGTTGGAGCGACGATGGATTATCTCAAATCCAGTGGATCAACATCGATGACCAGTTCCACCTGAGCATGCAATTGAAAACGTGGGGATGCGGTTCGCCAGAGCTGTTCGAGCGACGACAGTTCACTGGCCGTCATTTGAATGTGATAGCGGAAGTATTTTCGCAGACGAGTGATAATCGCAGGAGCCGGGCCCAGAATCCGGACCGGTAATTTCAGTTCAGCGGCTGACTGTCGCAACAACTCGGCGATCCGACGCGATTCCTCTTTCACAGTGGATTCCGTGAGCGAGCGAAGAATGATCCGGCACATGGAACTGTATGGCGGGGCATTCGCGGATTTTCTCTGCTCGAGTTCATGTTTGGCGAAGTTGTTGAAATCGTGCCTCGCTGCAAATTGAATCACCGGTTCGTCGGGAACCATTGTCTGGACGAGCACTCGCCCTGCTCTTTCACCGCGTCCGGTCCGTCCGGCGACCTGAGAAATCAGCTGGAACGTACGTTCGGCAGCACGCATTTCCGGTTGATGCAGCAACATGTCCGCATCAATGACGCCTACGAGCGTCACATTCGGGAAGTCGAGTCCTTTGGCGATCATCTGTGTTCCAAGCAGCAGATCGATCTTTCCTTCTCGAAATGCTTCGAGGGCGACGTCGTGACTGCCGGGGGCTTTCATCGAGTCGCTGTCCATTCGCAGCATGCGAACGTCCGGAAATTTGGTTTTGACCTCCGCCTCCAGTCGCTGAGTTCCGGTTCCGATGTAACGCAACGCAGGTGACTGGCAGGTTGGACAGACCTTGGGAGACGGTTGCGTGTATTCGCAGCTATGGCAGAGCAGAACCTCTTTATCTCGATGCCATGTGAGGGTGACGTCGCAATCCGGGCAGCGAATACCTCCGCATTGAGGGCACCATTGGACAGGAGAAAACCCACGCAGATTCAGAAAGAGAATGATCTGGCCCTGATCCTTGAGGGCAACATTGATGGCATTTCCCAAGGCACGTCCAATCGACTGTCCTTTGGAAATCAGTGGATCATTGCGCGTGTCGATCAATGTGACCGGCGGCAGTTCGCGGCGTTCGACGCGTTGCTTCAATGTCAGAAGCGTCTCTTCACCGGTCTGGGCCCGATGCAGTGATTCGAGAGTCGGCGTTGCGGAGCCAAGAATCAGCGGAACATTGTCGCGTCTCGCCCGTTCTCTGGCGACTTCGCGAGCATGGTAGCGCGGTGTTGAATGTTGTTTGAACGTTGCTTCATGTTCTTCATCAATAATGATGAGGCCCAGCTGCGGAACTGGCGCAAAGATGGCGCTGCGAGCACCAACGACCACCTGCACCCGACCTTCGGCGATCTCCTGCCAGTGCCAGTGTCGATCGGCGTCAGAGAGATGACTGTGCAGAACCGCGACGGACGGAAATCGGGCGCGGAACCGACGAATTGTCTGTGGCGTCAGGCTGATTTCCGGGACAAGTACGATTGCCTGTCGCCCGTAGCTGACGACTTCTCGAATCGCCTGAATGTAGACTTCGGTTTTCCCGCTTCCGGTGACTCCGCACAGCAAAAAGGTCTCGTGTCGCTGTTCCCTCAGGGCCTTCAAGACAGAGTCCAGCGCCGTCTGTTGTTCCGTGTTCAGCTTCAAGTCGGTCTGGAGTTCGACTTCGATCTGGTTAGCCTGTGCGACACTACTCCGCGCGCGTCGGCCAATGATCAGTTCCTTTCGACGAAGTGTCTCAATTGGGGAACTGCCACAATTCGCCCGTTCTGACAGGACGTCCGCGGTTAACGGGACATCCGACTGTTGCAGGACTTCCAGGACGGCTTTCTGTTTGGCAGGAAGTTTCAGACTGGCGACATCCAGATCCGGTGCGAGTTCAAACGTGACGATCTCTCGGGTGCCAGCCTGCTTTTTCACGCCTGCGGGAATGACACTATCAAGGACTTGTCCCCAACTGCAGAAGTACCGCTCCCCAATCCATTTTGTGAGATCGAGCATCGATTGCGAAATCAACGGCTCGCGGTCCAGGATCTCGTGAATGGACTTCAACTTGCGATTTCGGGCAATCTCGGTTGTCAGCCCGACGCAGTAGCCTTGTGTGAGTTGATCGCCGCGACCAAATGGGACGCGGACACGCTGTCCCGGCGCAATCATTTCACGCAGGTCGTCCGGGACCAGATAGGTGAACACCGGATCCAGTGGCCGGTTAAAGACGACGTTCGCGCCGAGCTGGTCCTGTTCCGCTTCCAGTTCCCACCGATCCGGTTCCGGTTCAAATTCAAACAGCGAAGACTGGCGTGGTGAATTCAAGTGGGGAGCTAACCTGAAAGAGTCGGGACAGAATTGAGTGCGTTTCGCTCGCACTGGCACCTTCCCGATCGGATACGGATTTTACGATGACCTCTTCCCGGAAATTCTAGAGGCCCAAGGGAGTTTTGGCGACACCCGCCACACCAGTTTGCCAGCGATGGTACCCTGTTACGTGAATCCCTTTCAGATTGATTTTCGCTGTTTTGTAAAAACTCCCAAAGTCATTTTCACTGCAGGTATGAGGAAGGATTTGGGGTTGTGACGGAGTCGCGTGATTTCGTAGTTTTCGCCGGGACCATTCCGACACGCCATGTTGTCGATGGGATTCCTATTGTTTCCTGCAAATTTCCTATCCATTGATCCCGTCTCCCGTCTCGTTTCCCCTGAATCTGATGAGCCATGACGGCTCGTCGTGGAACAGTCTGTTCGACTTCGATTTCCCTCTGCGTTGATTCATATCGTCAATCGCACGAAATCTGGTGGTTCAGCGTTCCGTTCACATCCTACTTCGGATGATCGACATGACCCGTTGGGCACGACAATCCGGCGTGCTGCTGCTCGCACTCAGTGCTGGGTGTGCGCCGACGTTGCCTCGTGTCAATATGCCGAAGAGTTGGATTCCAGGGGCGAACAAGACTGTTCAAAAAGAGACCGAGAAGACATCTGAGAAAAGTCCGGACTCGGAGCAGGAGTTGCTCGCCAGTCAAAGCGAGTCGTCAGGGAAATCAGAATCACTGCTCGCGGAGTCCGCAGCGTCTGGCCAGTTCAAAGTGGACCCGTCGACAAAGAAGCCGGAAGCAAGTTCCAGCGAAGCACAATCAAAGCCACGCGCGATTCGGCACGATCCCGCAACACGAATGCTGATTGAAGCAGAGTTGAAAGACGCCACGCCAGACGAGCGTAAAGAGTGGCTCGCGTTTCTGGATACAATTGAGTCGGCGAATATCCCGCACGTCCTGCAGTCACGACGGATCGTTGAAGGCAAGGAAGTCAGTTCTTTTCTCGCAGCGAAATCCGCAGCGGATGGCTCATCTGAAGAATCAACCGGGGCGGGTGCCTCCCCGAAAGTCGCAATGGATGGGCCTGCTGTCCTTGCCAAAGCATTCAATGTTCAACCGGTGAATCACGAGGAACGCTCAGAGTTGAGCGCGCCTGCAGAGAAGCCGTCTCCGGAATCGAATTCGCCTCCGGTGGCGACCGTACCGACGAATCGAGTCGAAGAAAATACGGTGGCCGAGGTAAAGCCAACCACTGTCGAGCCTTCTTCGACAGTCGGAACAGGTTGGCCGAAGAGGATTAAATCGCTGACGGATCACGGGCTGCGTTGGGGAATGCCATTCGACGGCGATGCAGAGACTCCACCCCCTGCCGGAAAGACGGAACGCAGTACATTTGGTCTTCCATTGATTCTTGGGAATCAGCAGAAGCAGGATGCAAGTTCGGCAAACACCCCTTCAGAAAGTGTTCCGACCGAACCCGTGCAGACGGCCTCTGCGCAGATGCCCCAGCCTGTGATGGTCCCGACTCCGCGACTGACACCGGGATCGCAGCTCTGGGAAGATGAAGTTCAGAAGTTGATTTCGCTTCTGGAAGCGGAAACCTCTTCTCAAACAGTGGGTGACGCGAGTCGGGATGACGTTCGCAAGCAAGTTGCACTTCGCATGCTTTACGTCATTGAAGGGGAGCCGACGAAATCACAGCAAGTCATTCCGGGATTGCCGCAGCAGGAACAGGAGTTCTGGACGGAACTCTTTCTCGGACTATCAGAGCATCTGGAACACAACGGAACATCTGATCCAGGTGAACGGGCAACGCAGGCGATGGCGCATCTGCGATCTGCAGCGCATCGGCTGCAGCAGAATGCCAAGCTGCGAATGCGGAACGTGACCTTCTGTCAGCAGATTCAGGGATTTGGAAACTACGAGGGGTATCCTGCCGACCAGTTCCTGCCAGGTCAGACGGTGCTCGTCTATGCCGAGATTCGCAACTTCCAGAGTGATGCGACTCCGGAAGGGTTTTACCGCACTCGAATCAAATCAACGATTGAAATCTATTCGGACGGTGCAGAAAAGCAGGTCATCGATCGCAGCACATTTGAGCCGACAGAAGACCTCTGCCGGACATTGCGATCAGACTATTATCACAGCTATCGCATCAACCTGCCGCCGCATCTTCCGCGCGGGGCACACCTGCTCAAACTCGTGATCCACGACGAACTGAGCGGCAAGATGACGACCGAATCCATCAGCTTCACCATCCGCTAGATGGTCTGACCAGATCGTTGAGACCACGTCGCTCAGGATCGTTGCTCTCTTACCTAACGGTCTTATTGGCCTGCTCGCAACAGCATCTGACGACAGTTTCTGATTCACGTCGACAGTGCGTTGCCAACGTGAATCAGATGTCGTGTTTCAGAGTGAGTTACTTCGCCGGTGTTGCCGCTGAGACTTGAATTTCGTCGAGCCAGAGCTTTCCAACGGCTCCGCACAAGCCGATCCGCAGAATGGCTTCTTTCGCACCGGGCGGGACGTTGACGTATTCGATCTGGTGCTTCCATGTGGTCTGGTTTGCCTGCCATGGGCCGATGACGGCGCGGTCAATCGGGACTCGCTGGGCGTTGTAGAAGTAGATTGAGATTGCTGGCAGTTCGGCACTGCTGCGACCGGGGCCGATCCCTTCGCACTTCATGGCGTAGCTCACTTGCAGTCGTCGGACTTTGGAACCGTCCAGTGCCATTGCTTGCAGCATTTGAGACAGACGGCCGGGGTCATTGTTCTCAAAGAACATGGCATGGTTCCCCGAAAACGCATCTGAGACCATCTGCGTGCGACGCTGGTAGTGCCAGTTGTCAGGAGCCCCGTCGCTATCGGAATCGACCTCAAAACTGCCGTTGACGATTTGTGGGCGCGTCGGATCCGGTTGCTTCTCGCGGAGTTCTTCCATCTTCCCGGTCATCGGGACGAAGAGTGTGGGGATGAGTCGTTGCTGCAGCAGCTTTCCATCTTTCTTTTCGAGCAGATGGAACACCTGTTGATAACGTTCTCCCAGCGGAATAATCATCTTTCCGCCTTCTTTCAGCTGTTCGACCAGCGGTTGAGGAATATCCTCCGGAGAACAGGTCACGATGATCTTGTCGAACGGAGCATGCTCTGCCCAACCTTGATATCCATCGCCGATTTTCGTGTGGACGTTCTTGTAACCTTGGCTGGAAAGAACGCTGGCTGCCCGGCGTCCAAGCGGCTCCACGATTTCGATGGTGTAGACATCTTTGACCAGTCCGGAAAGAACAGCCGCCTGATATCCACTGCCGGTCCCAATCTCAAGGACCCGATCTTCTGGTTGAGGATCGAGTGACTCGGTCATGTAGGCGACGATGAACGGCGGGGAGATCGTCTGCTTGTGCCCGATTTCGACAGCCTGATCGTAGTACGCCAGATTCTGTGTCCCTGGGCGGACGAACTCATGTCGAGGGACGGTCCGCATTGCTTCAATCACGCGACGATTCGTCACGCCTTCGGAGACAATGAAATCGTCGACCATTCGCTGACGCAGGGCCTCGTAACGGTCTGGCCGTTGAGCGAGAGCGATGGTCGGATCCAGTGTCAGCAGGCCACCAATCAGCGCGGTGGCGACAGTCCAGGTTCGAAAGGCTGTGCCCATGAGTCTCGATCTCTTTCCTGTGCGTTACGAAAGGTGACGGCGTCGGCAAAGTTCAATTGCAACTCGGGTTGCTTCCTGAAGTCCACCGGCGTCGGCCATCCCACGCCATGAAATATCAAATCCGGTTCCGTGGCTGGGACTGGTGCGGACAATTGGAAGTCCCAGAGTCACGTTCACCGCTTTTTGAAATGCAATGAGTTTCAGTGCAATGTGTCCCTGATCGTGGTACATCGCCACAATGCCGTCAAAAGCACCGTGAACTGCCCGCTGTAATAGTGTATCGGCCGGAAAAGGACCTTCCGCCGCGATTTCTCGAGTTCTTGCCGTGGCGACTGCCGGAGCGATCAGTCTGGCTTCTTCGTCGCCAAACAACCCTTCTTCACCTGCATGCGGATTCAGAGCACAAACTCCGATTCGGGGTTCCGGGCACCCAATCTGCTTCAGGAAGGAATGCGTCAGGCGAATCTTTTCGAGAATTCCCTGTTGAGTCAGGAGTGTCGGGACACTGGCGATACTGGTGTGCAGCGTGACGTGAGCCACACTGAGACCGAAGGGGCCTTTGATTGCCGGGCAGAGCGGCAGATACAACATCATGGCGAAATCCTTGACGCCGCATTGCGCTGCCAGAATTTCGGTATGGCCCGGGTAATTGAAGCCGCCTGCATGCAGTGCTGCTTTGCTCAGCGGTGCGGTGACAATGCCATCCACGATTCCGTGCAGCGCTGCCTGAGTTGCGGCGACAAGCCAGTCGTATGCGGCATGCCCTGCCCGACCGTCGATTCGCCCGGGAGGAACGTCTTCCGTGGAGACCTGAGACGGGTTCCAGACCCAGATCGTTTCGTCAAATTCAAAGACAATCTCTTCGACCGCATCGATTTCACGAATCTTGAGAGGGGTGTGAAGCAAGTCGCAGGCGCGTCGAAGCACTTCCGCATCGCCCACGACGATCGGCCGGAAGGAATCGCGAAAGCTGGGGATCGAGAGGCTACGGGCGATGATTTCTGGACCGATTCCGGAAACATCCCCCATCGTAATGGCAAGTTTGGGACGAAACGGGACAGCATTAGTCATGGGTAAGTCTCCACTTCAGCAAGCCGCAGTCCCTGACGATCTTTTTCGGACAAGGTGACGTTATTCATTTCCGGCCATTGGATTCCGACAGTCGGATCATTCCAGATCAGAGTTCGATCATACTCTGGATGATAGAGGTCCGTGCATTTGTAGAATACATCAGCGGTTTCGGACAGAACATAAAACCCATGGGCGAAGCCGGGAGGAATATAGAACGATTCCCGGTTCTCTCCAGTGAGGACGATTGAGGTCCATTGTCCGAATGTCGGAGATGACTTGCGGACATCGACCGCGACATCCCAGATCTCACCATTCAGGCAAGTGACAAGTTTTCCTTGAGCATGCTGAATCTGATAGTGCAGTCCCCGAAGGACTCCACGCTGCGACCGTGACAGGTTGTCCTGCACAAAAGGGAGCGAGATTCCGTTCTGCGCAAACCGTTCCGCTTGGTAGACCTCGGTGAAGAATCCCCGCTGGTCACCGAAGACCTTGCTGCGAATTCGAATGACACCGGGAAGTGAAGTCGTCAGAAATTCCATGACACTGTCGTACTCGAAGCGATTTCGTGTAAATCAATCTGGTCGCACACATGCGAAATGTGACCATTTCCGGGAGATCTGATCAATGGCAACTTGTGGTGATCAGATAGTTTACGGCTTTGGAAGTCCGTTCTTCCCGACCGTAACGGGACTTTCAGGTGAGAGGATCACATTTTCGAAAATTTTACGCTGAGAGGCAAAGTCATCCAACGAATCGAATTGAAGTTGCGTAAATTCAATGACTGAATCACTCCGGGAGGGACAATGTCGCCTAAAACCGGTCACATGAAAAAAGATGCTGATCACTCTGAGCAGGGCTCCATCATCAGCGATACCCGTCTGGTGGAAGAGACCAGGCAGGGGAATCGTGATGCGTTTGGAGTTCTGGTTCAGCGATATGAGAAGCGTTTGATTCGGGTGATTTTGCGATTCGTCAATGATGTCGATGTTGCGGAAGATCTCGCTCAGGAAACATTCATTCGGGCCTATGAACGGCTCGATCAGTTTGATCCTTCCCGCCGGTTTTCGCCGTGGTTGTTTCGCATCGGTGTGAATCTGGCGATGGATTTTCATCGACGTCGCAAACGGCGGATCTGGTCCATTCTGTTTTCAGACAGAAAAGGGAATCAGCCGATTGATGCTGTGGTTCCTGACCCGCGACAGCAGATTGATCTGCGGATGGAAGTTCAACTGGTGATCGAACGGGTTCCGGAGAAGTATCGAACGGTCCTGATTCTGCGAGATATGGAGAATTTCTCGACATCAGAGATCGCCGCGATTCTCAACCGACAAGAGGCAACGATTCGTTGGCGACTGGCGGAAGCGAGAATTCGCTTTGAAGAACTCTGGGGAGCCCGGCAGGCATAGTTCCGAAACCCGCAACGGTTCTTCGGAAAGCGTGTTAGAATCCAGAGTGGGTGATCAGGCTTCCTTACACGTCAGTCGAAATGCGGAGTCATTTCCATGTTGAATCTTTTGAATTATTTGAACTGTGATGCCAGGAATTGTAGTTAAGGCCATCTCATGAATTGCCGCGACGCCGAACATTGGATGGCATTGCATCTGGGGAATGATCCCGTTGATGACGTTGAGCTGAATGAGGCTCGACGCCATGTGGCTGTTTGTCCAGATTGTCAGGCAACTCGGGTCAGGTTGAAAGCATCTTTGACCGTGTTGGAAAAAGCGTCGTCGCCAGATAGCTTTTCGGTTCAGAAGAGCCTGTGGCCGGAGTTGTCTGAACGGTTGGAGATGCCTCGGCGTGCGAAAGGGTTTCCCTTAAAGTCGAATGGATTACGAATTCTCTCGGCAACTGTTGCATGTTCGCTACTGGTCGTTCTGGGGATGCTTTTCCCTGCTCGCCACCCGCCTGGATCGATGCCTGGGAATGAGATCGGGAAGCAGCATCTCTCCCCATTCCCCTCGTTCTCAGAACCGCAGTCGCAGCCGCATTTAAGTCGTGAAGCTCGCGAGGCTCTCGAACGGGCGAACAGGAATCGTCAGCTCAGAGAGAAAGCGTCTCAGTTACTTCTTGAGAAGAAGTGACCGCTGTTCTGATTTCGCGTGGCGATGACCGTTGTGAGATTTTGCATGCGTTCCACAACGGCCAACAGGTTCGCCTGTGTCACATGCCCGTGATACCAGCGGTTAATCCACGTCATGCCGCTGAGGACGACAGAACTCCGGTCGAGCGCTCGCAAGAGTTGATGTTCCAACGGAGTCAGTGGGCGGTGCGTTTCGTATTCGGCGAGTGCATGCTGCCAGCGTGTGGGATCACTTCCGAAAAAGCTGCCCAATAATCGTGACAGGTCAGTCGCGATGTGATCGACCCGCGAGACATTGAGATCGATCACGCCTGTCACCTGATCTCCGGTAAAGAGCACATGTGCCTGCCACAGATCGCGAGCACATGGAATCAGCGCAAACGGGATGTTCTCTAACTGCTTGAGTTCATTGTCCAGCACCATCGCCTGAGACAGGAATTCCGCAAGAATCATCTCCGCATGCAGACGGAATTCAGTCGGTGCCTTACTGATGGAATCACTTGCAATGACAAGACGTGCTGGAGTCCACCAGTTGATGATCTGCCGCCGCTCCAGCACCGTCGGGCAATAATCCGTTCGACATTGATACGCCGAGTCTGCGCCTGTTGCTGAGGAGGTTGCGGATGCCTGATGGAGCTTCGCAATCTGAGCCATCATTGCGGCAACTTGAGAGGGTGTGATCTCACTTCCGGTCACCGACTTCCCCGGTAACCAGGTTTCCATCTGCCAGAACTGATTGTCATGTTGCAGCAGTGTCCGGCCGGTTGTCTGTTCTTGCTGGGGGACTGGAACCGGGATGCCGGAGTTCGCGAGTTCCTTCTGCCAATGGTGCCTGCAGAGAACGGTCTGCTCATCGGCCTGAGCGCAGGGAGTCCCACGTAGCGCAAAATCACCGATTGACGTCACAACACGAACGACTTGAGCCGAACTGAAGCCGCCGGAAACGGCACTGGTGCATTGAACTTCAACCTGACTCGGCAGGAAGTGCTCCGCGATGGACTGCCAGAGTGAGGTTGATTCAATCTTCATCTGTGCTACCGACGACAGTCGCCGAGTTGATAGCTGATCTCACCACCAACGATGGTGTATATGACGCGCCCTTCAGCGGCACGACCATGAAATGGTGTGTTACTGCTGCGGGAGCAGAACTGCGTGGCATCGATCGTCCACTGCACTTCCGGGTCGATAATGGTCACGTCTGCGGCGGCCCCCAGACTGAGTGTTCCGCTCAGAACTCCCAGCATCCTCGCAGGGCCGATCGTCAGCTTCTCCAGAAGTTGAGGCCAGGTCAGATGCCCCGGTCGAATCAGTGCTTCGACGCAGAGTGGCAACAGCGTTTCAAGGCCGATGATTCCAAACGGAGAACGGTCGATCTCAAGGTGTTTCTTCTCGTCTGCCACCGGGGTGTGGTCAGAAGCGATGATGGAAATGGTGCCGTCTTTTAACCCTTCAATCAGTGCGTTTCTGTGTTCCTCAGTCCGCACAGGAGGATCGACTTTATAGTTGGAGTCATACCCGGACAGACATTCATCAATCAGCAACAGATGATGCGGAGTCACATCGCCAGAGACTCGCAAGCCACGTGCGATGGCCCGACGCAATTCCTCGACACTTCTCAGTGACGACAAGCTCATCAGGTGAATGCGTCCGCCAGTTGTTTCGGCAAGAGCGATATCACGGCGGACCATGATTTCTTCTGCCGCGGCAGGCATGCCTTGCAGCCCGATGACAGTGGACTGGAACCCTTCGTGCATGATCCCGCCATGAACCAGTTCTGGAACCGCGGCGTGATGCAGAATCGGTTTGTTCCACATGCCGGCGTACTGCAACGCACGGCGCATGATCTCCGAGTTGGCGATTGCCTGCTTGCCATCGGTGAAGGCGATTGCCCCCCCCTCGACAAGCTGACCGATTTCCGCGAGTTCTTTTCCTTCGAGCCCTTTGGTAACGGCCCCGAGCGGGAAGACCCGGCATTTGTTGGCGCGTTCTCCCTGTCGAATGATGAATTCGGCAGAAGCACGTGTGTCGATCACTGGTGACGTTGACGGCAGGCAAGCGACAGTTGTGAACCCGCCAGCAAGAGCCGCTGCTGAACCAGTTTCAATTGATTCATCTTCATCGAAGCCCGGCTCGCCAAACGAGACATGGCAATCAATCAAGCCAGGTGCGACAATGAGACCTTTGGCATCAATGATCTGATCAGGTGTCGCGCTGCCCGGTGTGGCAACCTTCCCGTCGACAATCAACAGGTCCGCGACTCGATCGACCTGATTTGCGGGATCGATGACACGGCCATTCTGAATCAGTAACGAACTCATTTTCCCTCCTGCAGCCATTGATGGCGACGTGCCAGAAGATGCAGGCAGGCCATGCGAACAAATAAGCCGTTAGAAACCTGATTCAGAATCTGTGAGTGTGGGCCGTCGGCGACATCGGGAGTGATTTCCACTCCGCGATTGATCGGGCCAGGGGCGAGAATTAAGACGTTCGGTTTAGAACGTTTCAGCCGGCTCCCGTTCATTCCAAACAGATGCGCGTACTCTGCAATCGACGGGAAGAAGGCCCCGCGTTGACGTTCGAACTGGACTCGCAACAGGTTGATCACGTCGGATTCTGCGAGGACATCATCAAACTTGTTGGCGACGCGAACCCCGAGTTTCTCGATTCCCGGTGGGATCAGGGTCGCTGGTCCACAGACAATGACGTTGGCCCCGAGCTTCTTGAGTGCCCAGATATTCGAACGGGCGACGCGACTGTGTTTAATGTCGCCGACCAGCGTGACTGTTTTGCCTTCAAGCGACCCCAGTTTTTCACGCATCGTGAACACATCCAGCAACCCTTGTGTCGGGTGTTCATGCGTTCCGTCTCCTGCGTTGAGAATCCCGCACTTGAGGTGCTGGGAAAGCAGTTCTGGAGCGCCGGAGGAACTGTGGCGGATCACAACCAGATCGACTCCCATCGACTCAATGGTCAAGGCGGTGTCGATGAAGGTTTCGCCTTTGGAGATGCTGCTGCCAGACGCGGTGAAATCCACGGTGTCAGCACTGAGGCGTTTGGCTGCCAGATTGAAACTGGTGCGAGTTCTGGTCGATGCTTCGAAGAACAGGTTGGCGACAACCACCCCGGAGAGGTGATTCAGTTTTGCCCGGGTTTGCTGGAGTCGTTTGAATTCAGCAGCATGGTCCAGAATCAGCGTGATTTCGTCAGGGTCCAGATGCTGAAGACCAAGTAAATGACGACGACTCCAATTGTCCGTGGCGAGCGGGTCCAGTGAGTGGGCGGCCATGCGCGGGAGAAACTTTCGGCTGCTGAGAAGGAGTCTTCAGGCGGTCCATCCATGATCGCCATTCACTTTCCAGACCATCACCATGATGGGACATCGGAAATGAACGCGATCCTGACGCTGAACATGGAATCCAGTTCCGGAGAACAGGCTTCTCTGTCAGGAAGTCGGTTTGAAGACACCTTCCAAGAGTGAATTTTTCCCATCCTAATTTGTGAAGGAACTGTGAGCAATCAATTCACGAACAGGAACGCCCCAGATGGTCGGTTTGCATTCCTCGCAGGTGCAGATGGAGAGGGGGAATGCGAAAATCGGATGGAAAATCGATGTGTTACCGGCTTGCAAGTTGTTGCATGGATGAGTGTTTCGGATTTCTTCGACAACATATTAGGGGAATTTTGTGTCAGATTCGGTAGACTGGAACGAATTCCATCGCATCGCCAATCAGTGATCAGCTCTCCTTGTTAGGAGAAAGCCCGATTCTGATAAGGCGGGAGTGAGGGGAGGATGAACGTGCTTTTGCGGTGAGCGAGCAGTAGACACACGAGAAGTTCTACTTCTTAGAAGACCTGGATCTCTGTGACTGATTCTCTGGAGGGGGAGTGCTGAGATGCGCAGAAAGTTGCTTTGGGTCCTCCTCCCTTGCCTGCTCGTGTTGCCAGTGGCGCTGACTGCGCTCGCACAGTTCGGGCCGATGTCACAACGCCGGACGCCGGGGTTCCGACCGGGGATGTTCGATTCCGCCGAGAGCCCTCGATTCATTATTGATCGCCGTGGTGTCCCGGACTGGGACGAGGATTCTGAGTTCCCAACGGATGTCTTCACCTTCGTCCGGATCTTCTACAACACGCAGGCTGGGTTCCGTGGCACCTGGCGCACTGACTGGCCGGACAGCGATTTGAATTTTTCGTTCCGCCTGCAGCAACTTACTTCGCTCAAAGTGAATCCGAATCCGCTGATTCTGGAGCTGACAGACCCTCGGCTGTTTCATTACCCGTTCATCTATTTCTGTGAACCGGGCGGAGGCTGGGGGGGACGTCGCGGTGGGTTGAACTTCTCACCAGAGGAAGCGGAATTGCTCCGGACGTATCTCGAACAGGGCGGCTTTGCCATGTTCGACGATTTCTGGGGGGAAGACGAATGGTTTGAATTCGCAAGTGCGATGAAACTCGTCTTTCCTGACAAGGAGCCACAGGAACTGCCGCTCGATCATCCCATCTTTCACATTGTCTATGACCTGACCGAAAAGCCGCAGGTTCCATCAATTGAACATGGCCGGCGCGGGATTTCTTACGAGCGTCCTGATGCCACCGAGGTTCATTATCGGGCATTCTTTGACGACAAGGGACGCATCATGGCGCTCGCTTGTCATAACACCGATCTCGGAGATGGCTGGGAACGGGAAGGCGAGGATGAATTCTACTTCCGTGAGTATTCGGAAAAGAGAGCGTACCCGATGGGCATCAATATTCTCTTCTACGCCATGACGCACTGACTTTGATTTCCAGGCAGTGTTCTGTGCGCAAAAAAAACTCCAGCCACCAGGAATTGACTGATGGCTGGAGTGAATTCGATCTGTATTACACAGATTTATCGTTGATTACGCACCGAATTTTTCGAGGCGATCAGCGTGAGCCAGCGCGAGTGGCATTAGGTATTTCGCCGGGAATTGTCCGAGTCCACCGATGCGGCAGGCGGATTCCCCGAACTCTGTGCTGCCATCGAAGCGGCAACGATCAGCGGCGATCATGGTCGGAACCGGATGCCAGCTGTGTGACTTCATCTTGCTTGGCGTGCTGTGGTCGCCAGTGACGATCAGGACGGTTGGATTCAGCGCGGTGATGGCTGGAATCGCAGCGTCGAGTTCTTCGATTCGCTTGACCTTGGCGTCGAAGTTACCGTCTTCACCTGTTGAGTCGGTGTATTTGAAGTGCATGAAGAAGAAGTCGTAATCGTTCCATGCCGCCTTCAGTCGGGCACACTGATCTTCCAGTGTCTGACCGGCATCGAGAACGTCCATGCTGACGAGTCGCGCGAGTCCGCGGTACATTGGATAGACTGCAATCGCAGCGGCTTTGGTGCCGTAGACTTCTTCGAATGTCGGGATTGGCGGACGCTTGGCGATCCCGCGAAGCATCAGGAAGTTGGCTGGCTGATCGTTCTTCAGAACTTCACGAGCCTGACGCAGGAACTCCTTGGCAACTTCAACTGTCGCGGCGGAGCCAGCATCGCGAGCCACTGGATCAAGCGGAGCAACTCCGGTCGCCTGTGGGTCGGTATCGTTGATGTTTCCTTCGAGACCTTTGCCGCGGAAGACGACGACAAGACGGTATTCCTTGACGTGCTGTACGAAGACTTCAACGCCAGGAATCTGGATCTGGTTGAGCTTCTCGCAGAGAGGAGCGGCTTTCTCTGAGGAGATACGGCCTGCACGACGATCGGAAATCAAACCCTTCTCGTCGAGTGTGCAGAAGTTTCCGCGAATGGCAACGTCGTCTGGCCCGAGATCGAAGTCGATTCCGAGTGCTTCCAGAACGCCGCGTCCGATCTGAAACTCAAGCGGGGCATATCCGAACAGACCCAGGTGACCAGGGCCACTTCCCGGTGTGATCCCTGGGATGACTGGTGTGCTCAGTCCGAGCGTCCCGCGCTGTGCGAGTGCATTGAGATTCGGAGTCTTCGCGGTTTCCAGTTCGGTTTTGCCGCCTGGTTGCAATGGCAGTCCGCCGAGGCCGTCGGCCACAAGCAGAACGATCTTTGAATCGTTTTTCTTCTGCAGTTCACGGGTCAGAGTATGAATTTCGCTCATTACAGTCACTTCGTCCCGGCCAATTTACACAATGATTGATTTGATCTGCTGGAGGCCACTGCATGAGGCCATTCGTCGGGCCTGAAGCCTCGAAATACGACTGGCAACCGCTGGCCATCTAAGCTGCGCACGGAATGCGCAAAGACTTTAGCAGGTGGCGCCCCTGTTCGAGAAGGGGCGTTTCTGTATATCAGTTTCGCCTGATCTTTACATGACTGAGAAATAGGTCGCAACAGCGAAGTCAAACGCCTGTGCGGTCACAATTTTCGGCTGTCTTTTATAGACACAGAAGTTTTTGACCTGCAGAAGCAGATCGCGTGGTTGACAGGCGCGAAACGGGCGGTTGCATGCCTGATAATGCGTTTCGACAAGATGGTCCACTGCCCCGGGAGCGAAGGTCAGGCCGAGCTTCGGGCCCATGATTTCGAACAGTTTTCGAAAATGATCTTCTGAAGGATCAGGAACTTCAATTTTGTAGGGAATACGACGCAGGAACGCACCATCCACAAGATCGCGCGGTTCCAGATTCGTGGAGAAGATGATGAGCTGATCAAACGGCACCTGAACTTTTTTACCGGATGGCAGGTTCAGGAAGTCGTATCGTTTTTCAAGCGGGACGATCCACCGGTTCAGCAGCACATCGACCGGCATTGTCTGGCGTCCGAAGTCGTCGATCACCAGTGTTCCGCAGTTACTCTTCAACTGCAGTGGGGCTTCACAGATTTTTGTAATCGGGTTCTGGGTGACTTCCAGTTCGTTCATTGTCAGTTCGCCCCCTGCGATAATGGTGGGGCGAGCAATGCGAACCCAGCGAGTGTCGATTCCGCTTAGGTCGAGAATCCCTCCGTTTGAACTCAGGGGAGCTTCCTCATGAACGGCCGGATCGAAGACGCGAATGATATCGCCATCGATCCCCAAGGCTCTCGGAATCCAGACGGCATCTCCGAAGCATTGGGTGATACGTTCGGCGATACTCGTTTTTCCGTTTCCGGGTTCTCCGAAAAGAAACATGCCTCGTCCGGAATTGATGGCCGGGCCAAGGCGATCAAAAAGCTGGTCACTGACGAGCAGATCGGAGAATGCTTCTCGAAGATGAGCCTCAGTCGCTTCTTTTCCGGCAATCGTCTGCATCTCCATTGCGTGAAGATAGTGCTGCAGACAAACAGGAGCGGCCCCGAAGTAAGTACATTCGGCGCTGAATTTTTTGGCGAGTTCTCGACCGGCTTCGACGATGGCGAACACATAGTCGCCCATCTCGCCTGACGACCGGTAGGAAATCAGTTGTTGCGATTTCCACTCGGCGAGCAACGGAAACAGAATCCCGAATGGAATCTTGATCTGATTGGAGATTTCACGCCCGAGAGCGGAGCCCTTCTGGACGAGGTATTTCAGCACAAGACGCTGGACATCGTCTTCAGTGAGCTTCATCTCCTCCAGTGATTCCGGGCAGACAGGCACGAACTCGGCGTTCTTATCGACCGAGCTGGAGAGGAGGTCTTGAACACGGTCGAACAGTTGCTGCAGATGTGCGTTTCCGCGAATCAGATCAGGAGTCAGACGTTTTTGCGTTACGGCTCCCCGACCAGCTTCGACGTAGACCTTGTAGCCTTCATCCTCTGGGTCAGAGAATGCGGCCTCGGTTCGCGAATCGAAAGAGTTGTGAGTTTCGAACGACATGGATTTCACAACCAACTGCGAAAACTGCCCAAGGTGATCAGCGATGGCTTTGGAAAATGAGGTGCGGGATGAGGTCGATCGACGTCTGGCGGAGAGAGGTCCGTCTCTTTTGATGCGACTCTCTGGCAAAGCATGTTGACGTCCGAGAACACTACGTCATGATTCGAATCAATCAAATTGAATATTGTTGATTCGACGGTGATTTTACGCTGGCTGCTGGAGTTTCACACCGTCTTGGGTTGCCATACAAGTCGTAACTGGAAGCCTGGCAAGGAGAATTGGACTTCACTCGCAGCGAATCACGGGCAATCCTTTTCGTCCAGATGGCTGTCGTGATGGCCTCATTTGTATTGTTGCGATCGAGGGCGAGTTGGAATTCTGAGGTGTGTTGACTGTGAGTGAAGGTTGCTGGGGCTGTTTTGACACGAAAGCATAGGTTTATGAGATTCCAGAATCGGACAGTGATCGTCACCGGCGGAAGTCTTGGAATTGGTGCCGGGTGCGTCCGGGTGTTCGCGCAGGAGGGGGCGAACGTGGCGATTCTGGATATCAATGTGAAAGCCGGAATGCAGTTGGCGGAAGAATTGAACGCAACCGGCCCCGGGCGAGTGCATGTCATTCAATGCGATGTCAGCCAGCCATCGCAGATTCAGATGGCCATCGAAGAGACTGTGAATGAGTTCGGGCAGTTGGATTGTCTGATTAACAACGCTGGTGTTCACCCCCCTGCCACATCAATCGATGACACGTCGATTGAAGATCTGGAGCGGCTTTTTCAGGTGAACTTTGTCAGTACGTACGCGGCGGCCAAGTTCGCTGTTCCTTATCTTCGCAAGACAAAAGGAACGATTGTGAACATGAGTTCGATGACGGCCGTTCTCGGGCAACATCACTCGTCTGCCTATGCCGCGACAAAAGGGGCTCAGGTGAGTCTCACCAAAGCTCTGGCACTGGAGCTTGGAGTTGATGGTATTCGGGTCAATGCCGTGCTCCCCAGTAACGTTGATACTCCTTTGATGCGCGAATGGGCGGCGACGTTGCCTGATCCTGAATCGGCATTAAAGCGTGTGGCCGAGTTACAAGTCTTTGGGCGAATGGCGGCCCCGGAGGAGATTGGCCGGGTCTGTCTGTTTCTGGCGACGGAAGACTCCAGCTTCGTGACCGGGCAAGGGATCGAAGTTGAAGGGGGATCGAGCCTCGACTATTAAGGCGAGACGCTTGGTTCTTCCCTCACTGCTCTGTCTGGCTCGTTCCCCAAAGTCTGCTTTTTAATTTTGCTTGGGCCCCTGCACTTCCTGGTTCAGAAAGCAATTTGAGATGTTGCGAATTCAACGATCTTCAGAAGAAATGACGGAAATGAAAAGCTGCCTGAGAATGGGGTCACGAGTCTTGGCAGTGGCAACGGCTGCAGTTGCCATCAGCTCTTTTGTTGCACAGGCCGAACCGCCAGAACTGAGTTTCTCAGGCAAGGTTCTCATCAGCGAACCAATCGAGTTCGGTCCTGAATCTCAGCAGTCCTCAAACATTGTGTTATCAAAGTCGTTGGGGACGTCTGACTTTTCGGTTGGAGTGTCTTTTCGAACTGATGAATCTGGAACTCAGGATCTTGGCGATCTGGTCAGCTTGTGGAATCACAAGACGCGACACGGCTTTTCGCTTGGAGTTCGAAATAACACCGGAAGCACAACGAGTCAGGCAAACTGGCGTCAGATTCAGTTTGGAATTGATGCCGGAACAGAACCTGTCTGGCGCGATGAAGGACGGCCGGGGAACACGATCCTCGGCTTCTCAATGGCAGTCCACAAGGGACACCTTTACATGGGAACCTGCGAAGGAGGCCCAGACTCCATTGGCAAGGTCTATCGCTATGCAGGGGCTGGTGATTGGAAGCCAGTAGGGACTTTGGATGGGGCGAATTCAGTCACCGCGTTGGCGGCATTCGATGGAGAACTGTACGCCGGGACTGGTAAGTATCGTCTCGGCGGATCGAGCCTGCAGGACTCAATGAATGAGACACGCGGCGGCAAAGTCTATCGATTGACTGGTGACGACCAGTGGGAACTCATTGGAGATCTTGCCCCGACTGAGGCGATCGGTGGTCTCGTCACTTATCGCGGTCAGCTTTACGCGTCGTCTCTCTATCGACCAGCGGGCTTCTTCCGTTACGACGGCGATAAGAAGTGGACATCGATCCCGACGCCTGATGGTAAACGGGTCGTGTCGCTCGGTGTTCATGGCGGATATCTCTACGCAGGAAGCTACGACTCTGGTGCCGTCTATCGATTCGATGGGAAAGACTGGAAGGATCTCGGGCTCGTCTCCAACGACATCACCCAGACTTATTCATTCACCACATATCAGAACGCCTTGCATGTCAGCACATGGCCGACAGGGAAGGTTTATCGCCTTGATTCTGACGACAAATGGATTGATTGCGGGCGACTCGGAGAAGAGCTGGAAGTCATGGCGATGCTCGTTCACAACGGAACGTTCTATGGTGGCACGTTGCCGCTGGCGGAAGTGTACCGTTACGACGGCGGAACCAACTGGAAGCGTTTGAAGCAACTGGATGTCACACCTGACGTGCGTTATCGACGAGTGTGGACGATGGCGACTCATCACGGACGACTCTTCTCGACAACGTTACCGTCTGGCCACATCTGGTCGATGACTGCAGGTCAGTTGATTACAGATGATCGTGAACTCGGAAGTGGCTGGCATGACGTCGTTGCGCAGCGTAAATCCGGTGTGCTGCGATTGTTTGTCGATGGTAAGCTGGTCGCGGAAAGTGAAGCGAGTGATCTCAGTCTCGAAACGGCAGGGATGATGCTCAAAATAGGCGACGGCCCACGCGGAAAGTTCAACGGGACCATTAAGAAACTGTGGTTCGAAATCAACTAACCACAGGTTTGTTGCTCAGTCGTGTCGAGAGCCGGAAAGCAGAAAACTCCTCGAACATTGCAGGTTCTCTGCATTGTCCGGGGAGTTGAATTTTATCAGTTGAAGCTGTTCGTCCTGAGACTTACGCGGCTTCCTGTGCTTTGTTCATCTGTTTGAGAACGGCTTCTCGTGCGAGTTTGTGCCATTCCAGTTTCGAAATCTGCTTGTTCTGGATGTTGAGGTCCACAACTGTGATTTTCGCGTTGCCGCCGAAGAGGAATGACAGCGTCAGGTAAGCTGCGATACCACCAGTCAGGTTGCGAGTGCGGACGGTGCCAGGGAAACTGGAGAGCATCGACTGCCAACGGGCAATCTCGGCTTCATTGGTGTTGTTGATCGGGATGACCAGCCGCCCGTGAGGCTTCAGCATGGATCCCATGTTTGCCAGTGCGATCATCAGCTCTGGATGGAATGCGTCCGCGCCGATCAGGCTGGTTCCGCGAAACAGCACTCGGTCGAATGACTGAACACCGCCCGGCAGGTTCGCAGCTGGAGATCCAATTGCGATGGCGTCGCTCTGGGGGGCACTTGTGAGGTGGCGTTCTTCAATGCCTTGAACGGTGGCGCCGCGTCCACGCAATTTCAAGACCCACTCACCGTCCCCGCAGCCAACATCGAGCAGCGAGCAGCCGGCGTTCACGCCGTAGCGCTTGGCGATGAGGTTCAACTGGCCTTGAGAAACTTCAACTTTGAATGTCTCTGACATGGCAACCCTCCCTGGCTGTCCCGATATCCGCTAGACCGCAGGGGTCTATCCGTAGTTTTCTGCTGAGCGAAGTTTGTATTGGGCGGTCGTTTCCGGAACTCGCGACGTTCAGGTGATTTCTGCTGTCTGGGCAGAATCATTCAGCGCGCAAGTCCGGCCGCAATACTTAGGGCTATCGGATTGCAAGGTTCGCTTACATCAGGAATTCGCCACCAAGGCCGCACATTTTCAGGTGGGGTGCCGTTCAGGTCGACTGATCCGCCGAGTCGTGAGGATTTCAGAACACTCGAAAAGTTCGACTCGCAGGTGGTTTTAAAGGTACAATTGAGTTGAAACTCGGGATACACACGGAAGTAACGACGAACCTGAAGACTCCGTCTCAGGTTCGAGAGGGGGCAACCAGATTGGGGCCCCCGGTTGACGGTGCCGTTTTGGAACGAAATCATAGACGAATCCGATTTCGTCCCTACGATTGCAGCACGACAGCATCTCGGTGACAATTTGTGCTTACGAATTCATGAATTCGTTGTGATGAAATTGGTTGCGGCGTTTTTTGTTTGCTGTGAAATTCAGGGAACGCAGGAAGACAGTCAGGTCATTTGTTTCGGGAACCAGCGTTGAAGAGCGGTCTCTGATTCCTGCCAACGTGATCAGAATTGTGTGAATGTAGTTGTGTGAATGTACATTTATAACGTCTCACTAATCTGTTTTTTGTGCAGCTACCTGGTGGCACTCGCCTTGGAGCTGACTCAATTTGCGCGCCGAACAACGGCCGCACGGATTGGGACATTGCTGTTTGGGATCGCAGGATTTGTGGCACATACCACTTATCTGCTGGGACGGAGTCAGCTACATGACCTTCCCCCATTACTGAGTTCCACTTACGACTGGATGCTGGTTTCGGCCTGGCTCGCGATGGCTCTCTATCTGGGAGTGCAGCTCTGGAGTCCGAAGCTTTCTCTGGGAATCTTTGCGATTCCGATCGTGCTTCTGCTGATTGGAGTTGCGCCGTTTACCAGTCGCGTCCCGATTCCGCAGGTGTCGCAGATGCGATGGTGGAGCATGTTGCACGCCACTCTCTGGTCGATCGGGATCTTGGGAGTTCTTCTCGCCTGTCTGGCAAGCCTTATGTATCTGGTGCAGCATTATCGGCTGAAGAGTAAACAGGTTGAGTTACCAGCGCTGCATCTGCTGAGTCTCGAACGGCTGAGCCGGATTAACTGGTGGTTGGTCATCGTCTCCGTTCCATTGCAGACATTGGGCATGGCCACCGGTCTCTGGATGATTTATCTCTCCAAGAAGGGAGAGCACCCGGTTGATCTCTTGAGTACCACGGTTGTTATCAATGCCGTGATGTGGGTGGTGATGGCATTGTTATTTGGCTGGATGCTGGGGGCGAAGAACCCGACCGGCCGTCTGGTTGCTTTCAGAACGATTCTCGGCTGTGTCTTCATGGTGCTGACTCTGCTCGCCATGAAGATTGGAAGTGCTGACATTATTCACGGATTTTCCTCTCCCCAGCAGGCAGGAGGGAACCCATGAACGTTCGTGTTGTTTACTGCAATCACCAGTCGGCGGATCTCACTGTTCGGGAACGACTTGCGTTTCCATCCTCGGAGTCGCTGGAACGGGCATACAGCGAACTGCGAACACGGTTTCCACGATCAGAGCATGTTGTGATTTCAACCTGCAATCGTGTGGAACTCTATTGCGCACAGGAAGATCCGGCAGATGCTCCTGAACATCGCGAGCTGATTCGGTTCCTCGCAGATTTCCATCAGCTTCCGATGGAGACTCTGCTGAATGAAATGCTGGAGTATCAAGGCCCGGACGCTGTTCGTCACCTGTTTGAGGTTGCTTCCAGCATCGACAGCATGGTGCTTGGCGAAAGTCAGATCGTTAATCAGATTAAGTCGGCGTACGAGATCGCTTTACGGACAGATGCCAACGGCCCGTTGACCAGCGCCCTCTTTCAGCGTGCGATTTCCGTCTCCGGACGTGTGCGGACCGAAACCAAACTGTCTGAAGGCAAGGTTTCGATTGCGAGCGTGGCCGTCGGAGAGTTTGGCAAAAGCATTTTCGACCGGTTCGACGACAAGTCCGTCCTCGTTGTCGGGGCTGGCGAAATGGCGACCGAAACGCTTGTCTACCTGCAGGGAGAAGGTGTTCGGGAAATCAATGTCTGTAATCGGAGCCTCGAACGGGCTCAGCGAATTGCAGCGGAATTCAATGGCGTCGCCTACTCGTGGGAGGAGCTTCAACGCTGTCTCGGTCGAGCAGATGTCATTGTGAGCACGACCGGAGCTGAGCGTCCGGTGATTACGGCCGACCTGATGAAAGCCGTTCGGAGGGAGAGTGGTCCGCGACCGCTGTTCATGCTGGATCTGGGGGCTCCTCGTGATGTGGAACCGACCGTCGGAAACATCGATGACGGAATCTTCCTGTACGATATCGACGACCTCGAATCGACTTGCGAACGCAATCGCAAGAAAAGGGTTCTCGAGATTCAGCAGGCCAGACGTATCATTGAGGAAGAAACCTCAAAGTTCATGAGGGACGTCTATCACAAGGCGACAGGCCCGATTGTGAAGCGTCTGCGTGAAAACTGGGAAGAGGTCAGTCGACAGGAATTAGAGATCCTGTTTCGAAAGTTGCCGGATCTCGGGGACCGGGAACGTCAGGCGATCGAAAAATCGATCTATCGCGTTATGAACAAGCTTCTACATCCTCCGTTGGAGACACTACGGGACGAAGCCCGTACAGGTACTCCACATGGTATGATCAGTACGATTAAGCGGTTGTTTCAGCTCAACGATTAATCTCGGTCCACAACAGACTGTAATCGGGAGTGCGACTCGGCGCGATTGTGTTGTCTGGAGTGAATGCTACGTTGGTTTGGTCTGTTGCGATCGTGTCTGGCTGTGCCGATTAGGACAGGGTCCGTAAAAGTCTTTTCGACGCAAGTTAGTATGAGTGCGGTAGATTGCGCAAGATCTCCTTGACGGCAATGGCAATCTGCGTAGACTGAAGTGGAGATTTTCGTCTCTCGTGAGTTTACGGCTCGCTCTGTGCTGTCCTCTTCATGTTCGTTGGGTGTAGCGGTTATACGCTTCGCATTGACTTCGTTGAAGTTCGGCGGCGACTTGATCGAGAAAGAATAGGCGAGAGTGTCGATTCTTCAGGAACGATGCTGGTTGCCTGAACTCGCCGAGTCTTCTCGGGGATGTTTCAGCGAGCAGCGGAAGTCTCCTGACAGCGACATTCGAGAGTTGTGAAGAGACCGCCTCCGGCATCCAGAATGCGAAGTTCTGATTTTTATCAGCTTCGCGCAAAGTCGCGGCAATTTAGATCCGTATACTGAATTAGTTTGATCAGCGCGAGCGTGCATGGATGGCGGCGCGTAGACACCCTTTTTTCTCTGTCAGAAATCATCTGACACACAGGGGAATTCGATGGCCTCGTCCAAGCCAACAGCGGTTCACTTCTCACTGATCGTTTTTGTGATGACCACGTTAATTCTGGCGTTGGTCTGCTATCTCAATTACAAGAAGCAAGCTGAAACACTTTCTCAGCTCGATGCCGCTAACGATAAAGCGAATCGTGCCGAGAACGAACGTCGCGTTGCTGAAGACGATATTACTCTGCTGAAACGCAAGCTGGGTTATCCCGACTTTCCAACCATTGGAGGAGAGGACGAAACCAACCCGAACACTGTGACAGGTGCGCTGAAACGCGATCTGGCTGCTTTTGGTCGTGAACAGGTTCAACCAAGTCCAGCCAGCCCGACAGTGGCAGCAACTCTTCAAAGCCTGCGTTCTGCTCTGAACACATCCGAGTCTCACATCCGTGAACGTCAGACTGAGCTCGCAAATGTTCAGACTGAAATGACTCAGGAACAGCAGGCTCATATGCGTCGCATCGCCGAAATCCAGGAATCTCAATCTGGATCGGAAAAGCAATTGCAGGATCTCGTTGCCCAGCGTAACGAACTGGTTGCAGAAAAAGATCGCGACATCGGAAAGTGGCGAGAAGAATTTCGCCGTGAACAGCGTGAAAAGGAAACCCTGCGAGACGAACTCGACGCTCTTCGTAAGAAGAAAGACGAAGAGTCACGCGACTACGAACGTGTCATTGGCTACATGCGTGAGCGTTTGAATAAGCTGGAAGATTTGAGCTTCGACAAAGCTGATGGAGCGATCGTTCGGGTCGATAACACCACCAGAGCTGTCTGGATCAATCTGGGTTCTGATGACGGACTCCGCAGTCAGGTCACGTTCTCGGTTTATACCAAGGGGCATCAGGGAGTTGGTCGCGGTAACGCAGACATCAAAGCCAAGATCGAAGTCACAAAGATTCGTGGGCCGCATCTTGCAGAAGCACGTATTCTGACCGAAGACATTTCCCGTCCAATTCAGGCTGATGATCCGATCTACTCACCAGCCTGGTCCAAAGGACAGAAGGAATTCTTCTCGTTCGTTGGCGTTGTTGACATGAACGGTGACGAGAAGAGCGATCGCGAACTGTTGCGATCCACTCTTTCCAACTCCGGTGCTGCTGTCGAACTGGAAATTGATGACGCCGGAAACCGAGTTCCTGAGAATGGTCAGCTCTCGGTCAAAACCAAGTTCCTTGTGATTGGTCGGTTGGAAGATCCAACGGATTTCCCAGGGAGTGACACTCAGAAGCAGGAAGAAATTCTGAAGGTCATCAAGGAATATGAAGAGCTGACAAAAGAAGCGACCCGCAAGGGGATTAAGATTGTCAACTTCCGTGACTTCCTGAACTACATGGGATACGAACAGCAGCTGCGATTGCTCGATAGCGATTCCAAGGGATATCCATTGAAATCTGGCTTGAAGCCAACCGCGACTGTTGAGAAACCAGATGCAGCGAATCGTCTGCCGATTCCAAAGTCCTCATCTCGTTTTGATTCCAGCGGTTCGACACCAAAGTCCATGTCAAACGGACGGTAAGTTCTGCTTCTGGAATCGCAGTTGGAAGCAACTGTGACTGTTCAAATTTGATAAACTTCAGGGGAGCCTTTCATTTTGGAAGGCTCCCCTGCTTTCTTCTCCATCCATTGCTATTGCCATGCAGAATCACGAAATTGCCCACCTTCTGGAAGAAACAGCCATGCTTCTGGAGATGCAGGGGGCGAATTCGTTTCGTGTGCGTGCCTATCGAAATGCGGCTCGCACTGTTGAAGATTCGGTGGAGTCCATTGAGGAACTCGCACTTGGAAATCCGGCTGACCTGTTGAACCTGCCTGGGATTGGCAAGGACATCGCAACGAAAATTACGCAGCTGGTAACTGATGGTTCATTCGAACTGCTCAATGAGCTTCGAGCAGAGTTTCCACCGGGACTGTTGCAGATCATGAATCTCCCGGGGGTCGGGCCCAAGAAGGCTGCCATTCTTCATCGAGAGTTACAAGTACAGGGGCCGGCCGATCTCAAGGCAGCAGCCGAAGCGGGACGAGTCTCAGCACTCAAGGGGTTCGGGAAGAAGACGGAACAGTCGATTCTCGCATCGATTGAACAGTTGAGCCAATTTGGCCAGCGCGTGCTGATTTCCGAGGCGAGATTTGCAGCGGAGCAGATTCTTGCCGCCCTGCAGTCGCTCCCAAGTGTGACTCACGCCGCGATCGCCGGAAGTTGTCGGCGTCGGAAGGAAACGTGTGGAGACCTCGATATTCTTGTGACGTCGAGCACACCTGACGATGCAATGAATCTGCTTGCCAGTCTTCCTTTGGTCTCCGAAGAGTTGTCTCGCGGGCCGACCAAGCAACGGGTTCGATTGCGTGATCATCTGGAACTCGACCTGCGTGTTGTCCCTGAGGAATCGTTCGGGGCGGCACTGCAATACTTCACCGGTTCCAAAGAGCACAACATCGTCATTCGGCGTCGGGCAACGGAGCGGGATCTGAAGCTGAACGAGTATGGTCTGTTTCGCGGTGAAGAACGCATTGCCGGGCGGACTGAAGAAGAGATTTATTCCGCTCTCGGGCTTCCCTGGATCTCTCCAGAGCTGCGAGAGAATCGAGGCGAGATTGAGCTCGCAGAAAAGAATGCTCTGCCAAGATTGATCACGCTGAAAGACATTCGGGGTGATCTTCATATGCATACGACTGCTACGGATGGAACAGCGACGATTCGCGAGATGATCGAAGCTGCCAGAGAGCGTGGTCTGAAGTACATCGCGATTACAGACCATTCAAAACGGGTCTCGATGGCAAACGGTCTGGATGCGAATCGATTGCGGAAGCATTGGGATGAGATTCGAACCATCCGCGAAGAGTACAGCGACATCGACGTTCTGCTGGGGATCGAATGTGACATCCTCGAAAACGCTGAAATGGATTTGCCTGACGATGTGCTTGCGGAAGCGGACTGGGTGATCGCCGTCTTGCATTACGGTCTGAAGCAACCGCGCGATCAGATTATGTTGCGACTGCTGAATGCCATCCGTAACCCCAATGTGAGTGCCATTGGACACCCGAGCGGACGGCTGATTGGTCGCCGAGTTGGGGCTGATATTGACTACGCAGAGCTGTTGAAAGCGGCGGCAGATCATGGCGTCATGATGGAGATTAACGCTCACCCGAATCGTCTTGATCTGGATGATCTGTATGCAGCTGCGGCTCGTGATCTTGGGATCCCGATCGTCATCAATACTGACGCTCACTCGCAGGTGGGCTTGGACGTCATGGAATACGGAGTCGATCAGGCGCGACGGGCCGGACTGACGAAGAACGATGTTGCCAATACGAAACCAATTGCTGAGTTCCGCAAGCTATTGCGGAATCATCACTGATCTTTGAATGCTCATCAGTGAAGAGTGTGACACCTGTCTCTCAGGTACCTGTCACCTGTGATACTCCGGTTTCAGATGACAGGTACGCTTCCTCTCGAAACTCAGGAAGGTCCGCTGCGCTCTCTCTTATCGGAAGTTGCTTCTGTGTTGACATCCCGTAACGAGTTCAAGAGAGTGTTTACATTCTTGGAATCTGGCTTTTCGTCGCAGGCCTGCCTGTCAACTATCTGCTTGAGCTCTGTACTTTCGAAGATGTGAGGTGAAGCATGAGGATGTATCGGACTCTGTTGGCGGCCTGCCTGTTTTGTCTCGTTGGAGTTGTCTCCGTGGGACATGCCGCTGATGCTCAGGCAAAACATGTTGTTGTGATTTGTGTCGACGGCTTGCCAGCCTATCTGTTGAAAGATCCGAACGTCCCGCTGACGAATATTCGCGGCCTCGCTGCACGCGGCGTGATGGCAGAGGGAATGATTGCTTCGAACCCCTCCGTGACTTGGCCGAATCACACGTCCATCGTGACCGGCGTTCGTCCAGAGACACATGGTGTGTTGTTCAACGGAGTTCTGGAGCGTGGAGGGCTCGGAATTCCTGTGAAAGTGAACAGCCGGACGGACAAGTCTGCTCTGGTTCACGCACCGACGATTTATGACGTTGCTTTGAAGCACTCGATGACATCCGTGGGGATTAACTGGCCATGTACCAGAAACTCACAGACACTCAAGTACGATTTCCCGGACTCACCAGACACTCTGACTTTTACGACCCCTGCTTTGCTGGAAAGCATGAAAGCGGAAGGTCTCTGGAGCGATGAAACGCACAAAGCGTTTCCCAAGTTGAGCACGGTCTCGAAAGATCGAATCTGGACTCAGGCAGCTTGCCATCTGATCAAGAAGGAAAAGCCGAACCTGACGCTGGTTCACCTGTTGAACGTTGATGGAATCCACCATCGATATGGCCCGCTGACTGATGCTGGCTATGCTGCTGTGGCCTATGCAGATTCCTGCGTTGGTGACATTCTTGCTGCGATCGATGATGCCGGGATCCGTGAACAGACCGCTGTGATGGTTGTCTCCGATCACGGGTTCATCTCAATTCCAAACACTATTCTCCCGAACGTTGCTCTGCGAAAAGCGGGATTGCTGACTGTCGAGAACAATCAGATTGCAACCGCCAATGCGATGATTGTTCCTGAAGGGGGCATTGCGATGCTCTACCTGACTCGCCCGGATACTGCGGCCGAAGATCGCAAGAAAATTATTGAGCTGTTCAAGGACCAGGAAGGGATTCTTGAGGTCGTCACTCCGGATCAGTATTCGAAGTATGGGCTTCCACAACCTGACGAATATCCACAGATGGCAGATCTGATTCTGTCTGCCAAAGATGGCTATGGATTTGCAGCAACAGCGACTGGTGAAGATGTTGTCATTGCCAGCAAGGGGACGTTGGGAACACATGGCTTCCTGTCAACGAACCCCAAAATGAACGCCACTTTTGTGGCTGCAGGTGCCGGGATCCGGGACGATGTGGAACTCGGGGTGATCGAGAACATCAATATCGCGGCCACGATTGCTCAGCTTCTGAAATTCCCGTTTGAATCAGCAAAGGGAGCTCCTTTGACGACGATTCTGAAAACGGAAGCTCAGGTCAGTCGCTAGTCTGATCCGTTTTGCAGTGTCTCTGTAGCGGTTGGAACATTCTGACTGCGACCGGACACTGTCTCGCGAACCCGAAGCTGATTTGCGACAATGAGTCTGGCGATTGCCGTGGTTGGCAATCGCCTTTTAATTTCGATTCAGCCGTTGTGCCGTTGTCGTCTTTCATGTCAAAATTGGTGCGACGGGGTCCCTCGTCCACTGATCATTTTTCAACTTTGATGTCGAGCCATGCGCCAGAACTCGCCTTTTGTATTGCTGAATGAACGAGACACCGTCGTTGTTGCTCGTGACACGGCACCAGCTGGTGGTGTCTGGACGTCGACCGACGGGATGCAATCGGTTGTCGCCCGTGAACAGATTGATCTGGGGCACAAGATGGCGCTGCGTCCATTTGCTCCGGGGGAAACAGTCGTCAAGTTTGGTCAGCCGATCGGATTCGCGACCAAACCGATTGCCGCAGGAGAATGGATTCACTCTCACAATCTCGATATGGCTCCGTTGGATCGGGACTTTGAGTTCGGCACTGATCTTGTTCAACTGCCAGTCCCCAATGAGCAGAGAACGTTTCTCGGGTATCGTCGTCCAGATGGGCGTGCAGCGACTCGAAACTACGTTGCCGTTCTGACAACGGTGAATTGCTCGGCGACCTCTGCGAACTTCATTGTCGATGCGTTCGATAAAACGATCCTGAAGGACTTCCCGAACATCGATGGTGTGATTGCATTGAATCACAAAAGCGGATGTTCATTCCGGTACACAGGTCCAGACCATCAGATGTTGTCGCGGACTCTGAGTGGATTTGCTCAGCATCCGAATATCGTTGCGTACATCATCCTGGGGTTGGGATGTGAGACTGGTCAGGCTTCTTACCTCGCTGAGCAATTCGATCTGGTGACGCTGGATGGCTCCGGGTCTTCAAACAAGCGTCCTTTGGTTTTGAATATTCAGGATCTCGGAGGCGTTCGTAAAACTGTTGATTACGCCGTCGGAAAACTGAAAGAACTGTTGCCTGCTGCGAATGACGTTCACCGCGTTCCGATCCCAATCTCTGAGTTGATTTTGGGGACCAACTGCGGCGGTAGTGATGGTCATAGCGGGATCACTGCTAACCCGGCACTTGGTGTCGCCAGTGATATGCTTGTTGCTCATGGGGGAACAAGCGCATTGGCGGAAACAACAGAGATCTACGGCGGAGAGCACTTGCTCACGCGTCGAGCGGTCTCTCGTGCGGTGGGCGAGAAGCTGATTGAACGGATTCGCTGGTGGGAAGAGTACTCTGCGAAATTCGGTGCGAAGATCGATAACAATCCTTCTGTCGGAAACAAGAAGGGTGGATTGACGACGATCTTCGAAAAGTCGCTGGGCGCAATCGCCAAGGCTGGGAACGCTCCGCTGACCGCAGTCTATGAATATTCCGAGCCGATGACCGAGAAGGGTTTTGTCATTATGGACACACCCGGATTTGACCCAGCGTCCGTGACCGGGCTCGTGGCCGGAGGGGCGAACATCGTCATTTTCACCACCGGTCGCGGAAGTTGTTTTGGCTGTAAGCCAGTGCCATCGATCAAGGTGTCGACGAATACTCCGATCTATCGTCGTATGATTGACGATATGGATCTGAACGCCGGAACAATTACCGATGGCGAGAAGACAGTTGAAGAGGTCGGCCACGAGATCTTCGAGATGATGATCGACGTGGCCAGCGGCAAGAAAACGAAAAGCGAAGAACAGGGCATCGGGGACGAGGAGTTCTGCCCTTGGATGCCCGGCCCAATTTTCTAATGACGAGTCGGCCGTTGTTGTTCAGCTTCGCAATCAATGGCCATGATTAATATCGAAGGTTCACGTGACCGCTGTAGCTGGCGCCATTTCGAATATTGATCAAGTTGAAATGCATGTGCTGAGGGGAGTTTTGGACTTCCTGTCTGTAATGCTGCTCATCTGTGATTTTGATCCCGTTGACGTGAGTGATGATGTCTCCGGGTTCCAGGCTGCGAATCCCCAGAGTGTCGAGATCCACCCGGCGAGCCGGGGTATTGGCCATCACTGCTGTGACTTTGACACCTCCTCCCGGTTGAGAAGTGACATATGCCCCGAATCGAGTTCCGGTGGTGGTTCCGCCTGAACCACTACTGAGTTGTGCAGTCGCTGTCAGGACACGTTGATCGGCGTATCTGCGAAACGTGAACTGCATGTCCTTCGGGGAACTGGAGAGCGCCTGATCGAACTCAGAGACAGTCGTGATTGCTCGACCGTTGATCGTCAAAAAGAGATCTCCGCTGCTCAAGGTTGCCCGACTTCCATCGCTGAGAACGATCCTTGTTGCAGGCGAGTTTGAATTCACCGTGACAACTTCCACGCCTCCGGTCTGATCGCTGACTGTGACGCCGATTCGGTTTGCGGTAGTTCCTCCACCCCCTCCTCCTAAGGTTGTTGTGCAGGCGTAGATTCGCCCGTTTCGCGAGTTCTGAATCGTGAATTGCAGGGTTCCAGGTGGAGCGTCGAAGAGCGCAACGAGATAGTCACTGCGGTTGTTCGCGGGAACTCCATTGATGTTGACAATAATGTCATTGGGTTCCAGGTAAGATGCCTGCCCGTTGGTGAAGCGAATTCGCATCGCAGGACTGTTGGGAGTCACGCTGATAATTCGTTGGCCGATACCCCCTGCAGGGACGGTGACGATCCCCAGACGCGGCTCTGAATCTGGATCAGGAGCTGGGTTTGGCTGAGCGACCCGGAATCGAACCGGACCATCTTGCTGTTCCAGCCTTGCCGTCGGAACAAGCGATGATTGCGAAGGCGCGATGCCTGAGGAACCAGACTCGATCACAGGCAGTCGATGCGGAGAGAGGTGATCGATCGGATGCAATGTGTGCAGGGCCGACTCTTTGGCGAATGCAGTCGAAATACTGGTCAGCCCGATGACCAAGAAACAAGTCGCGATGGTTCTGGAAAACATACCTGGCCCTTTACTGTTGAGAATACTCTGAAACAGTTCAGTCAGGGCTCACTTGAAACGGGTTGGATGGCTCGACCCAATTCAGGGGAGGCTACTTAACTTGAGTTACTCATACAGACGATGAGAAACGTCTGCATGAAGATAGTGTCATCCGTCTCGTTGCCAGTGAGCCCGCTCGCTTCTTAAAGATCAATTTACAGGCATGCGATCGGGAATTCTCGCGCAAAACGGGAACTTGACGGAAGTCCTTACTGGTATCGACGGTCCAGGAGCGGGTGCAGAGAAATGCCATCTGGCATCCGAATGTCGATTCGCTGAGGACCGTTCGAGTTGTCGAGCCCTCCGAAGCGCGTGACGTAATCCTGAAGACGAGACAGTTTGGTGTTAAAGCTTGGTTCGAGCTCGTCAGCTCCAGGTGGACGTCCCCAGGTGATGCGACTTCCCCCGATGGTTTCGATCTCGAAGACTAGTTGTTCTGGTTTCGCGGTTGCAGGGTCGACGTCCGGTGCGATCAATGCCGCGAATCCGAAGCGATTCCAGTACTTCTCCAGATCGCTTTCTGGAGCAAGATATGTTGCCAGTTGAGCTCCGGAAGTGACAACAGGATCTCCCCAGTCGTGGCCCATTCCGCCTTGAGGCAGCGACTTCACGCGTCGGATGTGAGGCAATCGTGACGTATCGGTGACGTTGAAGTCTGCTGGAGGAAGGAGGACTCCTTCGGTGTCGACCGGATAGACGCCACGTGGGACTTCAACGAACGCGGCAGGGACGCGATAGACAGCGTCCACCTGGAGCCGGGAATCACGGGTGATCTGGACCGAGTTGACCTTCTTGATCCACGGATTTTTCTCCCAGGCGATTGCAATCTTCTCGCAGAGATCCGGGTCAAGCAGCGAGACCGTGTCTGGCAAACCTGATTCGGCCTGGATCTGTTTCAGCAGATTTGAAGGCACCCAATTATTAGGCGAATTCAGGACGGTATCTTCAAGTTGGAACTGATATTCCTTTTGTTCCGACAACTTTGGCAGAGACATCGGGAGCCAGATCGACAGTGTCACCGTGACCACGATAAACGCCACGCAGATCCAGATTCCCGGCTGACGCCACCAGGCAGCCGGACGCGGTGGAGCGATCGGCTCGATGGTTTTGGCTTTACCTTTGGGAGGCTTGGGTGACACTGCGTAGGGCCGTTGCTAGAGCTCGTAGGGTCAAAGGGGCGGTGAGGAACTGACGCTTCGTCTATCTCGATTCCGTTTGTCGTTGATGTTCTGCATTCAAAGCAGGGGTGCTCAATGCGCAGCATCGGTCTTTATTGCCTGCTTTCATGCTGAAATCTTGTTGGTCCAGCATCATTAGCTAAAGTGGAATATTGCTTACTATTGGACGGCATGTCGGGGGATTTGTGATCCGTTGACTTGATTCCTGCCAGAACACCGAGAGTCCGTTCGGTTGATGGTTCTGTGATTGCTTTTTTGATTAGACCGTATCGGTCTATCATGTGGCCGCGTAGCAGCCTTCTCGATAGGAGAAAATCTGAATGCCGCGTGCCTGTCACGCCACACCAGTTCAAGAACCGCTCCAGGCGGTTCGGACTTTCACAAGCAGGTCTCCGTGTCTTCCGGACGCGGCACAAAAAAAGGCACCGACAAGTGAATTGTCGGTGCCTGACACGTTATTCTGGGGTTGAAGTGCCTGTCTGGTCACTTTAATGACCTCGGGGCTTCAACGATTCTTTAACTCTGCACTCAAACCAGTGGAACCGGTTCAGGGATCAGCAGGAATGGGAACACCCGCAATGGACGCCCAATTTCCAATGACGTTGGGTAAGCAAGTTGTGCGGCTCGGTCTGCGGCAAACTGCAGCAGAGTGAAGCTCAACCCGCAGAAGCGATCCTGATCTGATTCGGCGGCAACGTCAGCAAAGACTTCCCCTGCGGACGCGGCGTGACGACGGACCCCGTGAATACTTTCTTCACGGACTTTGATTCCGGCGGCAGCCATCTTGACCAGACCTTTAACGAACAAGCCGCACAGTGTGTCTGCTCCGGTTGATCGCAGAAGGCGTTCCCACTCGTCGTGAGCTTCCCAGTAGAAGCCCAGGTTGAAGTAATCCAGAGCCATGAGATAGCTCCGGTTTTCAGCCCATTGGGATTCTTTCAACCCCTTTGGACTTTGTGGGCGTTTGTTGTAGCTATGTCCACGTGGATCCCGGTAAGGGTGTGGTGTGCCTGACCCGGGAATGTGGGTGTATCGAGGAGTTTCGGCGGCCGACAACAGTCGCACGAACCGGACCCCACGCTGAACATCAGCGAGTGTCAACTTTGAATCGAGCCCTGCTTTTGCTGCATTTGAGTCGACGGGCTGGTTCTCGACTTCAACCTTTTTGCTTGCCATATGACAATTCCAGTATATTCAACTACGGCAACGTCACTGAGTTCAGAGCGAGGGAGACACAACTGTCTGATGATGTGTTCGTCACAATCCTGTGATCACATTCGGACTGCTCTTCGATCGAACGTTCAGGGGGGGGGTATTTCGTGTGGGGAATTCACATCCTGATGGACATTGCATCAAGACGATGAATTATTGACTACGATCCCTGCAGAGGCGCCAAATTTCGTGATTTGCTGCGGTCAAAAACCGATTTGCAAACCATTGAAATCTGGCTCTTGACTCCTTCAAGTGGCTTCTAAATCGCAATAGAGAGCGATCCGACAAACAACTGCTGCCGTGAAGCCAACTCCATGTCAAGTCACATTAGACCAAAGTTGCCCCACGAAGGATAGAGCGATTTTTTGGATTTCTGAGGATCTGACGTCAACGGAAGTCATGGAAACGATCATTCGTCGTGGGAGGATCGTCACACTTAGTGGCCCTCAATCGATGTTCGTTTCCGCTGGCTTATTAGGCAATATTCCAAGCGAAACAATGACCTATGTGCGCGGAGAATGCACTCAGTCATTGAGTCTGTAAAAGTGGCGTTCAGAATGTTTGACACTCAAACGGGCTCTCTCAACTGCTCACTTTGATGAGTCAACGAGTAGAGCCGTGTGCGGGCTGTCATCGAGATCGGCGATTACTGTTGCGTCCTTGTTAGGGACAGCATTTTCTGTCTCGAATTCGTCATGCGAAGCCCGTTCGCCTAGCGTGAATTCCAGATTACTCCGAATCGATCTGAGTCTACCGAGTCCAGTTGGCAGTAACACGATCAGACAGGCAGCTGCTGCTCTGGGGTGCGGGATCGCATGAAGTCTTCAACCGGGACAAGAATCCGGCTTCCGGTGTTGCGATCCAACAGGCCAAGCAGATTTGCTGAAGGCTCATCTGCTCGAATCATTGATTGACGTCCTGTTAATCGCTGAAGATAAACTTCTGGCGATACGAACTTGCAATCAGAAGCGGCTTCGAAACGTCGCCGCATATCAGTGATACTGGACATCCTGAGTCGTCCGTTTTGACGTGACCGTTCATCGACTCCAATTGAGACTAAATGAACTGGACAGTCAGCAGAGCCTATGGTCCTTATAGACTCCACATTGAACGCCAATGTGCTGCATTTCCGATCCAGAAATGGCCCCGGATACGCTCCGGGAAACACAAATGACGTAACTTTGGTGTATCGCAGTTGAGACCGGTCGGCAAAATGACTTCACCGTGTTCCGGGTGGGTTCGAGATCTGCTTGTTTCTGCTCGATCTTCTTCGAATCCCTGAAAATCATAAATCTGAAATCGGGGTTTTCCAAGGTTCAAATTCTGCGATTTTCATCTTCCGTCGACATATAAGTTTTCTCTGACGGCACTTGCGGCGTTTGTTTGTTGTGCGGTCTCAATTTAAGATCGTGTTGGGCGAGAACTTGCGATGTCGTGTAAACTTGGTTTCAAGCTGTAAGTTCTCCTTTGTCAATTTTTCACATAAATCACATGTCAAATTCATCTTCAGTCCGCTACCTGATTTTCGACGTAGAAGCCGTTGGAGATGGGGATCTGATTTCGCGGGTGAAGTATGGTAAGGAAGATCTTTCTGGTCCTGACGCGCTGCGACGATTTCGAGACGAGCTGATTGAGCAGACTGGTCGGGACGTTCTTCCACCCACTTTTGCGTTGCCCATCTCGGTGGCTGTCGCGAAGGTCTCTGCGGACTTTGAATTGATTGATCTGGCGGTCCTGGATGAACCCAAATTTCGCCCGCATGTCATCGCGCAAGGATTCTGGGCGGGGTGGCGTCATTACGGACGTCCGACGCTCGTGACATTCAATGGGCGAGGCTATGACCTTCCGGTGCTGGAGCTGGCCGCCTTCCGTTACGGCATCTCATTGCCAGACTGGTTTAATACCAACGCTCCTGCATATGAGCAGTCACGAAATCGGTACAACAAGTCGTCGCATCTGGATTTGATGGACCTGTTCAGCAACTTTGGAGCGACTCGATTTGCTGGAGGCCTGAATCTGCTGGCCAACCTGATCGGCAAGCCGGGAAAGACCAGTATCGACGGATCACAGGTTCAAGATCTGTATGACGCCGGTGAAGCAGCTTATGTCAACGACTACTGCCGGTGTGATGTCCTGGATACCTACTTTGTTTTTCTGAGGTCACGTGTTCTGCTGGGACTGATCAGTCTGGATCGTGAGCAGGAACTGGTGGAAAAGGCTCGACTCTGGCTGGAAGAACGCCGGGACCGTGTTTCCGCTTTTGATCATTATCTGCGTGAATGGGGAGACTGGAACCCGCCCTCTGAGAACGAGAAGGCTGCCCCGGCCCGATCGCCGCAGGAGTGATTGGCAATGGGGAATCAGTGCTGGATATAACAGATTGATGCGGTCTGTTCGTGATTCATCTTGTCGCAGTTCAGCTTCAACAGGTTGAGAAAGCAGTCGCTTGATGGCATCGGGAGCACGTCGCTCCTGGAACACATTTGTCTGTTTTGAATGCTCCTTTGCTATGGCTACATCATTTCGTCGTCGCAGTAAGATTCACCTGCCAATCACGATCAGTGTGAGTCTGATGGCGCTCAACGTGACGTTGATGATCTGCTGGATCGTTATCTTGTCTCAGGGAGCATGGTGGACCACTCTGGCGATTGGCGTTGTGGCCTTCACGATGATTCTGGCAGGCTTGTCTGTGTGGTTGGTGCTGACTCTGAAAGAGATCGCACTGAATAATCGGCAAGCGAATTTTGTTGACAGCGTGACTCACGAACTGAAGTCCCCGATCGCCACACTTCAGCTTTATCTGGAGACATTGTCACTCAGAACATTGAGCGAAGAGAAACGTCGTGAGTTTCATGGGGTCATGGCGAATGAACTACAACGGCTCGACCGGTTGATCAATCAACTTCTGGAAGTTGGTCGACTCGATGCGATCGGTGAGAACGAATGCCCGGAAGATCTCGAACTCAAAGCGATCATCGAGCAGTTTATCGATCAGGTTTGCATGCAATGGAACGTCACGCGGGAAGAGACGTTTGAACTCGATCTCTCCCCTGTCGTGATTCGTAGCCAGAAAATCGTACTGGATCTGATCCTGGCAAACCTGATCGAGAACGCAGTCAAATACGGGGGCGAGCCTCCGCAGGTGAAGATTCAACTCCGCAAATACGGAAAGAATCGTGTTCAACTGAGAATCACAAACAATGGTGAAGGTGTTCCTCACGAGGATCGTCGAAAGATTTTTCAGATCTTCTACCGCGGCGGCAGTGAGCTGGAACGACGTCGCAAAGGAACCGGTTTAGGGCTCTACATTGTCAATACGCTTGTGCGAAAAATGCACGGGCGCGTCTCTGTTCACGACCGCGCGGACTCTCAGTCTGGTTGCACGTTTGAACTGGACCTGCCAGGTCGGGTCGATCTGCAGTTCTCTCCGGAATTGACGCAAACCGGATCGTCATCGTCTTCATCTGATCGCACGACATGAAGTGAAGCGAATTAGGGATGCATGAGGTTTCAACGTTGAGCCGTTGGTCGCTGTTTTTACGTGTGCCCCGGCAGTTGCGGTCTGAGTGTTGCCTTACGTTCCGGGCCTGTCAGTCGAGAGATCTGTGAGCGTGATTGCTCTTGTTCAATCGAACTCAGTTCCCAGCGTTTGACGATGATCATCGATTCATAGATCGCCTTCATCAGCGAGAACATCGCTCCTTCTTTCCCGTCGCGAAACCCGCCCTTCAGAATGAAGTTGTACATGAAGCGCAGAACCGGGCGCATTGGGACTCGTCTGCTGATGCTTCGAAACGCCCGACGTCTTTGGCTTTTGTCGATGGAGAAGATTTGAGTAAGCGGTGTTTTCGTGGATTGCTTGAGTTCGAGAATCGCTTCCCGTTCTGCGTAACGAATATGGCGTGTGAACCAGTCACTGATTCCGTGGCTGAACGGGTAATGAATGAATGGCTCGTGAATTGAACCAACTTTCCCATCGACAGGAGGAATCGGAACCTCCCCATGTCCTGAATCTTGGAAGGCGGCTCGTCCTCGCCGAACAATTCTCATGATCCAGCAGGGGAACTCATCGGAGTACTTGAGCCAGCGATTCCCGAGAATGGTTTTCCGGCAGTTTTGAAACGCTGCGATTGATTCATCGACATTGGAGAGTTGCCGAATGACGTCGTCTCGAAATGCGTCCGACGACTCTTCGTCCGCATCGAGCATGAGGACCCAATCGTTTTTGAGATTGGCATGTTCGAGAGCCCAGTTTCGTTGCCTGGCGAAGCTTTCAAAGCGATGGTCGACGACGCGGGCGCCAGCGAGTTCAGACAGTTCACGTGTTCGATCAGTTGATCCATCGTCAACGACGACAATGTCATTACACCAGCTCACTGAGCGAATGCATCTCTCGACATTCGTCTCTTCGTTCTTAGCCAGAATGACGACGGAGAGCGGGAACCGTTGTTCCTGATGACCCATTTCTTTTCCATTACGTTAATACGTTGAGCGTGTTGAATTCAGTGTGTTGATTTCACGCAGGGTTCAGGCCGGTTTGATCCGTCGATGAGGCTGCGTTCCTTGATGAATTTCGCCGGGTTTCCACAGACAATTGTTCTGGCCTCGACGTCTCGGGACACAACTGATCGGGCACCGACGATTGCAGCCTCGTGAATAGTCACGTTCGGTCCGATGAATGCTTCCGCACAGATCCAGACATCGTCCTCGATTCGAATCGGTGTCCGAATCAAGGTCATCTGGCGGCTGCGATAGTCATGAGTTCCGCCGCAAAGATGGGCGCGTTGTGAGACCGTGACATGATCGCCAATTTCCAGTGGACCCAAGTTGTAGATGATGGCGCCGTCACCAAGTGCAGAGTGATCGCCGATCTTCAATAACCATGGGGCGAAGATCCTGACCTTGTTGTCGATATGAACATGTTGCCCGATGTCGGCTCCGAAACGCTTCAGCAGCCAGTTACGGACGTTCCAGAGTGGACGAGGCGACCAGCGAAAGAGTGTTGACTGGCAGAATCCCCACGCAACTCGCAGTAATCGTTCCCGGAATGAGTAAGGGCTGTGATGTTTTGAGGTTTCCATTTATGGAGCCATCTCCACACTTGCCGGAGTGGGCCCGCCGTTCAATGCCCAGTCGTATGTTTCCCGAAGCTGATGAGCGACTGTCGCCCAGGTAAACCGGTCTTCAACCAGCTTGCGTCCGCGGTCACCCATCGCCTTGAGTGAGGAGTCAGGCAGGGTGAGGAAGTGCTCCAGGCCTTCGATGTTTGAATCGTCAAGCAGCTTGATCTCGAACGCTGCTTGAGCATCGACTCCTTCAGGGAGATTGCATGCTGCTGTCATGGCTACAGGCAAACGTTGGGCCCATGCTTCTAGAATCGCCATCGGAAGCCCTTCACTCTTCGAAGGGAGAATGAACGCTGTTGCTGATCGTAATGCAATCAGTTTTGCGTCACCGAAAACAGCTCCCACCAGAAACACATCGTTTCTTAAACCGAGTTCGTCGATGAGACGTTGCAACTCCTGTGCATGGCCTGATTGATCCCAACCCGCAATTGCGAGTGCCCAATCGTCGACGAGGTGTGCAGACCGCTGCCGCAATCGTGCCCACGCGAGAATTAACTCTCGTAGTCCCTTCTTGGGGTGCAATCGACCAAGAAAGAGCATGACCTTCTTGTCGGCAGGGATTGATCCTGACCACACAGGTTCCCCGTCGAGCAGCCGATCATCGAGTTCGACCCCATTCGGGATGACGCAGATATCGTTGGTCAGTCCGAACTCTCGCATCGATTGACGTTCGGAATCGCACAAGGCATGCAGGCATGTTGCACGCTGGAGATGCCGCTTCTCAAACCGCCAGGCAACGAGACGTTTTTTCCACCGGGAGTTTGCAAGAGCCCAAGGGTCCAGCATTCCGTGTGGGGAAATGAGATAGGGCCATTTGAATCGTTTTGAAAGTTGCGAATTGAGCAGTGACGGGTACATCCACACTCCCTGAACGTGGACGATGTCCGGCGAGGAGTTGTGGATGATCTTTGAAAGCCCGCTGGCGAAGCCGAAGGAGTGTGGTGGGAGCCTTTTTGCTGCTTGTGGGACAAGTGGTGCCCACTGTATCAGGTCGTCATCTGTGAACTGGTCGCGCAGCCCGATCACTCGGACATCGACACCACAGGTGTGGAGTGCCTGCCCGGTGTAACGCATGCTTTCAAACAGTCCTCCTCCAAGTCGCGAGACGGACCCTGTTAAGTACGCAACATTCATTGAACAGTTTCGCAAATGAGAGGTGTCTGTCGATACACGGAATCCCGGTCTGGAACTCTGAAGTAAGTTCGACAGTTCAACTCATGTTTCCTGCTGGGAAGAAATAGGAGTCGTGAAGTTTGCGTCGAATGCAGTGAAATCCTGCACCATTCTGGCAAGACATAAGTCATGATTAGGCCGAAGCAGGTTACGACACTTTCGTTATGAAATCGCTTTCAGAATGAGCCGCTGCGAGATTTTGACTTTCGGAAGACGGACGGCTCGTGCGATGTTTGCCGCTTTCCAGGAGTTCTGAGCAAACAGGTCCGGAGACCAACCGGAAATGATCTCCTGACTGGCTTCGCCCATCTGGGTGCGCAACTTTGAGTCGGAAGAAATCTTGTGCATGAAGTTGGCGAACTGCTGCGGAGCGGTCGGGGAAAAGACGAACCCGTTGAGTCCATTTCCGACAAGATCTTTCGCTGCTCCACATGCTTCCGAAACAATGACCGGGAGGCCAGCGGACATGGCTTCGTTGATGACGAGCCCCCACTGTTCGGTTGTGCTTGCATGGACGAATGCGTCGGCGAATGCATAGAAGCCGGGGAGTTCTTCGTATTGTTTGAAGCCGGGGAAATGCACGCAGTGAGTGATCTGAAGTTGAACGCATTGTGCTTGCAGTTCCGCCTTCATCGGACCATCGCCTAAGAGGACAAGGTCACATGCTTGAGGACCTGCCAACTTGCGGTAGATGGAAAAGGCCTGAAGTAAGGTTGAAAGATTCTTCTTAGGAATGAAGCGATTTGAAGCGAGAAAATACCGCTCAGGAAGCCCTAACTCCGTCCGAAGTTTCTTGTTTGCTCTGGCATGACCCGCTTTCGTCGCAAAATGTTGATTATCGACGACATCATAGCCCATGAAGATGCGTTCCTTGGGCATTCCGAGCATGGACAGGTATTCAAGATGAGGTTGTCCGCCCACCAGCCCAGCGGAGAAGAGTCCGACGAGTTGACTCTTGATGAACTCTTTGGGCGCAGAACGGACTTCGTCACGATGCTGACTTTCTGACATCAGCACTGCAGGCACTTTTCGCGACGTTGCCCATGAAATGGCAGCAAGTGCGTCAGGCATCGCCCAGCCAGTGATCGCCACGACGTCAGGGTTAAGTTTGTCGAGCATCTCAAACATTCGCGTTTTGATCGACGCTTTGCTGCTTTGATCGGACTCATTGCTCTCGAAGAGCGTCTCTCGCTGAAAAGGACCGGCGTGCTTGATCTCATCCCAGGCATACAGGGATTCAACTCGAACGGTTTCAACGACACTGATTCTGCCGGCGGTGGCTGCAGCATTGAGTCGGGCGGCGTGATATGGACCAATTCGTGGGATGGTGTAGCAGAGGTGCATGGCTTGTTCGTTTTGGGTAAGTGATCGTGTGCTGGGGTGTTTTGGGATCCGGCGATTACCGCTTTACCATTTCGTATAACGTGACACCGGAGTATGCGAAAATCACAGGCCAGAGGACGAAGAGGCAAATGTCTCGTCCAAGGTTCGGAAGGAGGGCAAGGCAGAAAATGATGAGGAAGATGCGGAGTGAACGATTCCCTTTCAGGGGGAGTCTGCAGAGCCACTGACAGTAGCAGGCAAAGAACAAAGCCGGTGCCAATGGACCGAGCCAGGGGCCGAAGTTGGAGACTCCCTGACCGATGAATCCATATGAGATTGTTGTGGAAATGTCTTCGCGATAGGTGCCGGATCGCAGCATGGCAAGTTCGCGTCCAACGAACGGTTTGTTCTGCCAGATTGCTCTCGGGACCACATTCAGAATGTTTCCGAGGTAGTTCATTCCCCATTCAATCTCAAGCTGCCCGGTCCGTTGATACTGACTGATATGCAGTAACTCTTCTGTCATGTTGAGCCCGAAGTGACGACCTTCGTAGACGCGAGAAATCGACTGGTCATCTTCTATCAATTTGTCAAAGCCCACATTGCGAAACTGAATTGCAATCAGCATGACGGTGTTGAGAACGATTCCGCAGATTCCAACAAAAAGTAATTGTTGAAACCGCGACCATTTTTTGATGAGCAACGTCCCCATGATGGTAGGGACAACAATCGCAAGTGCTTTATTTCGAGCACCAGCCATGAAGAACATCGGCCAGGTGACAGCAATCATGCAGAGCATGAGAATCTTTGTGGCTTTACGACGAGTCGAGATCAGGATCAAGCCGAAGCTCGCGCAGATTGCGAGGTAACTGTAGTCGGCAGACGACATCAGAAACCCTGTCGCTCCGCCAAATCGCCCACGACCGAACATCACGACACTTCCGGCGCGTGAGTTGATTGGGAACAAAACTTCCAGTACTCGAAAGTTGGTGAGCGTGATCCCGATTGTGAAAAGCAATGCCCAGGTGATGACCATGATGGGGACGATTGGCCCATGGTCAATTTGACGGACATCAATTTCGCGAAGGATGCTGGTTGGTGTTTTGGGAGCGATTTTCTCAACAAGGACGCGAAACCCGACCAGAAAGACGCAGACTTGTGCGAAGGAGAAATCCAGTTCATCAATGGTGAACCTGGCGTAAAGATGAGGAGTGTAGATCGGATCGATAATGTACCAGAGAGCTGTGGTTAAGTAGATGAGTCCTGCGAAGACCCATTTCAACTGCTCTGCTCGATATGCGGCTTCAATTAGTAACGCGGCCAGCAATCCCAGCAGGCCAATGTAGACGACAGATTCGAAGACACTTTGATGATTCATGTTCGATCGAAGGCGGGACGGTCTGCCATAGAGTCAGAATGCAGTGTGGTGTTCAATGTTGATGAAGGAGTTTCAAACCTGAATTTGGAGTGAGTGTGAATTGGATTTGAATTGCTGTCGAAGTGACTTCTCAACGTTCAGTAATTCATACCCGAGATCGGTTAGCGTGCAGGATTCATGTTGCTGTTGATTGCAGGCGAATAAGTGAAGCAACTGTGGATCAAGACAAAGTTGAGAGACCGATTCGGCGATCGATTTTCCTGTGACGTCATTCAGGATGAGTCCATTGACTCCATGTTTGACGACCTTCCCGCAGAACCGAGAGGCAATGATTGGCAGTCCCCAGGAAGCGGCTTCGAGTTGTGTGAGGGCGTAGCCATCCGAGTGCGTAGGCAGAATGAATACGTCCGCATTCTGGTAGTAAGTGGATGTGCTTCCGCGTGGGACAGATCCAGTGACATGCACACTCGACAAGATTGGTTTCTCTTGTTGTTGTATTGATACGCTGGATTGTGTTCGTGTCACCGTGCGAAGTCGGTCGAGAAGTTCTGAGTTTCCTCCACCCACAATCGTCCACTCAATCGGGAGATGCGTTGTTTGGGCGATGGCGTCGAGGAGTTCAATCGCTCCTTTTCTCACGATCACCTGCCCGAGAAACAGGACTCGGAGGGGGCGATCTTTGGTGAACTGTTGAGGAACCGATCGAGAAGCGTTTGTTGTCGGACATGTGCGTTCATGAACCAGCGGGACGACATGTAACTTTCTTTCAGGGAGACCGCTTGCCTGCAGCAGTTCTTTCGACCATTCAGAATTGACAATTAAACCGTCGGCGAGGCGACACTCTTCCCGCCAGCTCTCCCAGTATTCTTCTGGAGGAGCCACATCGGTTTGAAGCCCGGATCGCTCGCACAGATCTTGGACCAGTTTCATCTCTTCCGGGCCCGGGTCGATCTGTCCGAGCAGCGTTGGGCAACCGTGTCGTCGGGCAACTTTAAAGACCTCTGTAGCGGTATAACTATAGCTGAAAACGACCGGGCGCATTTGGGTTTGCGAGAGCATGCGATCCAGCTTGCGAGCGGCGACCGCTGAGAACCATTTGTTCCGCTGGATGATCTTCCGCCACTCTGTCAGGCGAGTCAGCTTTGAGACGAGTTCGAATCGAATGATTCCGCTGTTGAATGCTGTGACACCTTGTTCAGCGATGTCCGAGTGAAATCGTTCCCGCAGCTTTGGAGGAGCAAATCTGATGCTTTTGGGGGAATGCCAGTAATCCGTGATGAGATGGCTCGCTACGTGCTGTCTGGCGAGCGCGCGTGGAATGGAATAGTGTTCCCTCGCACCGAGCTGGCACACGATCCAGGATGGATTCGATAGGTCTGACAAGGCGAAGCCTTCAGGATTGCGGTTGCCGTCGGAGTCGGGTGAGTTCACGAATCGTCTGAGTCCGTACTGGCTGGCGACTGGTGCGATGTGTCCAGAGTGTCCTGGGGATGTTCAGGACACCTTGGAGCATTCCGGAAAGTCGCCTTTGCATCAGGCAATACTTCAGTCGGTTCAGTGTTTGAGCCAACCCGTAGGGCCACGATGTCACTGGATATCGCAGGTACGCGAGAAGTGCTGTGTTGGTGATTTGAGCCGCGTTGATCTTCTTCTGGGCATGTCGCGTACGGCGATCACAATTGTGATAAACCAGCAGATTCTTGACCAAACCGATCTTGAATCCAGAGTCGACGAGCTTGATGGCCACGTCCTGCTCTTCCATGCCGTACGCATTCTCCAATGGGAGATATCCTCCCGTCCGAAGGAAGATGGATCGGCGAAAGAAGCAACCACATCCAACGAATCCCGATGTTTCCTGCACGCGGATATTGATTGAAGTGTTATCTGTAGCTGCAGCGTGGAATGGACTCGCGTCGGCTTCGAGAATCGTGCAGGCGAACATCGCGAATTCTGGACACTGGTCAAATATGTGGGCGGCTCGCAGAAAGAACTCTGGATCGAGCGGCCAGGAATCGTCATCAAAACTGACAATGAACTCGTTCTGAGCGTGTTTCACTAAATGGTTTCGACCTCCGCCGGGCCCTCGACGCTCTGGGCTGTCAATGATGACGACCTCCGGGAAATCTCTTTGAAGCATCGGGCGTGTGACATCGTCCCCGGCATCAATGTGAACGAGGAACTCAGCAGGTTGCGGGCGACACTGCTGCAATCGCTTCAGAGTCTCGGCCAGTTGATCTGGTCTGCGATACGTCGGAATGATGACCGAGATCGGAACGGAATCGATGTTCGTCATAGAGACTTTCCAACACACTGAGACGAAGACGAATTCTGTTGTGGTGCGGAGTTTTGAAGTTGTCGCTGAGCGTTTGGTGCTCGTTGCCAAATCAAATGACGCTACTGAGCTGAAAGGGCGTTCAAGTGCGGAAGATTCATGGCAGATTGACACTCGGTTGGGGGATGGCGAGTGATTGTTCCAGTTTGGAAATCCGTTGCCGCCCCAGCTTTTCTCGAGCGGCGTACGTGAGCAGATACTTCGACCAGTAATGCGATGTCTGCTGGTGCTGTTTTGCGAGGAGAGAACGGCCGGTGAGTTTGTATGTCGTTGAAAGCACAGAGTGAACCACTGAACGAATGGGAGCAAGTGCCAGCTTCTTCGCTTTGACTCGATTTCCCTGCTTTTTCAGAGTGCTTGCGTTCTCTGTTGAGAGACCAATTGATTGAGCAACATGGTCAAACACCGTTTGGGACGGACGCGTGCTGGATGTGAGCCAAGGGGCCGATGCTGTGTAGTGCAGAATACATTCCAGCGAGTTATCAGTCTGTTCGTCGAACTGCCATGACGCCAAATTCCAGGAAGAGTCAATCTTCAGGATTTGTCCATGCAACAGAAAGTTGATCGCAGATTGATCATGAAAGATGTGCTCACCTTTGTGAGTATTGAGGAAGTTCATCGCTTGGTTCAGAAAGTCCATCTGACGCAGGCGATCCAGATCCATCAACAGGACTCCAGAATTGAAGTACTCGCCATCAGGTGGTAGTTCGAATTTGAGAGGAATCGATTTTGAATCATCAGACAAAGTCAGCGTTTCTGAATCGGGAGCCGCCGCGATGCAGCAATCAGAAGGAAGTGAGATGTCATAAAGTCTGGTGATGTCTTTGAAGACGAGGACATCCGTATCGAGGTAGATACAACGGGATTCCTGAATCAGTTCGGTTGCCATGAGCCTGGCATAGGCCATACGCGATTTCCCGTGCGCCAGATGAGCGTGCCGAAACACCGCATCGTCGACGGAATGCCAGTGAAATTCGGCAGCCTCTCTGGTGCTGATTAACCTTTCTGCAAGTTCCCTGCTGTCTCTGCTCAGTCCACCATCAAGGAGGTGAAACGACAGAAATCTGTTTGGACTTGCATGGCAAAGTATGGTCCACAACGCGCATTGCAGCCCTGGTGCGTACCGTTCGTTTGCGGCAAGGACAATCACAACCGGATTCTGTTTTCGACTGTTCATGGAGAATCGTCGCAACTGTGAAATGTCGATGGGATGCATCGCGTTACTGGTCAGATGACATCAGACCAGGCGATCAAACTGGGCATGCAAATGCCACGATGTGTTGGCGTCAAACGCTATGTTTTTGCACCAAACATTCTGGATAATTTGCGAATTGCGCGGCGCTGAAATAGCTGGGCTTCATCCTGAATCACTCGTCGCCATGCTTGCATCCGCCCGACGTTTCCTTCGCCATAGATGTTCTGGTAGTGTCGCAGGCGGAAATAGGTAAATGGATCGGCAAAATGCTTCGGGTGCTGCAAAAACGGTTTCTTACCGGCGAAGTGAAGAATGACTGGATTCGCAATCTCTGGAAGTGAACTCTTGGTGCCAGGAAAGCGTGCTTTCATTGCATCAGGTTTCCGATTTCCGATCGTCACCTGCAAATGCAGTTCTTCAGCGGTCAAAAGTCCGCGGTCCCACTTACTGAGAATGAGATAATTCAGAATTCCCTGATCGCGCGTCCAACTGAATAGCGTTGGTTCCTGCTTTCGCCATTCTTCAACGGCCAACCATTCGTCGACAGAAACGATGTCACGTTTCGTTGCGTACGCACCTGAACAAAAATAAGGGCGATTCTTCCAGCGAAAGTCCGGATCGAATTTTGGAATCAGAAGCGGATCAAGGTAGAACTCTCGGAGTTCTGCGTCTGAATGTTCACACCATGCGTCAGGGCGCAGCAGAGCAAAGTCCGCTTTGCTGTTGATGATGCCTGGGAGCACGTTTCCCCAGAAGATTGCATCACTATCGAGGTAAAGAAACCGCTCGAACGGGCCTTCCCAGATCGCCGTCAATTTGGATCGCTGGCTTTTTGAGCAGAGCTTTCGCACCCGTTCGTCTGTTGATTCCTGCGGGCGAACGACTGAAATGTCATAGAGCCGAACAAGTTCATCGACTGAGAAATCACCGTCCGCCACAAGGCAGATTGGTGTCTCCGGGCTGAAGTATCGAATGCTCGCGCACGTCGCTTTGGCGAGCAAATAATCACGTTCATGGCAGGCGGTTACGACTCCGAATTCATGCGTGATCTTCATGTCATTACCTGTGTCTGTTTCCGTCGGCTAAAATAGCGGAATTCGTATTTGAAGGATCGAACGTCTCGGTTCGAGCGTGACGTGCATTGATGCGGTTCAATGGAACGGGAGCGCTGCAAGCGTCGATGATCACGATAGAATGCGTCTTCAGTTCTCTGTCGGATCGATTCGAGAATTCGAGAACGGAAGGATGGGAGCAATTTCACCGGGCCGGGACTTCGCCCAGTGAGGTGCTGTTCCGAGCCCGCCCATGATCTCGAAATGGATGCTGGCTTCTGTTTTCTCCGGTGCATAGATCCAGCGGATCTGGTGAATCTCTGAGATGAGTTCCATCGTGTAGACACCTTCGTTGAGAAGGTACTCAGGGATTGTGCACGTCAATCTGTTCGATCCGCGATGCAGTTGGATCGAACTGTTGGCATCGGAATGAAAGCTGCGGAACAGCGTCTGACCTGTCTGGTTATAGATCGCGATTCCAATTGCAAGCTTCGTATCAAGGGCGAGGATGTCCCCTTCAATGATGACCTGTAGTGGTCTGTTGATGGGGTGAGGCTGCATCAACGGCGTTCTGCCATCGCTGGAGACCCACATCTTTCGCACCGAGAAGATGTCTTTCGCTTTCCCGTTCGGAGGAGCGTTCCATTCGTATTGCTGAGAGCGGACATTCGACAGGTAGTGACTAATGCCGTCGCGGGCAGATCCGCGATAAACGATCTGTCCCTGCGCGAGGATTGCGACCTGAGAACAGAGGTGATCGATGGTTGCCAGTTGGTGCGAGACAACGAGGACAGTTCGCCCGGACGTTGCCATGTTTTCCATCTTCCCGATGCACTTCTTCTGGAACTCAATATCACCGACTGCCAGAACTTCATCGACGATCAGGATTTCGCATTCCAGATGGGCTGCAACTGCGAATCCCAGACGCACCAGCATCCCGGAACTGAACCGTTTGACGGGGGTGTCGATGTAAGCCGCACAGCCAGAGAACTCGACAATCTCTTCGATGCGAGTGTGAATCTCGCGGCGAGTCATCCCGAGAATCGCCCCATTCAGGTAAATGTTTTCACGCCCGGTCAGTTCAGGGTGGAATCCCGTTCCAACTTCGAGAAGGCTGGCGATACGCCCGCGCGCCCGAATGGTTCCGGTGGTCGGAGTTGTGACTCTCGATAGTAACTTGAGCAGTGTGGACTTCCCTGCTCCATTGCGACCGATCAAACCGAGAATCTCGCCTTCTTTCACTTCCAGATTCAGGTCTTTCAGTGCCCAGACATAGGTCTGCCCTGACTGCTCACGGTTGTTGATTCTCCCAACTTTTTGAAAGGGGTCCTCTTTGCCACGCAGCTTCGCCCAGGCACGCGTCAGGTCATCATGCAGTGCGCCTGCTCCGACCTGGCCCAGGCGGTACATTTTGGAGACGTTTTCGATTTCGATCGCGTTCATTTGCTCAGATTCACCAGTGAAGGGGCGCGCCGTGATAGAACCAGTTCGTTGCAGCTCGACGTGGTTACACGGTGTCCATGAAAGTGGCTTCGATGCGATTAAAGATCAGGACACCGATGGTCAGGATGAAGGCAGCAAATCCGGCGGCATATGAAATGCCTGTCAGGCTGAACTCTCCAATGCCGAGAAACCCGTGTCGAAATGCCTCAATAAGTGGAGTCAACGGGTTGAGGCGAATCAGCCAGACATACTTCTCAGGGATCGTTGAAACCGGATAGATGACCGGCGTCACATACATATAGAGTTGGACACCGAACTGAAGCAGGAACCGTAAGTCCCGGTACTTTGTTGTCAGTGCGCTGAAGATGAGTCCGATGCCCAGACTGATCGAGGCCATCAGGAAGACGATGACCGGCAGGAACAGAGCCGTTGAATTCAAGTGAACGTCGCCAGCATAAACGTAGTAGGCGAGAACGGTGAGGAACATTCCGAGCTGGATGCTGAACCGCAACAGATTCGAAATCACAATCGCCAGCGGACTGATCATTCTGGGAAAGTAAACCTTCCCAAAGAGTGTCGAGTTATCGACGAAGATTGTGGCTGTTTTATTGAGACACTCTGAGAAGTATCCCCAACAGGTGACTCCTGCCAGATAAAACAGAATCTGTGGCGAACCGTTAGTTGAGATTCCGGCGATGCTGCCAAAGACGAGCGTAAACATCAGTGTCGTCATGATTGGCTGAAGCAGGAACCACAACGGCCCGAGAATTGTCTGCTTATAGAATGCGATGAAATCGCGTCGAACGAAAAGATAGATGAGATCCCGATATCGCCACATCTCAGCGATGGGCACTTGGAAAATTCCGCGATGAGGGGTGATCTCAATCGTCCAGGGCGCTGATTGTAAGTTGTCCCCGGAATGCTTCTGTTCTCGCGTGGATCGTGTTGTGAGTGGTGTGTCGACGTCAATTAACATTGCAGTGGCTTACTCTTATTGCGTATGCAGGTTCATCTGGCTCATCAGTGAGTTCTGACTCCAGCGCTCCAGCAGGACTTCTTCAGCTCACCGATCAGTAATGCTGTGTCCCGAATGAAAACGCTTTGATGAGTCGCGATTACTTTCCTTGCGTGAGTACCGGATACTGGCGTTTTGTTTTGGCAGTAGGAGCAGCTGCGGCGGCTCTGGATGTTTCTGGGATGGAGACGCGTCCCGCCTTTCGCAAGATCTCTGCAAATCTGGCAACTTGCTGGTGACGATCAAATTGTTCCAGGCAGAGCGCTCGACCTCTTACACCCTGTTGTCTTGTGAAATCCGGATTGGTCGCCATTCCACGGATGGCTTCAACCATTCGTCTATTCAGCGTCTCAGACGGATTCGGGTCACAAACGAGGCCGACATCTTCTGAGATGATGAGTTGCGAGAGATCGCTGTCGCGTGGAGAAATGCTGAGAACGGCTGTCCCGGATGCGAGCACACCATATAGTTTGCTTGGCATCAGACAGCCCTTTACTTCAGGGAGCATCGACACGATTTGAATGTCGGCAGCGCTGAGGCTTTGCTTCAAGAACTCCTCTGGTTGATAACCGAGGAAGCGAACATTGTTTAATCCCAGTTCAGCGACTCGTTTGCGAAGTCGTTCCTTTTGAACTCCTTCACCGATGAACAGAAACACGATTTCGGGATGTGATTTCAGTTCGACTGCGGCATCAAGAATCGGATCGAGCAGATGCGCCATGCCGAGATTCCCGGAGTACATGACGACAAACTTCCCATCGAGTTGATGTTGTTTGCGAAACTCATTGTTCTCTTTGATTGGATAGATCTGCCTGCAGTCGGCCCAGTTCGGAATGATGTCGATGTGTTCTTCCTGAACACCATTCTGAATACAGCGTGTTTTCATGTCGTTACACAGAACAACAACGCGGTCTGCCTTGTTGTAGGAACTCACCAGCAGATTCCTCAGAGTCTTCGTTAGTCTTCCTTCTTTGGCTTTGCCCAGCGCGATGGCAATGTCCGGATAAATATCCTGAAGGTAAGCCACGAACGGAATGCGATATCTCCACTGAATGAAGCGGCCCAACAGCGGCAGAAAGAAGGGGTCCGTTTCCGTGATGACAATGTCCGGCCGCGGACTTCTCCAAAGTGTTGCCAGAAATGCAGACGCAGTGAACGTCATCAAATTCAGGATACGCCCGATCGAAGATGACTTCGGGAATCGCGTATGCAGCACCCTTTGGATTGTCACCCCTTTGCAGCGGATGATGCCGACAGTCGATGCGCGGAATCGATCATTGGTGTGGTTTGGTCGACCGGAAATGACTTCGATTTCAAACTCACTTGCGAGGTCTTCACAAAGTGCAGTCAGAAGCTGGCCGGTTGCTTCAGTGTCAGGCCAGTACGATCGATTGATGAAGAGGACCCGGATTTTTTTTGAACGATTCATTAACGGATTTCCGTTGTCTCAACATAACGTGAGAGTGGTCGCGATACGCTTAGATCAATGGAACGTTGAGGGTGGCGATTCGATGAGGTCGACGTCGGACGGACTTCCGTCTTTCGTGGAATCGACGGGGGACGAGTCAATGCGACAGGTGCCCCTTGGGATTCCCTTACGGACGGATTGATTACAGCTGACACCAGCCAGTGAGTGGCCCGGTCTTCACTCGAACTTGATGATCTAGCCCGGTGAACAGTTCGAAAGTGATTCACTGGCTGGTGTCAAATGTTTGCTGATCTGTTCGCGACGACCGATGTTTCGGTTTACGGTGTGTCATTCGATCGAGAGTCGTTTGGGCGGGACATTTCGTATATCGGATGACTTTCAATCAGGGATGGTGAATTCAGCTGTGAATCGGGATTGTGAAACCGATTGCGGTAATGCGACGCGAAGGTGCATGGTTCCACTCAGGCAAGGCGATTTGTTGAGTTCCCTGTGCCGGAATTGGCTCAACAGAAGGTCTCAATGTGTGTAGCCAGCTTCCAGAGTCAATGGTTCTGGGATCGGCGATGAATTGTTGTGCGGGAGACGCTCTTCAAGGAGCGTAGAGAACTTCTTCTCAAACGGCTTTAGTCCTTCAACAAGCTCTGACATCCAGGAGACCATGCCGTCTTGTTTGATTCCTCCGACAAACGTAATGCGACCGACGCAAAGTTCGTTGCGAAACAACGGGATCTCGGTTCGCCAGAGTCGCAGCATGGGAGGTTGAGCCTTACGCTGCCAGACGGCGTGGTACTCTTCTCCGATCGAAGGAGAACTGACGTTCAACTGGATTGAACTGAGGTCGAACTCATTGGCATAGTCAATCAGTTCCTGCCAGAGGATTTCCCATTCGCGACTCCCATGGAAGCGTGAACAGAAATGGGCGGGTCTGGATTGTGTCAGGGTAGGAATTCGAATCATCGACAGTGTGAATCGATAGAGCTTTTTGGCGAAGAGTGAACATTCTGACCGACCAAAGAAGCCGCTGAGCACCAGTATTGCCAGCACGCATGTTGCTGTTCCGATTGCCGCAAGTTCATTCTTCACGGCGACGCTGACTAAAGCCCCGATCGAGCAAAGAAGGCAGAGTCCCCCGATGGTCATGTCGACTCCCGCCACAGAAAGTCCACGCTTCTGCAACACGTGGTGAATATGTGAGCGGTCAGTTGCATAGATGCTGCGGCCTGTCAACTTCCGACGAAAGACGGCCATGGCGATATCGAACGCGAGGACAGCCCAGATCGCGAATGGGGCCGCCAGAGCGACAGTTGCAGGGCCTTTTAAGGATGTACGGATGGCGAGCGCACCAAGGAGCAACCCGATTAACATACTGCCAGCGTCACCTAGATAAATCTTTGCAGGAGGAAGGTTGAACTTCAGGAATCCGAGTACCGCACCGGCCAGGGTCCATGCATAAATGGCGTCTCCGAAGTCCCCTTTCATACATGCAAGAATCGCAAATGTTGAACTGAGAATGACCGAGACCGTCCCTGCCAATCCATCTACCCCATCGATGAGATTGAGCGCATTAATGGCCCCCAGGAGCCAGAGCATCGTGAAGGGAATGGCGAGAATTCCCAGGTCAAAGTGCCAGCCAAAGACTTCGACTTCTTCAATGATCAGTCCGCAGCAGACCACGGACAATACGGCTGCTATCTGAGCAATCAGCTTTTGGCGACCTCGTAATTCGAAGCGATCGTCGACCAGTCCTACGAAGCAGATCAGTGCTCCTGCTCCACACAGTCCAGCGGTAAAGACTGGTTGCTGGAGGAGATCGTAAGCCCCTGGCAGTCCGAAAAGGATGAGCAACCCGATCGTCAGTAAATAAGCGAAGAGAACAGCCACCCCGCCGCCAAGCGGAGTGACATTCTTCTGGAGTTTGCGGAACCCGTCTGGTTTGTCGACGAGATTGATCCTGAATGCAAATCGCCGCATGCATTCTGTCAGAACGAGAGCAAAAATGAATGCAATGACAGCAGGGTAAACTGTCGCCAGTTGCGAGGTTAACGCCATTACAGCAACTCCAGATGGACTGCAATTCCGAGTCCAATCTGACATGAGAATGATCTCATGCCGGACGGAACTGGTGCTTTTGAATATTGAAATACCGATCACGGTCAGATTCGGACGATCGAGTCTCTACGAGTCGATCATTCACCGAGTAACCCGAGTGATTCAGCTGTTGAAACCGTGCATCAATTCAGGAATCACTCTCAACACAGGTCATCTCTCTTCTCGAACAGCGTCGTGAATGTTGACGGCCATCCCATCTTTAAGTCGTTGAGAGAGTATCTTGATTCGCGCTTGAGTTTTTTTGCTTTCAGGAACCAGCCGGGAGACGAAAGCAAGTTGCTCTCGGGCTGTAACGTTGTCCCCTTGCGACATGCATATTTCTGCTAGATCTAATCGCCAGTTGATGCAGAAAGGATTTGAGATTATCGCCGATTTCAGATGTTGAATGGCAACTTCGGTGTTTCCACTCAGCATGGAGATCTGAGAGGCGATCCACTCTTTGTCCCCGGTCGATTCGGTCGACTGACTGAGACTTGATGAATGCAGCATTTCTGTCAGACGTTCTCTGGCGACATTTAACGCCGAGAGACTTTGCGTTTGTTTGGCGAAGTCGATGAGGTGTTCGAATGTGAACAGCAGTCGGGCACAAATCTGATCATCTTCAAACCATGTTTGTGCAATCTGAATAACATCGTCGTAGGTGACTGGCGAGATTGAGAGAGAGCGACGGAGGCAGCTGATTCCCAGTTTGTCCAGTTCGTACTGAAGGGCAATTCGACCGACTGTGAGCAGGCGACTCGCATTTCCACTCGCGAGGAGTGCTTCCCTTCGCAGGTACGACGACATTGAGGTTTGATTGGCTGATCGGTTCGAATCGTTCGAATAACTCATCGGGAGAGTCAATGCGGCATTTAATCCAAGGTCCGGAGTCCAGGGGGCCAAATCGAATGCCGCGACAAGACTGAGATGTGCTTCTTGAAAAGCTTCAATCAGTCTTGGGTCTGCAACATTCTCTTCAGCCGAGTAGAGCCGAGATTGAAGTTGTAAACGATTCGAGATTTGCTCCAGCGATGATCGATCCCACGCCTGTATTCGAGATTTCATAAGGCCCGACTGGGTGAGCCTTTCAAATTCTTGCTGCCGAATCCGGTAAACGTGGAGTTGTGAATTGGCGATGTGCAATTGATCGTGCGCTGGAGCATCAGCGATCAAATGGCTGGCATCTGTCAGCAACTTTTCCAGTTCGTTGCTGGTGAAGATGTCTGGCTTGTTCAGGCGAACCGGAATTTGATCGCAGAGTGAAAAGATCGGTTCGACTCGCTTCATCTCTACGGCTGCCCATGTTGTTGCGGCAGATAATGCAACAAGAAGAATGCATGAGATGAAAGACTGATGTTGTTGCTTTTCCTTTGCGATGGCATCCTGGCCCAGATCGCTGCCCATGCCGCTGCAGGTTCCGACAAGAATGCCACAAGGAATCGCGAGTGCCAGAAGTGTGATTCCAAAATCTGTGGCCTGCTGCAGCGTTAGGGAGATCAACAAGAAGATGCCTGCCACCAGAACTGGTTGTGTCCCAGCTTCATGTTGATCGCGATTCAATTTTACGAGCAGATTTGCGAATGCCGCAATAAACAGGATGGCCAGGAGAAGCCCCGGGATTCCTGCTTCGACAGCGAGTTCAAAGTAGATGTTGTCTGCATTCCAGAACCAGACTGTGGATTCATGCTGCTGGTAAGGAAGATTTGCATAGCGGTACGTTCCGAGCCCGCTTCCAAGATAGGGGTTGTCCAAGATAGCGGCGGTGGTGCTTTGCCAATGTTCCCAACGTCCAGTGATCGCGTCTCGCAGGTCTGTCAACGTCGCAATTCTGGATGCGACGGGATTCAAAAAGTGCAGCGAGCTCGCCAGAACCGAGACCAGAATTCCGAAGAGAATGCCTCCACCAAAAGCACGAACACCGAAATGCTGAAAGAGCCATGGGGACACCGCAGCAAATCCAATGATCGCCGCTGCGATCCCTCCGCGGGAAAAAGAGGCAAGAGTTCCAGCAAAGATGAATGCGGATAAGCACAGGAAGATCACGACGCCAGATCGGGATGGTCTGTAGGAATTTGTCGTCGTGCTCGCGATCAAACCGCCAATACTTGCGGCCTGACAGATATTCAGAAATCCTGCTGCATTGTTGCGATTGACGAAGCTGGCGAACGGTTCTCCACCGTTTCGTAGTGGAATCATGCCACCAAGGAGAGTCTCACCTGCGATCTTCTGGCCGATTCCAAAGATCGCCAGTGTTGCTCCTGTCAGCGCCAGCGTACTGAATAGCAGTTTCAGTTCTAGTGGGGATCGAAAAAGCTGGGAACCGAGGAACAATGCCGTCAGTACGATAACGAGTCTGGCCAGCTGAAATTGAGTGAGCGATGGAGAAACGCTGGCGACGCGATTGTGGTTTGGAAGGAAAGCCGAGACATCATCAGAGGATGCCGCTGCGAGAGGGGCGTTCGATTCTCCAGTTCGGGTTAACTCCTGAGCCCATTCCGATGAGACTGTCACAGGAGGAACAGGTAGCAGAATTTGCAGGCTGCCGAGCAATCCGAGCAGGGCCAAACTCAAGAACGGGAGCGAGAACGAGACGTGATTGTCATCTGAGACATTAACTCGAGATCCGTACAACGACTGAATGCAATACGCGAGCATCCAGAGCGCGAATGACACGGTGACTCCCAGCGTGAGCCAGAGCTGAAATCGGGCTGGGACTGAACCGACGAGCCAAGGGCTGACCGCGACTGTGCTGAGCAGAATGAATCGAGATCCGTTCCGAATTATTCGCGGGAGTCGTTCCATTGTCAGGCCCAGGCAGTGAACTGGTCGGTGGAGCGTTTTCTGAAGTTGTCGTTTCCTGTTGAATGTCGCTGAAGCTGTTAAGAGGATTCCGCCAGTTTCGGCTTCACATCTCAGAATGAATAACTAAGGTGTCGCCGGGCTTGCTGGGGGGGGAGAGTCATCGTTCGACGTTGCAACGACTGCTGCTGTTATTCCTGCTGCTAATCCGGCCAACCCGAATGCACCACCTGCTCCGCCGCCTGCGCCGGCCGCACCACCGCCAGCACCTCCTCCGCCACTGGCAGCACTCACTTCCGGTGCTACAAATGCGGGCGGAACTCCTCCGAACGGTGCGATCGAATGGAAGAAGACACTAAAGGAACTCAGGTCAGCGAGCATGATGTTGTGCTGGAATGCGAGGCTTGCTGGTTGAAATACAACTTGAATTGTTCCGTCCGGAAGGAGGCCATGATTCGTCGCTTCAGCAGCGCTGATGATCTCGGCTCCGATTACGGCAAATCCTTGAGATCCATAAGCAACGAAGCTGATCGGCCCCAGTTGAATTGATGGAGACGAGCAGCGGAAGACCCCTTGGTCGTCTGATGTCGCCTTTGCAACCACGCTTTGGTTGCGAATAAAGGCAATGTTCAGATCTGGAATTGCTCTGACGCCAGCACGCTCAACTCTGCAGAGCCGCCCTTGAATGATGCCATCGGACTGCAGAACAAACTGTGGAATCTGATTGCTGGACGCGCCATTCAGCTCAACATCGGAGATCAAATTGCCGATCGGTGTTGTCTTCGACATCGCTGGTGACGAAAGTAATTCTCGAATGACCGGGGCATCGGTAACAGGAACGAGTGCAATCTCCGGGATGTTCAGCGTCCCTCCGGAATCGGCCATTTTCGGCTGAGCGAGCAGCAGTCCAACGGAACAGAATCCGCTGGGGCCAACGGCGATGAAGGAGTGAGGTCCCTCACGGAGTCGCGAGAAGGTCGTTGTCCCGGAGCTGTTCGAACGGCCTGCTGCGGCAACACTCGATTCTCGCATCAGGACAGCGGGCATTGCCGGGGCAGGCTGATAGCTCGACCGGTCTTTAGAGCTTGCAAAGAGTTGAAGACTCAGTGATCCGTCCGACGTGAGTTGCGTTTGCCAGGGAGAGGCTGGTGAGTGCAGCTCAGGGATCGGTTGCAGCTTACTTACGGGAGCAACTGGAGCCGGTTCGCTCGCGGTGACGATCGGGCCAACTCCAACATTCAAGATGGCTGCCCAGGTGAAGACACATCTGGACAGGGCTCGATAGGGTCGGTGTTTATTCTTGCCCATCGCCGTGCTCCATAGAGTGCTAAGACTGCTGATATCGCGTGGCCGCTTTTGGTCACTGCGGTTGTTGACGTTCATAACGTACGCTGTCTTTATGGGGGCGACAATGTGCGAAACTTACGAATGAGATGTTGCTTGGAAAAGATACGCAACAAGAGCTGATCCTGTGGAATCTGCGATCAATGTGTGGTGGAAAACTCCCGTAGTTGAGTGTTGTTCCGCAAGCTCATTGGCGAGGTGTTCAGCGCGTTCCCATTCCGGTTGCACGTTCGCTCTAGATTGATTCTTCATCGAATCCCGCAGTCGACAACTTGAGGGGAGATCGCACTTTGATGCGATCGGTTTCGCTCTTGGGTTCGGGTGCAGTGTAATCACGTGTGCATGCGTGGGTGTCGTGGTGCTTGCGTGTCCCAAGTGTTGGCGCTGGACGTTCTCTCTTGTTGAGTAAGTGTTTCTCCGGCTACGTGCGTGTATCCCCCGTAGTGTTATCGCTTCTTCATTCGGTCGTAGAGACACGAAGGTGTTTTGACGATAGATCTGTTTGTAGTGAGTTTCGCGGCGATGGCGACCGGTTGGCCGACAATTGCACTGAATCCTCAATACGAATTGTCAGTGACAGAGCGACTCATTGATTGTCTCTGGCCAAGGATGGTCCACTGACAGAACGCTTCGCGACAAGGATGTGAAATGACGAGCAATCCGCCTGAGGTCTTTCATGCATCGCAGCGTGTGACAGCTTTGTTGTCAGGAATGCTTGTGTGCGCTTTGTGGTTCTCTGGTTGTCAGATCCAACAGGGAATTCAGCATCAGATTCAATACTGTGAACCACTCGATGAAGCGTGCCAGTCGATTCATATCAAGATGGCGGCACATCGTGAATGGAAGCATTACGTCCATCTCTGTCCGCCAGATGATCCGCATCGTTGCTACTTCAAGGATGGATTCATTGACGGGTTCATGAATGTTGCCAGCGGTGGTCAAGGATGCCTGCCTGCGATTCCTCCCAGAAAGTACTGGAAATCGTGCTACGAGACTGAGGACGGGCAGCTCAAAATTCAAGCGTATTTTCAAGGTTACCCAGAAGGGGTACAGGCAGCATTTGAAACTGGAAACTCTCGCTCTACTCGACTGCCGACTTCAATACATGCGAATTCCAGCGCGAATTGTCCAAGCTGTCCGCCAACGCACCATCCGCAAGAGTCCTTCTTGTTCGACAATTTGAATCCAACAAGTGCTCCAGGTCACGCTGATCAAAATGGGCCATCGACACTCGAACCAGTGGGCCCGATCAATCCGATTCCAGAAATTCCTGCGGCTTTACTGCCTCAGTCTGACATGAATACGAAAGCCAGACTTCTCTTCATCCCTGACCCTTCGGAGTGATTCGAGGTCAACTTGAAATTTGAACGACGGCTCATCGAAATTCACCAATGAGGCTTAAGTAATGAGCGACTCACTGCCTGCAACACAACGCTTTCATTTCGGTCACTGCCCAGGTACCGAACTTATTTCGAAGTGGACATTCCACAGTTTCAGCGGCGTGCTTCTGACGTTGGCTCTGTTTGTGATGAGTGGATGTACGTCGGTCATTTCACCAATCAGCGGAGTACCGGCACGTCGGGTCCCAGAAACATTTCTCGCTCAGCCACGGACGAACTGGCAGGAGATCAATCTTGCTCGACTTCGTCAGGATCCGCCCAGGAACTATCTGCTTGATGCAGGAGACATGTTGGGGGTGTTCATTGATGGAGTTCTGGGAAGCGCGGAAGAACCGCCACCGGTCAACAATCCAGAAAAAGGAAGCGAACTCCCACCGTCGATCGGATACCCGATGCCTGTTCGAAAAGATGGGACAATCAGTTTGCCGTTGATTCACCCGATTAATGTGCGTGGGATGACTGTCTCGCAGGCAGAAGAGGCTGTGCGACGAGCCTACATTGAGGACTTCCAGATTCTGAAGGCAGATCAGGCTCGGATTTCTGTCACGTTGATGCGGGAACGACGTTACCACGTCATCGTGATTCGTGAAGACGCCGAACGGCAACGGTCCGGGTTTGACCAACAGGGGGCCGGACGCAGTGTGATTGCTGGATCTGCTCAAGTCGGAAAAGGTGAACTGGTCGAGCTGAAGGCCTATCAGAATGACGTATTACATGCGTTGGCGGCGACGGGAGGTTTACCTGGCCTGAATGCAAAAGATGAAGTGCTCGTTCAGCGCGGACGTTTGGTCGATGCAGAGAAACGCGACGCATTCGTACGTGAGTTCTATCAGGCGTATCAAGACCCTTGCATGTGCCCTCCTCCACTGCCGGATGATCCTTCAACGGTGCGGATTCCTTTGAGAATGCCACCAGGGCAGACTCCGCAATTCAAACCGGAAGATGTCATTCTTGAAGATGGCGACATTGTCTACATCGAATCCCGCGAGACAGAGTTCTTCTATACCGGGGGACTTTTGCCGGGGGGACAATTTCCACTTCCCCGGGATTACGACCTTGATGTTCTCGGGGCGATGTCGATCGCAGGACAGGGAGTCGGCGGGATCGCGCGAGGGGCCGGAGGTGGAAACTTCGCGTTGGCCACAATCGGAGGGGCACCTCCAACTCAGTTGTACATCATTCGTCAAACACCATGTAACGGGCAGATTGTGATTGCCGTCGACGCCAATAAAGCGATTACCGATCCGAGTGAGCGGATCCTGGTTCAATCCGGCGACACCATCATTCTGCGTCATAAGTGTAAGGAAGAACTGGTGAACTTCGGACTCTTTACGTTCTTCACGTATGGAATCCGAGAGCTCTTCAGTAATTGATGTATTGAAAGTAGTGCATCGCCGGGTAACCAATTGTTGAATCACATTCTCTGCAGACCAATCAACGACGAAGCCGTAGTGCGGTAATTTTGGGGATCAACTGTCCCAGAGGGAACAATGGCGCAAACGAGAAAAATCGTTGTCTTGGGATTGAGTGTGATCGCACTGGCAGTTGGGTGCACAACCGCCCCTGCAATTGTTTCGACACAGACACCTGTTGAACGGACGCAACGACTGCTTGCGATTGCAGAAGAGTATGACAAAAAAGGTCAGAGTCAGGCTGCACTCCGGATCTACGACCATCTGCTGATTCAACAACCGAATCATCGGGAAGCTCAGGAACGTCGACAGCTGCTTGCTGAACGCACCGGGCTGCCATCTTCCATGATAAATGATCCGCGGCATGTCTATGCGAGCCGTTCGTCATCCGGTCGAAATACGAATGCGATGATCAGAGGACCTGTCCCGACGTCGGCGGTTCCAGATAACTCACAGAAGAGTATCGACGCAGAGTTGAAAGCGGCCGCACTCCTGCGCCCTGTCAGTCCTGCAGAAAACTATCTGCAGTTTGCCGGAACAATTGAGGCTGCTGGCCCAGAGACAAACTCACTCAATGCGACATCCGAGTTGCGTCAGGTCTCTGCTGCGGTCAGTGAGAACGAACAGAAGACAAACGGTCGAAGAGAGAGTGTCTCTGAGCAAGCGGATTCGAAAGCAACGAAGCCGCTTCAGCCAGTGACATACTCACCGGAAGAGACTTCAGAAGCAGATGAAGGACGGTGGAAGAAGTTCAATCCGAAATCTTCTGAGCGTCACGGGGAAACAGCCGTTGCAGAGCCACTCTTCTCTGATCTGAAAGCGACCGGTCTCCGACGTCAGAGTAACGGTGATTCATTGTTACTGCTGAATCTGGAACAGCGAATGGACAGTTCATCACGGACTGAGCAAGTTGAGGCATTGTGTGAGGCGGCGGAATTGAAAGTGAATTCTCCAGTCGTTCTTGATGCGATTCGGGGTCGACTTGCTGATGAGGACATCTTAGTTCGCATTCATGCTGCCTGGGCATTTCGAGCGATCACCGGTGACGATGAAGTTTCACTTCGGATTCTGCGTGACTGTCTGAGCGAGAAGAATGAATCTGTATGCTGCCTTGCGATCTATCTCATCGGAGAGATCGGAACAGGTGCGGCCGCAGCGACACCAGATCTTGTTGAGTTGCGAGACGGGACACATGGAGTGCCGAGTCTGTATGCCAGCGAGGCGTTGATGAAGGTCTCGCCGGCCGATTTGCAATCGATCAATGTGTTGAAGGCGGCTCTTGCAAGCAATGAGCAACAGGTTCGCTGGGGCGCCGCAACCTTGTTAGGGAACGCAACCGGAGTCTTCCAAGTCGAAGCTGCGACGGCGTTGAAGTCTGCCATTCAGGACGAAGACATTCACGTCAGTGTTGCGGCCTGTCTCAGTCTGGGCGGATTCGGAAGTTACGGGGGAGTCGCTCTCGAGGAACTTCAGAACGCGGCTGATTTCGGAAATCAGGATGTGAGATTTGCTGCAGCAATCGCACTGGATTGCCTCCACGACAAGCAAGGATCGTGGGCATATTCCGTCGCGAAGAAGTAGACCGAATCGCTTAGCTGCCGAGCTTCGCTGATCGTGTTGATCTGCTTGCCATTTATTCCCAGATATCGCTGCTCAAGTTTATTTAAAGTAAGAGGACATACGAGTATGGAACTGCGGCCAACACAGAATAGCCGAAGCGACCTGAACTCGTTTGCTGCTGAAGCACCCAGAGTTCGCGAAAATCAGAGTGACTCTGGTGACAGCGGGACGGAATTGAATCTGATTCAGGCGGTCCTGGGACATAAGATTCTGCTGGTTTTCTTTCTCGCAGTCGGCGGAGGATTAGGTTACCTCCAGTATAAAGATACCCAACCCATCTTCGCTTCAAATGCCAGAATCCGGTTGATTCAGTCAGATCCAGTTCTGAAGATCGATGGACTTCAGGACATTATTGCGTCTCGGAATCCGATCGATACGCATCTGGTTCTGATGAAATCCCCGATGATTATTGAACGGGCAATACAGCTGGGACGACTTTCGCAGCTCCCGACACTCAAAGAGAATCCGAACTCGGTGATTACGTCAGGGCTCAAGGTGATGCGGAGCGATGACAGTAAGGAAATTCTCGATTTGCGATATCAGGGGAGTAATCCTGATGACTGTCGAGTTATTCTCAATAGCATTTTGATGGCCTATATCGATTATCTCCACGAGAGCCACGACACCTCATCGCGACGCACATTGGAGTTGATTACCGAGGCGAAAGACGAACTCAGTCGCACACTCGCGGATAAAGAAACGGAATACGCCAAGTTCCGCAACGAAGCCTCGTTGCTCTGGGCCGGAGACACCGGCAAGAACATCCATGCAGATCGCTTGTCCGGGATTGAATTTCAGCGAGCGAAGATCATGCTCGAAAGAACGATGCTTGTCTCTCAGCTTGATTCTGTGCAGGCATTGATTCGTAAAGGGGAAAATCGGGAAGCCATTTTTCTGATGATCGATCAACTGGATCGAGACGACAAAGACTCGCTCGCCAGTTCCTCTTCGAGATCATTGTCTCAACAGTTGATGCCGTTGTTGCTGGATGAGCAGTTGCTGTTGGAACGATTTGGGCCAGGGCATCCCAAAGTGAAGGAAATTCAGAAGAAGATTGAAGTCACCAGGGCACTGGTGGAACCGCAGGTTTCGGCACTTGATGGGGAATACCGTGATCAGCGGCCGGATCTTCTGAATGTCTATCTGGATTCATTGAAGCACGAAATTGTCACCCATGACAGGAAGATCGATCAGCTCAACAGCCTCTTTATTCTGGAAGAGGCTGCATCTAAGCGACTGTCGATGGAAGAGAATCAGAATCGTGCGTTGCGTGACGACTTGAGCCGATCAAAGCAACTCTTTGATACAGTCCTGACGAAACTGCAATCGGTTGAACTGACGAAAGATTCCGGATCAGTTTCCGCAGAACCGATTGTTCATCCGCAGACTGGTCAGAAGGTCTCACCTGATCTGATCAAGAATCTGCTGTTGGGCGGAATCGGTGGTCTCGTCGTCGGTGGGCTCCTGAGTGTGCTGATCGAGATGTCAGACCGGAGTTATCGGTCCCCAGCCGAAATTTCCCGGCATCTTGGAATTCCAGTGATCGGGCACGTTCCAGAGTCGGGTCACGTTCGATTGAAAGCAGCGAAAAAAGAGTCTTCTCTTGATCCGTCACTCGTTTCGATTCATCGCCCGAATTCCGGGATCACGGAAAGCTACCGAAATATCCGTACCGCCATCATGTTGGGGATGTCTGGAAGTCACCAGATTATTCAGGTGACAAGTGCCAATCCGGGAGACGGAAAATCGACGCTCAGTAGCAACCTGGCAGCGACCATTGCTCACACCGGGAAACGCTGTCTCCTGATCGATTGTGATCTGCGCCGGGCTCGGGTGCACAAATTATTCAATGTTCCTAATGATGTTGGACTCGTTTCCGTGGTGACCGGCAAGAATGATTTGGCCGAGACAATTCAATCGAGTTCGATCGCCAATCTGGATCTGCTAACAACCGGCCCACGTTGTAAATCGCCTGCGGAATTGTTGCTGGCTCCCGAGTTCCCGTTGATGCTGGAAGCCTTACGGAAGCAGTACGACATGATCATCGTAGACTCTCCGCCTGTTTTGGCCGTGTCTGATCCAGTTACCGTGGCGACGGCGGTCGATGGCGTTGTGCTGGTGACTCGTGTTGGGCGAAATTCTCGGGGGCCAATGGAACGGGTTCACGAGACATTGATGATGGTGAACGCCAACCTGCTCGGCGTTGTGGTCAACGGCATCAATGGTGAGCATTCCCGATACGGCAGTCGGTACTCTGCTTATCAGGGATACGCCTACCAGTATCAGTACGGGAAGAACGGAGCCTACTCCCGATACCATGATGAAGTGGTCGTCGCTAATGAATCCGCGTAGGCCGTTTCATCGTTGGTGGGCGGTAGAGAAATGATCAGCTTTGAGAAGAAGCATGGGAGTCGTTTTCAGCGTGGAAACTGACTTCCCGATAGGTGAGATCTGCTTCTCTCAGAAGTGCACGTGCCTGTTCGACGGAGTCCTTCCAGTAGGACTCCGTATTTTTGAACGGAATGGCCACAATTTCGACGATCCCGGCCTGAATGATTTCAACGGTACATCGCAGGCACGGAGGCCCTCCCCAGACGTTCTTGCTGTCGTCCGTCAACGCAAGGTACAAGGTACAGCCGCGAGTGCTGACCCCGATTCTGGCCGCGTTCAGAATGGCGTTCATCTCTGCGTGAACGACCAGTGATCGCTTCAGATCTTTATCGTTGAGACGTTCGGGGGTGTCTGCGATTCCGCGAGGCAGACCGTTGTATCCCATCGAGCGTACTTCACGGTCAGGCCCGACAATGACCGCGCCGACCTGAGTGGCAGGGTCTTTCGACATCCTCGCATTTTCTAACGCGAGATTGATGAAGTGCCGGTCCCATCTGAATTGATCTGACATGAATGACTCTTGAACGATTGGCTGGATGCTGCGGCAGGTGCTTGAGGGGCAGAAGTGACTTGATGGAGAATGATGGTCTCGATTTCTGGGGAAATAGATCGGATTCAGGTTTCAATAACAAGGCCTGTGACCCACGAGCACTGTTTGACCGCATGGTCTGTGAGTCGGATGAAGGAACGGTTCCTGATAAATTCCTCAGGCGATTGATCGACTCGCTTCTATCGGGTTGATAAGAGACTGTAAGCTGTTGCATTGCCTACCTCTCTGACAGAACACGGAGCTTTTCTATGAATCGTCGTGATTTTCTGACTACGTCTGCAATCGTGGGGACCACTCTCCCAACGTTCGCCAGCCATGCTTCTGAGCAAGTCGTCGCTGCGAAAGTCGATTCATCTGTTCGCAGGAAAGTGCTGATTCCAGCTGTCGCTCCAGATGTCCTTGCTGAGTGGACCGAAGTCGCTCCAACGCTCGAACTGGTTCAATGTCGCAATCAGAAGGAAGCGATTGAACAGGTAGGAACCGCTGAGGCGTCGATTGGGTTCATTAACCGCGACCTGATTCTTGCAGGCAAGTCACTGAAGTGGGTTCAGCAACCCAGCGCTGGTGTCGAAGTCGTGATGGAGATTCCTGAGCTCGTCGAGAGCAATATTCTCCTCACCAACATGCAACGGGCGTACGCACCTCAGATCGCAGATCAGGCACTCGGTTACCTGTTGGCATTCACTCGGCACTTAGATCATTTCATTCGAATTCAGTCGAAGCAGGAATGGCCGAAGGGCCAGCAAGGTTTTGTCCTGGACGAGTTGCCAGGGAAAACGCTTCTCGTGATCGGACTGGGGGGAATTGGCAGTGAAGTCGCCAGACGAGCCGCGGCGTTCGGAATGACAGTCCTCGCCACAGACCCCAAAGTCATGGAACGACCTCTCTTTGTGGCAGAGCTGCATCGCCCTGACGCGTTCCACTCGTTGCTGCCACGTGCTGATGTGGTTGTCTGTGCCGTTCCGTTGACGAAGGTCAGCCGCAAAATGATCGGCGAGCGCGAATTCGGCATGATGAAGACAGGCGTCATCCTGATTAATGTCGCTCGCGGAGGCATCGTCGACACTGATGCACTGATCGCTGCCCTCGACAGCAAAAAGGTCTCGGCGGCAGGTCTGGACGTGACTGACCCGGAACCACTTCCAACTGGTCACCCACTCTGGACAAGGAATGTCATTATCACCCCGCACAACGCCGCGATGTCGACCGGGACTGCCCTTCGCCGCAATGCGGTCATCAAAGAAAATCTGCGACGCTTCTCAGCGGGCGAAGCATTGATCAATGTTGTTGATAAGGCCGTCGGATACTGACGGAGCTGCCTGCGCAGATTTTCGAAGCAGGTTCCCTTCCCGCGACTTGCAGGAGGGGAGCCCGATTTCCGCTCATCAACGAAAAAACCGCTTTCAGAAATTCGACATAAGTCGAGAACTGAAAGCGGTTTGAGAAATTGCCCGACTAGGATTTGAACCTAGACTAAATGAATCAGAATCATTCGTGCTACCGTTACACCATCAGGCAGGTCAGGGGGAATGTTATTGACTTCTCCCCCCTCTGCCAAGCCAAAAAATCCCTGACCCAGTTCAGAACGGGAAGATTGGCCTGTCGGTGTGATAATCCCGCGGAACTGGAACGATTCTGACGTCGATCGACCTCACTCGGTGGTTTGCGGGATGAAGTTGCGCCACGCCTCATATTTACTGAGAGAAAGCTGACGGTTTAAAAGGGGGCTGCGTTTCGGTTTGACCGGTTTCTGAAGCAACCTCATTCCGGCTTCCGCTGGCGTCCGGCCTCCTTTGTCCACATTGCACTTCAGGCAGGCGCAGACAATGTTTTCCCACGTTTCTTCCCCTCCACGACTCTTGGGCAGAATGTGGTCGAGACTGAGTCGAAGCGAGCTGTAGCGTTTTCCGCAGTACTGGCAGCGGTGCCCGTCTCTCAGGAAAATATTGCGACGATTGAACTTCACGGTGGTTCGAGGAATTCGATCGTAGCTCAGCAAGCGGACGACTCTGGGAACCTGAATTCGAAAGTTGACCGCCCGAATCCAGTCTTCACTTTCGTTGATGTCGCCTAATTCCAGTTTCAATTCGCTCAGTTCTTGCCATGTTTCGAAGGTATAGCCGCAATAGGCTCCGCCTTCGACATGAATGACTTCTGCCTGACCTTTGGCGAGGAGACAGAACGCGCGGCGAACCGAGATCACCTGAATCGCGAGAAAGTTGCGGTTTAATGCAAGCACATTTGACTGCAACGCCGATGTCGTGGACGTCCGCCGCGAGGCGAACTGACCTTCCACGCCTTGGGCGTATGCATCTGGACAAGTGGAAAGCGCGAGAGAGACCATGAACGCTCCTCTGACCACCGATGCTGTGAGCTTGGCCGGCCTTATGAGCAACCACCGGATCTGCGAAGCCTGAAGCATCGAAAAATGTTGTCAGAATTCTACAAGTGAATTCTCGGGAAGACAACATTTTCTCTCGGCAGGTTCGCGTGATTCCAAAACCTGTGCAGAAAAGGAGATTGCTCTCTTGCATTGTCTGCAAGACGATGAATTCCCTGTGAAGACAAATCCGTGGTGGTTTGTGAGACAGGAGACGACCTGGACCGATTGATGAACGCGTCCTCTTCTGGAAAAGTGCTGACGTCTGCTGTGCTGACTGGTCATCGCCAAACCGGAGGGTGAGCCCTGTTGAAGAGGCCGAACCCGGAGACTCGGACGAAAGCTGACTGAATTGCAGGAGTCTGTTACGATTGTGACATGGACGACCCAACAACATTCCGCCCGAATTATCTGCGTGTCTGGCTGACGTTTTTCAGAAACTCGCTGGTCCGCTCAATGATGTTTCGAGGGCATTTTCTCATTGAGATGGTGACCCAGACGTTCTGGATTGCGGCTCAGATGATTCTGTTTGAGATTATCTACTCTAAAGTCAGTTCCATTCAGGACTGGTCCCAGTACGAGTATTTCGCCTTCCTCGCGACCGGAATGCTCATCAATGGGTTGGTGGAAGCGTTCTTCATGCCGAACTGCGCCAACATCAGTGAGTTGATTCGCACCGGGAATATGGATTTTGCATTGTTGAAGCCGATCGACACGCAGTTTCTGGTGTCATTTGAAACGGTCGACTTTGCGATGATCAATCAGGTGATGATTTCGTTAGGAATCCTTGGATTCTCGATCTGGAAGTTGGGCGTCACGATTACCGCCGTGAATGTGGCGATGTATCTGTTCATGGTCGTCATCGGAGTGGCGTTGTTCTATTCGCTAATGATTACGCTCGCGAGCACCAGCATCTGGATGGGGAGAAATCAGAGCCTCTATGAGTTCTGGTTTTACATTACCGTCTTTGCCCGATATCCACAGAACTTTTATCGACAGGCAATTGGGGGCGAAATCATCTGGTTCGCGTTCTCATTCATCCTGCCGATCCTCCTCGTTGTCACCGTTCCTGCGCGAGTCCTGCTCGAAAAAACGTTGGAACCCAATTCAACCGTTCTTGTCATCGCTCCGGTGATGACGCTGCTCTTCCTGTTCATCTCGCGTCGTATCTTTAACTGGTCACTCTCACATTACCGCAGCGCAAGCAGCTAGTGCCGTGATCAATGCCAGTTCACCTGTGAGTCGTGTTGCCAGTTCAGTCGTGTTTCAGGAGAGACAGGCTGCTCTCCGCAGTTGAAACATGTCGGCGAGCCCGTTGATGCATACTGAATGGACGAGAATTCAAAGGGAAATAGCAGCGTGGGGATAAGTGATCAGGAACTGGCGAACCTTATCAAGGAACAGGGGGCAAACCTCGGGTTCTCGCTGGTGGGGATCACTGCTGCTGCGCGTCCGGATACGTTGGACTTCTTTCGGGACTGGCTACAGCAGGGGTATCACGGCGAGATGAATTATCTCGAGCGTCGGGAAGATGCCTATGCAGACCAGAGCGGAGTCATGATTGGCGTTCGCTCGATTGTCGTTGTGGCGATGAACTACGGTCCCGGGCGACCAACGATCCCCGGTCATGGGCGTGTTGCTGCCTATGCTCAAGGAACAGCGGACTATCATGATTTGATGCGAACTCGGCTCAAGAAGCTCGCTGCTGTGATTCGTGAGAGTCGCCCGGAATCTCATAGTCGAGTGACAGTAGACACCGCCCCATTACTGGAGCGTGATCTTGCGAAACGTGCCGGGCTGGGCTGGTTCGGCAAGAATACCATGCTGATCAACAAGCATGCTGGCAGTTACTTTTTCCTGGGGGGGATTCTGACGAATACTCCCCTGCCTCCTGATCCAGAGCATGTTTCCAGTCATTGTGGAACCTGTACGCGCTGTCTGGATGCGTGTCCAACCGATGCTTTTGTCGGGCCGCATGTGCTGGATGCCCGAAAATGTATTGCCTATCTGACAATTGAACTTCGTGGAGAGCCGATTCCACGCGAGCTGCGATCCGGGGTTGAGGACTGGATGTTTGGATGTGATGTCTGTCAACAAGTCTGTCCGTGGAATCGCAAAGCGGCACCTGCTTCGGAACCACAGTTTCAGCCGATCGCCGCGACTCAACGCTCGGCTCTGGAGTTCCTTGAACTAGACGAACAGACATTCCGATCGGAACTCGAGAAGACGCCGTTATCTCGCCCGGGGGCTGCAAACATGGCTCGCAATGCAGCCATCGTGTTGGGGAATTCGAGAATGCCAGAATCCGTTCCTGTATTGATACGAACGTTGAATCACAACGATCCCGTTGTTCGAGCAACAGTTGCGTGGGCCCTCGGCAATATCGGGACGCAGGCCGCAAGAGAGAGCCTGCTAGAACGCTTCTCGATGGAAGCAGACGAGATGGTACGAGAAGAAATCCAGACGGCGCTCAGGAGGCCATGAATGACATAGACTCTTAAAGTGTGAGCCGTGAAGGCCTGAGTTGACTCAACAAAAATGAACAGGAGCGGGAGATCTCATTAGAGACTTCCCGCTCCTGACATTTTATATGAACGATTCCGGAAGGGCGACACTCCTGCGGAGTCGATTCAAACAAGGATCAGCCTGTACCGAGCTTCTGATCATAAGCTTCGAGATCCCGCATGAAGAGAGACAGTGTCGACTGCAAAGTGTCTCGCTGAATCTTCCAGATCGGGTTGTCGTCGGTGTATCTGCTGCAGTGTTCGATGAACAGCCTGTACAGGAACTTAAAGAGGTGCCGAGGAGCACGCAGGCGATCGAAGATTCCGACCAGTTCCGCTTCTGTAATCGACGGATCGAACAGGTCTTTCACTGAGATCGATTTGTCACCAAGTTTTGCACAGGCACGAATTCGGTCATTCGCGACGTCGTATAACCCCTGACCTGTCCAGCTCAGAGACAGAATCAGATTCTGCTTGTCGAGTCTCGACCGCTCGTAGAAATCTTTCTCCTGTCGGTTCAGATACGGAACAACGGTCGCCGGCAGCAGCAGCTTGAAGGCAACGCCTGGATGCTTCAGGAACTTGTTGTCGAAGAGCGGCCACACCAGATCTTTGATTCGCTCAGGGGACCCATGAACCAGATGGGGTTCGTCGACACGATCCATCAGTACGACAATGCTTGTGAAGCCAAGCGTCTTCAGGATTGACTGGAGCCGAGTCAACATTTCATACCGGTCATCGCCTCTCGGGCGACCGGGATACGGTTGGCCAATCAATTCGGACTGTTCGAATTTTGTCAGAATCTTACGAAGTGTTCCGATATTGTGGTCAACAACGCGGACCTGCCTCTGAACACTCCATGCTGTCCACCAGCACTTCAGTTGACGCCAGATCAATGGGGTCCAGAATCCCAGAACAATCAACCAGATCCACCAGTTCAAGAAGATCGCTTTGATCGAGCCACCGAGCCAGATGGTCAGAGCCACGACCGCAACGGTCCCGACGGCACCCAATGCAATGTCCCAGTGTGCCTTCCAGTTCGAGTACCGCAACTTGCGTCGCAGACTCGCCCAACGGTGAGGCAGAGACACGTCTCGATTGTGGTCATAGAAAGCCGAGAGAAGTTGAATGTCCCGTTTCTGTGGACGAGTCAGTTTAGCGATGGCATCGAGAGAAATGTTGTGAGATTCGTCCTTCTGGTCGCGTCCATCGTTTCGCAACGTATCGGCCAGACGACTGACTGCCAGTGTCAGAATACTGTCGAGATGGTCCCACAGGCGCCAGTTCTGCAGAGCACGTTCTGGTTTACGTTGCCTGTTTGAAAGTCGGTCGCGAAAGGTATCGAGGAACGGATTGAAGTCTTCGTATTGAACGATGAACGCCCGCTCGTTTGGATGCTCCAGATTGTATTTCTGAAGCTTGCCGACGATCTGCAGTCGGAGCGCCGTCTTTCCGCTCCCCTGCTCTCCGAAAACAACCGAAGTCGCCGGCGTCCCAGGATCGCCGTAGATCTTGTCCCATGCTGGATGATGGGTGCCGTTCAGGCAATGCTCGCGAAAGACCTGGTCAGAGGCGGCATCTTCCTGAGCAAACGGGTTCTCAGTAATGCCGTAATGGTCCAGTAGCTGGTGGACTTTCATAGGAAAAGCCGTTTCGTCGGCAGCCAGTCTAAGAAAAGTTGACGTTAAGATGGGAAGGATTACTCGGGTTTAACGCATGGTGGGCCGATGTGCAACCACGGTTTTCCCACATCAACAAAGGATGAAGTGACTTGTTTAAGCATCAGTGAAACTGCATGTCTTAGGTGCGGATTTACGCTGGAAAGACGCAGACGATTGCGGTGATACAGGATGCGATCAGAAATGACAGCCAAATGATGACGATTGCGGTCCGCCGGTCTTTTTTCCGAAATTCCGCCTGTTCGACAGTGTCTGTCTTTCCGATGGAACTGCTGACATTGAAAACACCGCGGATTCCATAAGCGGCGCAAAACTTCCAGAACGCCTGCAGAAATCCAATGGAGCCGATGAAGGCGGGCAGGATGATCGCAATACGAGCCAACGGAGGAATCTGATTGACGATCATGAAGAATGCAATCCCGACTGTAATGCCGTAACCTATTAAGGCAGTTGCGTATCGGGCGAACACTTCGTTCCGCCCCAGATTACAGACACCCGGAATGTACTTCCGATCTGATTTGGTCTCAGAATGTTGGACTGTCACAGACATTCTCCAGTTTTTTGATAAGGGATCGTTTTCAATTTGAAGAATGAACCGACTGGTTCGGCCTGTTTCGCTCGTGGAATCGTTCCGTAACGAAACGATTTTTCTGATGACGCAAGTGTAATCGTAGATACGAGTTGTGTTCGAAATAAATCTGTGGGATCACAAGAAGTGTGAATTCTGACCACTCTTCGTTCCGAAAACTACCTGATCTGTTTGACTGTTTTGGTTTTGCTATTTCACTGATTCCCCGGAATGGTCAAAATTTCGTTGGTCTTCGGTCGTTACGGAATTGGAAGAACCAACTATAATCTGATGTTTCAAATTCTCAGATGAGTCCCTTGCTTTGCTACTCGCCCCAATCGGGTCGAGTGCGAAGAATTCGGGATCGAGTTTTTTCAGGGTGCGGCTGACCTGTCATTAGAGAATCCATATCAATTTCTGGAATCTCTGTAGCCGAAATCAGTACTGGGGCTGAAGTTGACGCTCGCTCCCGGGATTGATGAACGAAAGTGTTAAGAAACAGATTGAACCGAGGGGACGCTCATCAGCTGCCTCCGGAGTTCAGCAGTAAAGGATTCTCTGCGCGATGAGCAGACGTGTCGTAGTCACTGGTGTTGGTTGTGTATGTCCCGTTGGACACGATCCTCGTACTGCCTGGAAAGCAGTTCTGGAAGGAAAGTCAGGTATTGGCCCGATCACTCGGTTTGATACAACTGGATATCCAACCACGTTTGCTGCCGAAGTTCGGAACTTCAATCTTCTGAACTGGTGCCCAAAAGACGTTGTTGATTCACTCGATTTTGCGACAGAGCACCTGCCGTACGGAATCGCCGCTGCGGTTCAGGCAGTTCAGGACTCGGGTCTTGATATTCAGAATATTGAAGACCGCACTCGCTTTGGGGTTTACCTTGGAGCAGGTGAAGGGGGCCAGAATTTCAACCAGTTCATGGGGATCATCGCAGATTCACTGAATGGATCCGCTGACTTCCGTATGGACCAGTTCACCGAACTCGCCTTGCAGCGGTTGAATCCGAAAGCGGAAGGGTTCCTTGAGCCAAACATGTTGTCTGCACGTATTGCAGGCATGTTTGGAGCACAGGGGCCGAACGCAAATACTCTGACGGCGTGTGCCGCTTCGGCTCAGGCAATTGGGGAAGGCCGCGACTTCATTCGCAACGGTCTGGCTGACATCATGATTGTCGGGGGAGCCCACTGCATGATTCACCAGTACGGTGTGACAGGGTTCTCCTTGTTGACGGCATTGTCTCGTCGCAATGACAATCCACAGGCCGCTTCTCGACCATTCGATCGTGAACGCGATGGCTTCGTCATGGGCGAAGGCGGCGCGATGCTCGTGCTCGAAGAGTATGAACACGCCAAGCAGCGCGGGGCAAAGATCTATGGCGAAATCCTCGGATACGGAGTTGCTTGCGACGCGTACCGAATTACGGACATCCCGCCAGATGGAAACGGATTGGCTCGCGCGATGAAGGTCGCTTTGACAAACGCGAAGCTAAACCCGGAAGATATTTCCTACGTGAACGCTCACGGAACCAGCACCGGTGCCAACGACAAGACTGAGACCCTGGCATTGAAGACAGGGTTGGGCGAACAGGCTTATAAGACGCCGATTTCAAGTACCAAGAGCATGACAGGTCACCTTGTCGCTGCATGCGGTGCTCTGGAAGCGATCTTCTCACTCTATGCACTGGCAGAGAACGTCCTCCCACCAACGATCAACTACGAGTATCCAGATCCAGACTGCGATCTGGATTATATCCCGAACCAGGCTCGTCAGGTCCCAGTGAATGCTGTGATGACCAACAACTCTGGCTTCGGCGGTCAAAATGTCTCGTTAATTCTTGCACGTGCGTAGTCTCGGACCCGTCCTTAACGGACCGGTTTGATGATGCGTTGATGAGAAAAGCCTCAGCAGGGTTTCCTGTTGAGGCTTTTCCTTTTTGCAGAAGACTTTCCCGCGTCTTTGTTCCTCCACGACGTTTGGAATGCCAATTCGCAGACTTCGGTATGGCGACGGAGTGGGAGTGGTGGTATCGTTGTCGTTGCATCAAAAATGCCACAACCGAAATTCAGGAATGTGAATCTCGCAATCGATTCATGTGAAAACGAGACCAGTTAAGGTCTTATGGCATCGTGGCGAGTCGAATTCCGCTTCCTGCGTTCTTGGCTTTGCTAAGCAGGGACAAGCGAACGACGGGGAGCTGGCGTCGATCAATTGGGCCGTGATTGATCGGGTAAGATGCGTTGGCGCAAGGAAAACGGTCGACTCCTTACACTCGTAAATCAGAGGATAATAAATGCGTTTCTCTCATCAGCTGATGGCGGCTTTGGCAATTTCATTGTTCAGCGTGCAAGGTGTCATGGCTGAACAGGTGAAGGTGGAAGGTGTTCACATCTGCTGCGGCGGTTGCGTCAAAGGTGTGAACAAAGCGATGACCGGTGTCGCTGGTGTGACAGGTTTGAAGGTGTCACAGGACGACGAAACCGTCACTTTTGAAGCAAAAGACGATGAGGCCGCACTGGCTGGTCTGAACGCACTCGCAAAAGGGGGCTACTACGGTAAGCCATCTCGCCAGGGCCCAGACTTCACAATCGATGCGAGCAAGAAGCAGGACGAAGTTCAAATCACCGGTTTGCATCTCTGTTGTGGAGCCTGTGTGAAGGCTGTTCAGGGAGCACTCAAGGGAGTTCCGGGAGTGAAGAACGTGACTTCTGAAGCTCGATCCGGAAAAGTTGTTATCAAAGGTGACAAGGTGAGCCTCGCAGAAACATTGAAGGCTCTGCACGAGAACGGCTTCCACGGAACTGTGAAATAATGAACCAGTGAGATATCGGAGCCGCGAACGAAGTGCTTCGACACTGAAAATTTGAAAGCCAGGGTGAACTGTTTCGGAGGGATCTTCTCTGGGAAAAAGGGGAGTCCCGAAATCAGTTTCCATCTGATATCCTGCAGCCGCCGACCAGTTGAGTTGGCGGCTGTTCTTGTTTGAACGGCAGCGAATCAATTGTGTTTCAGTAATGTGATTCATGACGTATCGGGTGGAACTTGATCTGTTCACAGGTCCATTGGATCTGTTGCTTTACCTCGTTCGGCGGAACGAGGTCGATATCGTTGATTTGCCCATTGCCAAGATCGCGCAACAGTTCCATGAGTTTCTGGAAGTCCTGCAAACTCTCGACCTTGATCTGGTCGGCGACTTCGTCGTGATGGCAAGCACTCTCGTCGAAATCAAAAGTCGGAATGTTCTGCCGACTCGAAATGAAGACGAAGATCTGGCCGTGGCAATGAACGCGAATGGAGACCCGCGGTCAGACCTGATTAGACAATTGCTGGATTACAAACAGTTCAAAGATGCGGCCAACAAGCTGGATGAACGTGCTCAGCAGTGGCAGGAGCGTTATCCGCGATTGACCGATGAACGCCCATCGTCCGGGAAGGACCCTGCGGCGGATCGCATCAAAGAAGTGGAACTGTGGGACCTCGTCAGTGCGCTGGGGCGCATTCTCAAACGAAAAGAAGTCGAATCAGATTCGACGATCCGTTATGACGAGACGCCGATTCAGACGTACGTTGAGCAAATCGGGGCACTGATCCGGGAACTAGGTCGAGTGGAGTTTTCGTCTCTCTTTGGGGAGGAATCCATTCGCAGTAAGATCATCGGGATGTTTCTGGCAGTGCTCGAACTGATTCGCCATCACGGCTATCGATGCGAACAGCCGAACGATTTCGGTGAGATTATGCTGCTCCCTCCTCTCCCGATTGAGGAAGTGATCAGTGAAAATTCAATCGATTCTGAACCGACAAGTCCCGCGCTGGACACTTCGCCAGAGCCCGACGCGGCGTCCTGATCACTCGCATTCTGATCCTGTCATGCGTTCGGGGACCGGCTTTCGATTCGGACGCATGCAGCCGCAGGTCAACTGTCGGGTTTCAGCTCGCCGGATGTTTAAAAGCGCTCGTGCTGTGTGACAAGTTCGCCCTTTTGTGAAATTGAAATCATAAAGAGGGAGAAACTGAGTTCCCGGCAGGCGGAATTTTTGAAACCGGATGGAGGTGTTGTGTATCATTCTGAAATGATACAGAGAGAGATGTGTCGATGTTTTGAGTGGTTGCCTGAGATGCGGGATTGAATTGCGGCCACGATGTTCGCTGAAAAGTTGAGTTCCATGTCCCGAATCATTGCCGCTTTACGATTACGGTGCCCCCGGTGTCTGAAAGGGAAGTTATTCCGTTCTTACACCAAGATGCACGATGAATGCTCTCAATGCGGTCTCGCATTCACGCCTGCCCCGGGCTTTTACATCGGATCGATTTACCCAAATTACGCAACGACAGTGGTGCTCGGGACGGCGTTGTACTGGCTGCTTGCGTTTGGTTTAAAGTTCGACCAAATCACGGTCTTCTGGATCTGCATCGGATTTATCTGTCTGTTTCCAATTTGGTTTAATCCGTACGCGCGAAGTATCTGGATGTCGCTTGTCTATCAGGCGAATCCCGGTGACGCTGACCAGAAGACTCACACAGAAAATAAGTCGGAGAAGTCGCCACCTCACGAACCAGACAAGAAGAGCTAGGTTGGGCCTCGTCAGATTTCTTCTCATCGACTGAAACTGCGACTGCGTGACTGAATCAGGACAGCGAAGTATGCGGAAAATTCCAGAATCGTCAGCGTCGGCTCAACGTATCGTCATTGCCATGACAGGCGCGAGCGGTGCCGCATATGGAATTCGTCTGCTGGAGGTTCTGCTGTCAGCCGGTTATCAGGTGCATCTCACCTTGAGCTCGGCGGCCATCAAGGTCTTTCAGGAAGAACTCAAGTCACCGCTGACAATGGATCTCTTTCAAGCTGATCCACTGGGTTCACTGCGGCAACTGATTCAAAAGATTCATGCAGACTACTCGCAGCCTGACCGACCGATGTTGTCGTTGGATCATGCGAATCTGGTCTATCATTCAAGTCATGACTACAACGCAGGCATTGCGAGTGGATCGTTTTTGACTTCCGGAATGGTTGTTTGCCCGTGCTCGATGGGGACGTTGGCAAGTCTCGCGAATGGCATCTCGACGAACCTGATTCATCGTGCGGCTGACGTACATCTGAAGGAACGAAGAAAGCTGATCGTTGTTCCGCGCGAGACTCCGCTGGGAACGATTCCGCTCCAGAATATGAAAACCCTGACAGACGCCGGAGCTGTGATTCTTCCAGCGATGCCAGGGTTCTATCATCATCCAACGTCGATTCTCGATCTGATCGACTTCATTGTCGGACGAATCTGCGATCAACTCGGAGTGCCGGTTGAACTTGTTCGTCGCTGGGGGAAAGACCAGTAATCAGACGCGATCGAACTGGTCTAAATCATTCCCAGAAATCATGCAGCGTCGCTGGCACGCGGGATTCAGCTTTCTCTCTTGAAGGTTGCTGCGCGGCCAGATGATAGACCGAACCGGTCTAGTTCTGGGGAAGATCGAGTTTCGGCGCTGTCTCCGGGATTGGACCTGTATTCTGCATCTGCTGCTTTGCCTTGGAACACGTCCGCAGTTTTTCCTGCTGGAGTAATACGTCCGGCGGAGGCACCGGATGCCAAGCTTTGCAAGGCGAACAGTACAGCGCATGAGAGAGCGTTGCTTTCGCAGTCGTCGGATGCAGAGGGATCTCAATCGTTCCCGGTGGAGCGACAAACAAGTCCTTGGACTTGGTGTCGACGAAGACTGTTGGTGATGTTCCCACTTCACGATGAGGTCGGCGTCCACAGCCGGCTGAGCTCGCGCAGAGGGTGATGATGAGTGCCAGACAAATTGACGGGCACAAAGAAAACTGACGCACTGCATTCTCCACTGAAAGTTGTCGACCGTTCAGGTTTCAACTGTGTGTGATGGATTCGAGGCAACGAGAAGATATGCCGCAGCGACTTCACTGGAAGTCAGCTGCGGCATGGCCACCTGAGAGACCGAACTGGCCTAGTCGAGGTCATACCATTCGTCGCATTTCAGTGGGTCTTGCAGACTGTTCCCAATAAAGCCCAGCCGTTCCCTCTGCATTCGCTCCACATTTCCTGAGCCGGGTTCCTTCCAGCCGAACCCCCAGGTTTCCACGTGTCCATCAAGGAAGGCGACGTTTGCGGAACCTGAGTGGCGAAAATGGATGCTTGGCATCGGCGAGGCCCAGGCGTTCGGGTAGTCGCTCGGGGTACCCAGTAGCCAGATCTCTTTGAGATTATTCTGAGTGCAACCTGGCCAGTCGACGCAGGCGAGCTGTGCTGAGTCTGCAAAAGCGATGGTTTGTGACATGGAAGTCACATCGCGGAAGCGTTTCGCGAGTGGAAGTTTGCTGTAGACGTGAGGGTAAGCATCGTAGTCCACACCTGCTCCACGTGAGAGGTAGTTTCCGTTATATCCGAAACCTGAAGCTGGTTTTCCGAAACGGACTTCACCCATCTGCTCTGGCCCAAAGTTGGGGCACTGGAAGCTGGCATAGCTTGCTTCGATGTAAGGAGCCAATGGTCCTTTGTGGTATTCAAGCTGTTTGTTCCTGTCCGGTTCGTCATAGTTCACCACGCCAAACCAGAATTGGGCGGTTCCAACATCGGCATAGGTGAGCAAACCAGGCAATCGCTTCGTGTCTTCAACGACATACGGAACCAGCATCTCGCGGTGGACGTCGGCGTAGTTGTGCATTGCAAGCACAATTTGCTTCAAGCGATTGCGGCACTCTGTTCGGCGAGCGGCTTCTCGTGCCTGTTGGACGGCTGGCAGTAACAGCGAAACCAGAATGGCGATGATGGCGATCACCACCAGTAGTTCAATCAGGGTAAATCCTGATCTTCGAGTCGAGCGGCGCAAATAGATGGGGGAAGCGTCTGCTGTGATTCTCCTGATCAGGTCAGACGGATCTCGACGGAGAGTCAGGGACGCATTCTCTGCGCACGTTGCATACTTCATGACAATTCCTCGTTGCCAGCGGTCGGCGTGATCTGATTTCAATTCAGATCGCGCAATTGACCAAGCGATCATGTGGAACGAACAGCAGGCAGGTCTTCTGGCTCTTGGATCTTCCAGTTCACGCGCCTTCCCGTACAAACGTGTCGTACAGTGGCCTTTGCGTGAATTGTCCCCAATTACAGCGGCGGGACCGCGACGGATTCACACCGTCTTCCCTATTCTCCGTTGAGAGACACTCTCTTCGGCACCTGATTCGTAATTCGTAAAATGCTAAGGCGGATTCGACGGATGTCAAATGCAAGTCATCGCTTTGATGAATGCCGATGCAAGAATCCGTCTGGCGGCACTTCCGGGAGTTTGATTAAGGTTCTCTGCGATGTAAGGCGGATCAAGTCGTTTCATTCTGGTGAACAGAACGCCGTTGTTCCTTTGATCACAAGAGTTGTGCGTATTCGCTGCCATCGATTCCGCGAGAGAGCCCAGCCGTCGAGAGGTCTCTGGAAGCGAACAGAAACGCTGCTGCTGCGGCGATGTTTAATTGTCTGAATCGGATGTGGATTGATAAAGGTGGAATGATATGAGCTTGTGGGAAATTATCCTCCTGGGCATTGTGCAGGGGATTTCTGAGTTTCTGCCCATCAGCTCCGATGGTCATCTCGTCATTGTCGAATCCCTGTTGGGGCATAACACAGAGAACTTGTCTCTGAACATCGCCCTGCACTTCGGAACGTTGATGTCCATCTTGCTTGTGTACCGCAAGGACATCATTCCGGCGTTCAAGCAACCGAAGCTTGTGCTGGCGATCATCGTCGCCACGCTTCCGGTTGTGATTGCCGCGCTGCTGTTCGGGAAAGTGTTTAAAGAAGCGTCGAACTCCTCGTTCATTGCAGGGATCGGGTTGCTCTACACAGCCGGGCTCCTGTTCCTGACTCCTCGGATCGATAACGGCAACAGGACGATGCAGGAGATCAGTATTCGTGATGCCTTTTTCATTGGCTGCCTGCAGGCACTTGCTCCATTGCCAGGCGTTTCCCGATCTGGAAGCACGATCGTGGCAGCCTTGCTGTTAGGTGTGCGTCGGGATGCTGCAGCCAATTTTTCCTTCTACATCGCTGTGCCTGCCATTGCAGGGGCGGTCATGAAAGAACTGCTGTTCGACAAACCTCCAATGACGATCGACTTTGGAAATCTGGCGATTGGAATGTTCGTCGCCTTTGTTGTCGGCGTCATTGCGTTGAAAGGGCTATTGCGAGTGGTTGCAGCGAGAAAGCTGGTCTGGTTCGGCTGGTATGTGCTCGCTCTGGCGATCTTCACGATTATTGGCAGTTTCGCCGGATGGCTGTAATTCGGCCAGTTCACGCGGCCAGTTGATGTTGGCCTGTTAACACTGACTGTCGTCACTGGTGATCTCGAAACGAAAAAGAGCCGCGCGAATCGTCGTGCGGCTCTTTCTGTTTTGAGTCACGAGAACTCTGTCAGGCAGAATCGAGTTCATCTGCTCAGAGCACTTCTCGAAATCGTGTGGCGTTCCCGGCACGTGGAACTCAGTCGCTCCTCTTATGGAGAAGGCGGCCGCGACGCCACGTGTGAGGCCAACTTGATTTAGAGTTGATAAATCCCACCGAACTTTGCTTTGAGATGACGCAGCAGCGGCTCTGAACTGAGTGGTTGCCCGGTGACAACTTCAACCAGTTTTGGAGCGGAATACCGGCGTCCGTGAGAATGAATGTTCGCTTGCAGCCAGTCTTTCAGTGGCCGAAATTCTCCTTTGCGGAACATGTCATGGAGATCGCCGAGGTCCGTATTCGCTTTTTCGAAGAACTGGCTCGCGTACATATTCCCCAGGGAGTAAGTCGGGAAGTATCCGAACAGCCCGGCACTCCAGTGAACATCCTGTAGGCATCCCTGCGAGGCGGATGTCGGAGTCATTCCGAAGTAGCTGGTGAAGGCATCGTTCCAGACATCAGGGACATCTTTGGCCGCGACGCTCCCTGAGATCAAAGCCTGTTCAATCTCGAATCGCAGCATGATGTGCAGGTTATACGTCACCTCGTCTGCTTCGACGCGAATCCAGCTGGGGCGAACATCGTTGATCACCTGATAGAACTGCTCAAGCGAGACGTTCTGCAAGGCGGCCGGGAACGCTTGTTGCGTGCGTGGATAGAAGAATTCCCAGAACGCGTGACTGCGGCCGACAAGGTTCTCCCACATGCGTGATTGAGATTCATGAATGCCGAGCGAACAGGAATCACCGGCACTTAATCCGAAGGCTTCGGTTGGAAGCCCCTGTTCATAGATTCCGTGACCAGCTTCGTGCAGTGTGCCGAACAAAGCACCTGAGAAGTGATGCTCATTGTATCTGGTCGTTAATCGGCAATCGCCAGGCCCGATCCCGGAGCAGAATGGGTGAGCCGCGATATCCAGCCGACCGGCATCGAAATTGAAGCCGATCAGCTTGGCGGCTTCGATACTCAAGTTTTTCTGAACATCAACAGGATACTGCCGTTCGAGAATGGAGATGTCAGGGTGAATCCCGGAATCGCGAATCGCGGCGACCAGCTCCACCAGATGCTCTCGCAACGGGGTGAAGACTGCGTTCAATTGCTCGGCGGTCGCACCTGGTTCGTAGTCATCCAGCAGAGCGTCGTAGCGAATGCCGCTTGCGCTTCCTTGTGCATCCGCTTCTTCCCGCTTCAGCTCGACCATCTTGGTCAGCCATGGTTCAAACTTGTCGAAGTCGCTTTGCTGTCTGGCTTCAATCCATGCTTGCTGCGCGAGCGTGGAAACACGAGAGAGTTCTTCAACAAGTCGCCGAGGGAGCTTTGTTGACTTCTCATAGTTCCGACGTGCTTCGCGTACATTCGCTGCTTCAACAGAATCGGTTCCGCCCAAGGCTGCATCGTCTGTCAGCTCCTCAAGCAGGTCTTTGATCTTGGGATGTGTGTACTTCTCGTGACACATACCTGCAAGGAGTGCGAGCTGATTGGCACGGTGTTCTGCACCGTGAACAGGCAGGTTGGTCTGCTCGTCCCATCCCAGCAATGCAGCACATGACCGCAATACCGCCTGTTCCCTGAGTTCGTCAACGAGTTTTGAATAGGCCGCAGGCAATTGACTCATCGGGCAGTGACTCCATTCCGGGACTTGGGGATCAGGTTATGACTGAGTATCAAAGCAGACACTGTCATCATCAGTTGAGCATCAGCTCTCAGGTGGCGACGAGGTCTCGTCTGCTGCAGGAGGTTTCTTTGCTGCACCTTGCTGGCGTGCGAGCTCTAATGGGGACAGCTTCTTCTCAGGTTCTGCAGCTGGTTCCGCTTTCTTCGCTGCCCCTTGCAGTCTTGCCTGTTCCAGTGGTGAGAGCTTCTTCTCTTCCGCTGGAGGGGCAGCTTGTTCTTTCGCTTTGGCGGCGCCTTGCTGACGTGCGAGTTCTAACGGGGACAGCTTCTTCTCAGGCTCGGCGGCTGGTTCCGCTTTTTTCGCAGCTCCTTGCAATCTTGCCTGTTCCAGTGGCGAGAGCTTCTTCTCTTCTGCTGGCGGAGCAGCTTGTTCTTTCGCTTTGGCGGCGCCTTGCTGGCGTGCGAGTTCTAATGGGGACAGCTTCTTCTCAGGCTCGGCGGCTGGCTCTGCTTTCTTCGCGGCTCCTTGCAATCGTGCCTGTTCCAGTGGTGAGAGTTTCTTTTCTTCAGCTGGAGGGGCAGTTTGCTCTTTCGCTTTGGCGGCGCCTTGCTGGCGTGCGATCTCAATTGGTGAAAGCTTCTTCTCAGGTTCAGCAGCCGCTTCTGCTTTCTTCTGGGCGCCTTTCAGTCTTGCTTGTTCCAGCGGTGAAAGCTTCTTCTCTTCGGTAGGTGGAGCGGCCTGTTCTTTCGCTTTGGCTGCGCCTTGTTGGCGTGCGATCTCAATTGGTGAAAGCTTTTTCTCAGGCTCAGCAGCCGGTTCTGCTTTCTTCTGGGCGCCTTGCAGTCTTGCTTGTTCCAGCGGTGAAAGCTTCTTCTCTTCTGCTGGAGGCGCAGACTGTTCCTGAGCTTTGGCGGCGCCCTGTTGGCGTGCCATCTCCAGTGGTGAAAGCTTCTTTGCTGGGGCTGGCGCTTCCGGCGATTTGGCTGCTGGTGTCGAAGTGGAAGCGGCGTCTGCCTTGTGAGCGACCACTGCCTTCTTGATTGGTGCTTCGACCGGAATCAGAAACCCGGGATCGATGTCGTACCAGCTGATGTCGACTGAGCCATCGAACTGGACGAGAGCCCGACAGTTCATGTTGATCGTTTTGACTTGTCCTGTCCGGCCGGCGAAGCGGCGCAGTTCAGGAACTCCTTCACGCACGACGACATAACGATCGGTCCATTCCCGCTTCAGTTCTTCTGCCTGCGCGATCGTCATGGAAGCACTCTGACACCTTTCCTCGGCTGGAATCGAGTTTCTCGATCATCCAGCGTAAACCTCTGTCTTGCCGGTTGGCGAACTCAATTCGACGCCTCAATCGTTATCTGAATCGTCCTGAACTTCAGTTGCAGGCGATGACTCCGGCGAACTGTTCGCTGTGGATGATGTCGCTTCGGCTGGCGAAGCATGTCCGGTTTCCGTTCTCACCCGAACCGGAGAAATCCCACGTCGCAGGGTTGTTCGCATGTCATCGAGAGAGATCTCGCGACCTGTGAAATACTTGAATTGTCTGGCCGCCTGCCGAATGAACATTTCAATTCCGCTGACGGTGATGCACCGATGCTCCCGGGCTTCCTTCAGGAACATCGTATTCTCAGGATTGTAGATCGTGTCGAAAACGACTGTTCCATCACGGAACCAGTACTGCTCGTACGGCGTCTGGTTCATCTCCGGGAACATCCCGATCGGAGTGCAGTTGATGATGATATCTGACGCCTGAGCACCGCGGTTCGCCCAGGTGACGAACTGGCATTTCAATTCGTCGGCCAGTTTCATCCCTCGTTCTTTCGAACGATTGGAGATCATGATATTGCCGCCAGCCTGTGCGGCCCCCAATGCGATCGCCCGAGCGGCTCCACCTGCTCCGAGAATGAGAACCCGTTTGCCGTTCATGGAGCTGTCTGACTTCGAGTTCAACCCGAGCTGGACACTCTCCAATGCTGCTGGCAGGTCGGTGTTGGCGGCACACCATCGCCCCTGAGCATCTTTGAACAACGTGTTTGCTGCACCGATGGCTTTAGAGGCTTCGTCGGTTCGCTGGGCGTATTTCAGCGCGGCTTCCTTGTGAGGAATTGTGACGCTGTATCCACGCAGCCCGATCGTGTCGTAGGCCTTCAGGGTTTCTTCAAACAGCTCTGGCGGGACGCGCAACGGGAGGTACACCGCATTCAGCTTCGATCGTTTGAATGCAGCATTGTGTAAAAGCGGACTCCAGCTGTGACCGACTGGATCGCCGAGAACTCCGAAGACGGCTGTCTCTGAGTTAATCTCGTCGAAGCGGTAGAGTCGCTTCATCTCGTCGAATGGCAACTGACCGGGTGCCATGACGCGGTCTTTGCTGAACGTGCAATAGGTGAACGGCGCACCGAATTTTCCACAGAGGATTCGGCTGATGATACCGAATTCGCCCATGCAGAATGCGACCGTTGGAATCTTTGCATTCTTGCAGAGATTCAGCATACGCACGTTGTCGGCTGGCGAATTCGCCATCGTGACAACCTTCACGACGTCCGCATCGAGCTTCGACAACCGCTCATGGATCTCTTCGATATCGTTCGGAGTCTCTGAGAAGTTGTGGTAGCTGATGATTCGCTTGGTTTTGCCATATCGTCGAATTGTCTTGGCGACGTCTTCTTCGAGGTCGACATATTCAACGCCGGCGACGATCCCCTCTCGCAGCAATGTCTGGCGTTGTTCTTCTGTCCCGCTGAACTGTCCACCATCGGCAGGGCGACGGCAGGTCAGAACGGTTGCCGTTGGCCGGTTCCGCAGCAGGTCTGCAAGTCGAGGCGTACGGGAGATCCAGTCGATGCGCAATTCAACGAGTTCGGCGCCCCGGTGTGCCAGAGTGAGGTGGTCCTCCAGCATCATTTTATGGCGGGTTCGTCCGAGTGTGACGCAAATCATAATGACACCAGGAACCAGAGGTTCCGTATAAAGTTCAATGACGCCAGAGCGTCTGATGTATAACAAATTCAAACGCAGGCAACGCTGCGTGTTCCCGGCAGAGTGACCTCAGTATTCGTGCTCAGCGAATGCTGGAGTGATGACTGCCTGTTGGGAGTGGTGATACGCTGGTCTTCATGGAGGTTCAGTTGATTTCCGTGGTTGCATCGAAGTGGGGACATCGACGTCAAGTCACGTGCTCAATCGGGAACCCGCAAGAAGTATAGAATCCAGCATTTTGACTGTGGATGCAAGAAACTGTGGATGTCGGAAACGGAAAAGATCATTCAGTGAGAGTCAGGGAGTTCCCGGAGCTTTCACTGATTCATTTTGCTCCGTTGCGACCGCTTCAACAGATGAAATCATTCAGCTGCCTGCCAGAAGTCACGCTCGTCGTCAGGGCCTATTCAATTTCGACACTTCGCAAAAATGCCGCCGCATCTTCTGGTGCAACAGGGTTGATGTAAAATCCACTTCCCCATTCGAATCCGGCCACTCGGCTTAATTGCGGGAAAATCTCAATGTGCCACCGGAAGTGGGGCAAATCCTGAGTGGCGAACGGCGCTGTGTGCAGGACATAGTTGTACGGCGGATCGTCGAGACCGAACTCCATTTTGGAGAGGACGGTTTTCATTACCACACCGAGATCTTCAATCATCGGTTTGGTGATGTTTTCGTAGTGGCTGGAATGGTGACGAGGAAGAATCCAAGTTTCGAACGGGAATCTGCTGGCAAAAGGGCAAAAAACGACGAAATGCTCGGTTTCGAGCACAATCCGCTTTTCTGTCGCCAGCTCCTGTTGAATCATGTCTTCGAAAATGCAGCGGCCGCGGTAATTGTAAAACTCCCGGGCTCCTTCCAACTCTTCCTGAATCGTAATCGGAATGATCGGGGTGACGATCAATTGCGAATGGCAGTGATCCAGTGATGCTCCTGCACGGGAGCCTTTATTTTTGAAGATCAACCCGTGAACGAGTCGGTGATCGCGTTTGAGGTCGACCAAGCGATCTCGATAGACCCAGAGCACTTCCTGGATGTTCTCGACAGACAGACGAGACATGTTGGTTTCGCGGTGAGGGCATTCCACGATGACTTCGTGAGCACCCAAGGCATTCATCTTGTCATAAATGCCGTCCCCACGTTTTTCGAGATTCCCTTCCACTCGAACGGCCGGGAATTTGTTGGGGATCACACGCACGCGCCAGCCCGGTCCGTTGGGGACACCACCATCGCGATACGCCAGAATCTCAGGTGTTGTGGCGTCTTCATTTCCGGCCAGAAACGGGTCGAAAGAGTCCGCGTCGAAGTCGTTGGTATTTTGAGCCAGTGTTTGTGGGCGACTCAGACGGTCTGGCGCAATGATAACCCAGCGACCGACAATCGGGTCTTTTCTGAGTTCCTGCTTTGTACCCGGCGTTGACATCGAATTCTTTCTTCGGACTGGATCGGCATTGATCCGCTGATTCAATTTGAAACGACTCAACTGGTGCGATCAGTTTTCACACGTTTCCTCGTCGGCGCCAAGATGCTGATGCCCACTGACCGACTCATTGTGGAGTGGAACAGTGGCAAGTCGCAGATTTCGCGCGTGTCATTCACTTCAATCATATTCCCGGCTTATCACTTGTGAGCCGAAATATGGTATCGAAAATCGAAAGGAGATGGGACACCAATGGGAAGCCCACCGGAGTTTTGTCCACCGCGGTGCAGGGAATTCGGAGCGATAGGTTGGCAAGCTCCGTGCGAGTGAAGGGACTGGATCAGAATGAAAAGCGATCTGCCGTCTCAGCAGCAAATCTTTTTTTGCAGTCACCAAAAAAGAAACGCGAGTTAGAACCGAAGTTCCAACTCGCGCACTCATTCTTTGGAAAAGCGACATCGGGTTGATGTCAACTTTGAATTACTCAGCGAGCTTTGGCAATTTGCCTGACTTCAGGATTTCGCCGTAGGTCAGTTCGCCTTCGCCTGACTTCGCTGATTCAGCTTTCTTCAAGCCTTCGGCGATCTTTTCGTTGCTCTTGACGTTCTTTTCGCCAAGGGCAGCGCTGACAGCCTTGCCGTAGTCACTGACGACCTTCTTGTTCTTGCCACCTTCGCCGTGACAGACGCCGCATTTCAGCTCTTCGGTCTTCGCTTTGATCCCGTCGATTTCATCGTATTTTTCTTTGAAAATCTTCAGGTACGGTGGACGAGCGTCTGCTTGCCGTGGGGCAGAGAAGCACATCATTGATGCGAGCGCGAACAGCGCAAACACCGGAGCAATTTTCTTCATCCAAGTCTCCCAGTCTCAACGGTTGATGACGCGACGGTGGAGTCCACTGCCAGAGAGCTGATCTGGCAGATCAAGTCGACGAATTGGCACTGTCCCTATGACGGCACCGTCCAGTGGTAACGATTAGAATTTTCGCTCTGAACCGTGTCAACGTATGAATTCGATCACGGCCCTATTGAGACTGAGTCGCAACTCTAATGCCAATTTTCATCGTTTTTCTCGGCAGGATTTGCCTTTAGGGCGGTTCGGGATGCGATTGGGGCAATGAATTAAACTGGTGAAGCGCAGATCAAGCTGTTCCTGAAATGCAAAATTTCGTCGCCGGACTCGTCATTCCAGTCGCTTTTTAGTGTGTTCGTGTACGACACGAAGTGCTGCGGTGAGGCTGGTGCGTCGTTGCGATGGTCAATCCACGAGGTTGAAAAAGGATAAGGGGAAGGCGATTTCTCGCCTTCCCCTTATGACTGACATTCGACAGGACTCCGGACGGCAATTAGGTGTCTCGTGCCCCTTCAAGATAAGTGTAGCCCATCAGGCTTTCTTCGTAGGTCTGGACGAAGTGACCTGCTTGAGCGTTGTCGATGCGTCCCTGTCTTACGGCATTTTCGACGTGGACCTGCACTCGGTCCATCAGGTCTTTCCCTTTGAACTGCACGTAGTCGAGAACTTCGTAAATCGTTTCACCTTTGATGATGGTCTCCAGCACTGCTTCGCCATCTTTGATATCGACGTGAACAGTGTTGGTGTCACCAAACAGGTTGTGAAGGTCACCGAGAATTTCCTGATAGGCTCCAATGAGGAAGGCCCCCAGGTAATATGGCTCGTCCTTGTACTCGTGGAGCTTCAGAGTCTTCTTCACATCACGGCGATCGATGAATGTGTCGATCTTTCCGTCTGAGTCGCAGGTGATGTCGCACAATACGGCATGACGTGTTGGTTGCTCCCTCAGGCGGTGAATCGGCATCACCGGGAACAACTGTTTGATGGCCCAGCTATCTGGCATCGACTGGAAGAGTGAGAAGTTGCAGAAGAACAGATCGGACAGCATCCGGTCGAGTCCCTGCAATTCGTCTGGAACATACTCCAGTTCTTCTGTCACTTTCCGAACCTTGTGACAGATCGCGAAGAACAGATTCTCAGCAAGGACACGCTGCTCAATCGGCAGATAACCAGTGCTGAACAGGCTCATACTCATATCGAGCGACTGCTGAGCATCGTGGTAGCTTTCCAGTGCGTTTCGTGGAGTGACCCCTTGATAGGTGCCCCACAGATCATGCAATGGTTGCTCAAAGTTCTCCGGAATGGAGGCAGGCAGCTCTGACAATTCGCCTTGGTGCGTGACTCCGAGTGTGCCGAAGATCAGAACACTGTGGAATGCTGCAACAGCGCGGCCGCTTTCTGAAATCAGATTCGGATGGGGCACACCGGCTTCGTCGCAAACTGTTTGTGTGTGATGCACAACGTCGTTGGCGTACTCTTGCAGCGTGTAGTTCATGCTCGACTGGAAGTTGGTCTGGGACCCGTCGTAGTCCACACCCAGTCCACCGCCCACGTCGAGGTACTGCAATCCGGCTCCGCGACGGTGAAGATCGGCATAGACCCGAACCGCTTCGTTGATCGCGACTTTGACCTGGCGAATATTGGTGATCTGACTGCCGAGGTGGAAGTGGAGGAGCTTGAAGCAGTCCGCCATCCCCTTGCTTTCCAGCAGGTCGAGTCCCTTCAGGATTTCGCTGACGGTCAGTCCGAACTTGGAACGATAGCCCCCTGATGACTGCCAGCGCCCTGCCCCGCGAGCAGCCAGTTTGACGCGCATCCCGATCATGGGACGCACACCGACCTTGCTTGCGAACGCAAGAATACGTTCGAGCTCGGAGTACTTCTCGACCACAGGGATGACCGTGCGGCCAATCTTGGTGGCGAGCATTGCCATCTCAATGAATTCATCATCTTTGAATCCATTACAGATGATCGGCATGTGCGGTTCAGCCATGGCAATCACGGCGAGGAGCTCTGGCTTGCTGCCAGCTTCCAACCCGAAGCCGTAGTCGCGGCCGTACTCGATGATCTTCTCAACAACTTCTCGCTGCTGATTCACCTTGATGGGATAAACGCAGGCGTAATTCCCTTTGTAATCATGGTCCTTAATGGCCTTCGCGAAGGTGTCATGCATTTCGCGCAGACGTTCCTTCAGAATGCCGTTGAACCGCAGCAGCACTGGCAGGTTCAAACCCCGGGTCTGAATGCGTTCGACCAGTTCTTTCAAGTCGATTGAATGGTTCGGATCGCGTGATGGACGAACCTCAACATGACCATTTTTACCGATGGTAAAAAAGCCATTCCCCCAACGATCAATTTCGTACAGGTCGACGGAATCAGCCAAAGACCAGGAGGCGGCGGGATCAATCATTTCTGCAGTGACTTCTTGTGAAAACAAAGAGACAGGTGGTGTCACGATGCCTTTCAATACGGAATCGCGCATTGTTCCCGAACATGTGACGTTCGGAAAGGATGTAAATCGAAAATTTTCCTAGAATTTCATGCCGGCGAAAGCGGAGACCGCGTGATCAATATGGGCTGATCTCACACTCCACAATGCCTTTAGAACGATTTCCCAGCTGAAGCGGCTGCTTCCTGCCATCGGCAATGGGCTTTCACCGGGGGAAATCGTCTGAATTTTGGCCTCAAGTCGGCACTGATGGAACGCGAGCAAACCCGATATTGATGCAGCGTTTTCGCCATACAGGCATCAGCATTTTCCCTGACGATACGGCTGTTGTCCGGCCAGATGAGTGATCGAATCAATCTAGAATTCCGGACTAGCTGAGCAGGAGAAACCGCCGTCTTCCTGGATCTCCAGACGAATCACAACGGGACTGCAACAGACCGGGCAATCTTCAACGTATTCCTGATGTTCCCCTTGGGTGAGATCCACCGGGACGATGATTTCCTCACCACAATAGGGGCAGACATATTCTGCTTCGTCATTCATGGGCGAGGAGATTTTTCCGGATAACAAGGGACATGGCGAACGCAAATCAGGCCAATAAACAAGTCACTGAGTCACCTTACAAAACTCCTTGCGGAGCCGCGTGGAATGTTTGATTCTCATTCCGCTGCGACTCAGCCAGGTGAACTCTTCTGGTGATCTCACTCTTTGCTATGCGGCCTCCGCAGAGAAGACATTCGTTGGTGCATAATGCTCGATCAGCGCGTTCGGGCCGATTCGAGTTGATGATGCTCCGTCCCAGGAGTGCTGACTCACCGATTCCAGAATCTTCGCGGCGACTTTCAGTGCGGCGAGTCCCTGCTGGCCGCTAACCACTGGAGGTCGGCCAGTGCGAATACAATCCAGAAACGAACGCAGTTCGGCAGTCAGAGCGTCTTCATCGGACCCGTTGAAGGTTTCCTGTTCAATAAATCGAGTGAAGATCTCGGCCTTCAGCGTTGCGATCTCTTCTTTACGCTGAATCGCCAGTTCGAATGGAAGTTCACCACGCAGCAGTGATTCGCCAGGAGTGAATGACTCGACTGTTCTGGCGCTCATGTCGACGTTGACGCATCCGGTCTCTGACCAGCACTGCATTGTTCGAACAAACTTCGGTGCGACACGGTTCGCGACGATGTCGGCGATACATCCGCCGGGGAAGACGAGGCGAGCCTGCACGCAATCTTCCTGACCCCCGACAAGTGAAACCCCAAATGCGTCGACTTTTACTGGCATCTCACCGACCAGTGACAGCGTCAGCTCAATGTCATGAATCATCAAGTCATGGACGGCACCAATGTCCATCGAACGGAATGCATAAGGACTGACGCGTTCGCAACGAATGTATTTCGGTTGGCGAATGCGCTCCGCTGCGGCCTGAAACGCTGGATTGAATCGCTCAATGTGGCCGACCTGCAACGGGACGTTGTGTTCTCTTGCAAGTCGAACCAGCACAGCACCATCTTCGACATTGGCCGTTAGCGGCTTTTCGACGAGGACAGGAATGCTGCGGCACAGGAATTCTTCTGCAATGCTGCGGTGCAGACTTGTTGGGACGACGATCGAAACAGCATCGATCTCTTGCAGGAGCGTGCGGTAATCTCCAGTCCATTCGCAGTTGCAACTTTCCGCAACTGCCTGTCCTTGTGTCGGATTCGGGTCTGAAACGGCAACGAGTTCGACGTCTGGCTGCTGTGAAAGAATGCGGGCGTGATGACGTCCCAGTGCGCCAACGCCGACGACCGCGACTCGAAGTTTGTCTGATGAAGAGACCATGTTGAAATCCTTTTCCAATGGTCGATTGGATGATCGCAGCGCTGCATTCTGTCCGGCAGCGATGTCAGTGTGTATGTGTTTGCGTCTCAGTCTTACACAAGATTCGATCGAGTGAAGACGTCTTATGTGTTGTCTGAACAGTGTTCTGCGAGTTGTTGTGCCCGAATCTGGCGAATGATTTCGTGATTGAGCCGATGGCCAGAGCGACTGGCGGCGAACTTTCCGATCAGGTCGCAACCGATGAGAGCGAAGTCACCGACACAGTCTAAAATCTTGTGGCGAACACATTCGTCGTCGAATCGCAGTTTGTTTTCGATGAGTCCCTGCTCACCAAAGACCAGTGCATTCTGAGAAGTCGCCCGCAGTGCGATCCCTCGTTTACGAAGGGCGGTTGCTTCATGTTCCAGAACAAATGTCCGACAGTTGGCGAGTTCGCTCTGAAATGTTTCTGGTGTGATCGTCAAACTGAGTGACTGGAAAGGAATCGGCCCCGGTCCGTAATCCAGAATCAAGCCGATCTGATAGACAAGAGCCCGTGTTGGTTGAACCGAGACTCCGATTCGATCCGTTTCGATTTGAACAGAAGTGGCATCGACCTGAAGCGCAGGCTGCTTCTCGTCCTGAACGACGATCCCTGCTTTGAGGATGGCTTCAACAAACGCCTTTGAAGAACCATCGCAGATGGGAGGCTCAGGTGCATTGATCCGCACGAGGCAATTGTCGATCTGCAAACCAGCGAGAGCGGCCATCACGTGTTCAATAACGGCGACGCTGGTTCCTTGAGCGGTGATGACGGTGCATCGTTCCTGCGGGGTGACATATTCGATCAACGCTGGAATCTGCACCGGTTCGACGAGGTCCACGCGTTCGAAGACGATGCCATGATTGCAGGGAGCCGGACAGAGTTCCATTTCGACGTCAGCACCATGGAACAGGCCGAAGCCAGAGATGGTCACCGGTCGGGCGATGGTCTGTTGGAAGCGAAGTCTGAGGAGGCTCATGGCAGGGATATCCGCATTCTGTTCACGATAGCCCCATTTCGGTCTATCGGATTCCGTCGCCCCAAACTGTTCTGGCAGGGAAACAACTGGTTATGACTAGGCAGGTGTGTGAATCAGCGAAGGCGGTCCTTCAATGAACCCCGTCCGCGATTGTGGGGGTTCACTGTCGATCTCACGGAGTTACTGTTGATTGACACTGTTGATTTACAAACACACTGTAGAGCAAACCACGAGGAGCAGTCTGCTCTACAGTGTGTAGGCGGAAATGAATCAGGAAACCGGGAGCCCCTGCCCCGGCAACACACTTATGAAAATCATCTAACGGATGGTCCCCGTTGATGGTTGAGTCGCTGCTGGATTCTGGTTGGCAGGACGCTGATTGGCAGGGCTGTTGTTGCCTGCCGGGACGACATTCGGCGATTCCTGGGAGTTTTGCTGTTTCTGCCAGTTCGAATTCAGGTAGCTGAGAATCGGATCGGTCAGGTCATCCTGAGGGCGAAAGTAGATGACCTGACGATTCAGTCCATTGGTGATCTCTTGAGGGTCGGCTGTGTCATCGCTGAGAACAGCCCGATTGAATCGCAATACGAGCGTGTACTTGTAATAGGCAGCGTACTGTTGAACGGCGGTATCGACTTCGAGGTAGATCGCCTTGTAGAGCTCGGCTTCCTTCTTGATGAACTCACGCTGAGAGACCAGCTTGAATGTCTCCATTTCAGTGCGAGCCTTGAGCAGTTCTGCTTCCAGATTGCCAACCTCGGACGAACTGCCGGGTGCAGAACTTCCGGTGAGTTGCTGCTCAATCTTCCGAATGCTTTCAATACGCGACTTCGCTTCGGCGTCGATCTGCCCGATTTCCTGCTGGAGCGAGTTCGAGAGGAAATGGAACTTCTCGTAGTTTTTGAAAACGTACGCCATGTCGATCAGCCCGACCTGATGGGGACCGGCAGTCACTGGGGCGGCGGGTTGTTGCGCGAAGAGAGGGCCCGAAAAAGAACTGATGGCAAATGTGACGAGAAGCATCACACGTTTCAGGTGATCGCACTCCATTGCGTTGCCCTTTGAGGGGAATCCAGAACGACTCGAATCGAAGGATCATCGCGGCGTCCAGTGCCAGAATCTTTAGATTGCGACGACCTCAACCGGCATTTTTTGCAGATTTGGAATTTTCCGTCAAGATGAAATCGTTCAGCGAAGAAGTTGACATTGACTCATTCGCGAATGTCTATCTTGAACAAACTGTTTAAAAATCTGAAGAAAGCACGTTGAAAAACGATTTGAGGAAAATTGAATCAAAAATGATCGCCGGCCAGGAGCGGCTTCTTTTTTGAAGTCATTGCTCACAAAAAACAATTGAAGATGTTCTGCCGGGGCGGAAATGGCAGGGAGCGTGCGGACCAGCTCTCAAGGCGTTTGAGAACGGCTCCGAGGACCAAATAGAAAACGCCCGCCAAAACAGAATGTCTTGGCGGGCGTTTATTCTCAACAATAGCCTGACCCAACAAATCAGCCATGAAGGCTGAATTGATTAGTTAGCTGGAGCTGGAGCTGGTGCTGGTGCTGGAGCAGCAGCTTCTGGAGCTGGAGCTGGAGCTGGTGCTGGTGCAGCTGGAGCTTCTGGAGCTGCAACTTCGTGAGCAACTGGAGCGCCGCAGGTTGGTGCACAGACTGGTGCACAAGCTGGAGCTGGAGCGGCACATTCTGGAGCACATGCAGCTGGTGCACAGACTGGAGCAGCACATTCTGGAGCACAAGCAGCTGGAGCACATGCTGGTGCACAAACTGGAGCGCCGCAAGCTGGTGCTACTGGTGCACAGCAATCGTTGTTGCGGTGGTGCTTACGGAACAAACGAACGCGAGCGTGACGAACGCGTTCACGACGTGGTTCGCAGCAGCTTGGTTCTGGAGCGCAGCAGCTTGGAGCTGGAGCGGCACAGACTGGAGCTGGTGCACAGCATGTTGGTTCTGGAGCGCCGCAACCATGGTGACGACGGCCAGCTTCAGCTGATTGACCCATAACGAGGACAGAAGCTGCAAACAGAGCAGCACAAGCCAACAAATTCTTCATCACGAATACTCCTGTGTCAGATCGCTTTTCAAACCCTGACAAAAGCTCTCTGCGGCTCTACCCGCCGCGTTTCCCAAACGGATCTGTGTGGATGGGAAGAATAGAGCAAATTTGTCAAATGCATTAGTTTACAACTCTGGGCACCTTGAGGTGGTTCCAGACGGAACGTCACTCAACGTGTCACCCCCAGTAGACACCGTCTCTGACAAGAATCTAGGGTCAACCGGGAGGATAGGCAAGTTATACAGCGCCGTTCAACAGAAAACAGGGTAAACCAGGTGGAATATTCCGAAAAAGTTGACGCGTGTGATTTTGGCTACGGATATTGGCGCCGTTTCTTCTAATCCTTTTAAGTCCTATTTGTGAAAAGTGAAGTAGAATTGTTGCAGTTGTCGCAATCGGCAAGGCCTGTCGTGCTGACAGTATGAATCATGGTGATTCCGAGCATTGTCTGGCGAGACAGACTTAAGTTGCACACCCGGATTCGCCGAAATTGAAGTTCGGATGGTTCGAATCAAACGAATCGGGAACGCCATTCCCACTGATCGCACAGTGCGTATCAGTTCGCTTGATTACGACGATCCAGGGGGGTTCATGCTTGAGACTTGGGGGGGGCAGATGGCTGCGGCAGAATGCCGTAACCATCTTCTGACCAGATCTAATGTGTGACTCATTAAGACTGCGTCCTACGTGACTGAACAGGTGAAGTGACTGTGCCAGGATTAATCAAAGACAACTCGTCGATGATTCAACTGGTGTCAGAATTTTCACGGTTCAAACGGAATGATGGTCTGACCATCTTGGACGACGTGCTGAAGAGAAACGAATTCAGACGGGGAATGCGTTCCTCATTTGAATTACGTGGGCTCCCACTTCGGCGACACCTGCGATGCATCACGGATTTCGTTTCTGCTGACCACAGACCGATTCCGGCCCAATCGTGGATGTGTCGACAAATTTCCATTTCCTGAGATGACCCCAAAGACGACGCTGGCAGTTGCCATGGACCCACGGGCTAGGAGAGCCGGCCATGTTGTCGAATTTGGGGTGAAGATCTGGAGCTAAGACAGCTCCTGCCCAGACAGATTGTGATTGGAGAGCCCGCAATGAGGACGATCTTCACTACTGGTCAAGTCGCCAAAATTTGTAAAGTTGCACCACGCACCGTCAGCAAGTGGTTCGATTCTGGCAGACTCCGTGGATACCGGATTCCCGGTTCCCAGGACCGCAGAATTCCCCGTGAGCATTTGATTCGGTTCCTAAAGGAACACGGCATGCCATTGGGAGAACTCGAAGACGAAGCAATGGGGAAACTCTTGCTCGTCGGAGTTGACGGCGTTGTGCGGTCAGGACTCGAAGGAGTCCTGCCCATTGAGGATTTCAAAATCGAACTCGCGGCCAGCGGTTTCGAGGCTGGAATCCAAGCGGAATCGTTGCATCCAGATTGCGTGGTCATTGACTTCGCAATGGGACGTAACGAGAGCCTGATGATCGCGCAAAATCTGCGTCGCAACAACGACTATACCGATACCGTTCTGATTGCTCTTTTGAGCGACGACGATACGGCAAGTGGTTTTGACCGCACGATTTTCAACGAAACGTTCCGAAAACCGTTCGATGCAGCTCTGCTCGCAGAACGGATCAGGACGCTCGTCAGCCGTCGTAAGACGCTGGCCTAATGATTGCGGATTGCCCGCACATCACCATCAGGTGTCGCGAGCTTCGGAACGGAATCGATCTGTTGTTCTGCAGCAGTTGATATCCCGAAGGCTGTGTGATTGATGTCGTCAATTGCCAATTGACCTTCAGGCAAAAGTGTTCTGTTTCAAGTAATGCAATTCGAACACGTGGGTCCATCTCAATCAGGTGTTGGGGAACATCATGATTGACGCGTTCGGCCGCAAAGCATTGAGACTGATTGCAATTGCAGGTAGGTTGAGTAACGTCTGACAACAAACATGTCACACAGCCCGGCCAAACCGGGTAACGTCACCTACGACAGTTGACCGGATTCGCTGATGAGCGGCTCGACAACAAAGCACGAAGCGACCTCTGTTAAAGGGGTCGCTTCGTGCGTTTTAGCCATGAAGAAATTCAGTTTGCATCAAATCGGCCCAGCGTTGCTACTCGCGATCGCTGCGGCCGTTTCTGTTTTGACCACAATTGATCTGGCGGACGATCTCAGTTGGTCCGCAGACGGCCCCGGCTTGACCTTCGACGAAAGCCTGAATGTCGAAGGAGGCGTCTTCTTTGTCGAACTCGCCTTACGAACCGGCATCGGGATGCTGCACCCCGGCACCTATTATGACATCTTCAATACGCCTGAGTACCATCCTGATTATCCCCCGTTAGGGCGACTTCCCGGAGCTGCGGCTAATGCAGTCCTTGGCCGACTTTGGGGCACGAATCAAGACTCTCTCTATATAATAACGTATGCCCGAGTCGGAACGGCCTGTGTTTTCGGTCTGCTGATCGGGTTGGTGACCTGGTTCACAACAACGCGCGCCGGGATCGTCTCCGGTATTGCCGCGGGGATTGCTCTCTGGTTCACCCCGCGAGTTTTTGGGCATGCCCATCTGGCATCCGTGGAAACGATGGTGAATCTGACATATGCCGGTTGCATTCTGGGGACAGCGATGTTGCTGTCTTCAAAAGAGAAGTTGACCGGACGTGATGGAATCGTTCCGGGAATCCTTCTTGGGCTGGCATTACTCACCAAAATTCAAGCGATCTTCCTGCCCCCGGTTTTGACGGTTTGGATTCTCTGGCATTGGAAGAAGAATGGGATCACCGCGCTCGTCGTTCTGGCGGTCACTTCCTTCATTGTGTTTCTGGCAGGGTGGCCATGGCTCTGGGCGGACCCGATTGGTCGGTTTGTTCAATACTTCTCGCAAGCAACAGATCGAGTCACACTCTATTGTTACTACTTCGGCCAACGGTATGCAGATAAAGCTGTTCCCTGGCATTACCCGTTCGTGATGTTTTTGGTGACAACGCCGATTCCAATCCTGTTCCTGGGGTTGTTCGGAACCACACTCTCCAGACGCAGTGCCGATCAGGAATATCGAGGACTGTCGCTTCGTGAAAATCGATTGCTCGCTGCTGCTGTTTTGCTTCCGCTGGTCGTCTTTGCAATTCCCGGTGTCGCGGTTTATGACGGAGAACGCCTGTTCTTAATGATCTGGCCCCTGTTCTCGGTCTGGGTTGGAATCGCGGCTGGGAGAATATTTGATCTCTTGCAAAAGCGAGTTCATCTGGCTGCAGGGATAATGACTCTCGTTGCCTGTTTTGCATTTCCGGCGTGGCAACTCGTTTCCATGCATCCTTGTCAGTTGAGCTACTACAATGGGCTGGTCGGAGGCGTGAGTGGAGCCACCCGCCTTGGCATGGAACCAACGTATTGGGGAGACAGCCTCGCTCCGCAGTTTCTAAGAGAAATCAGTGATCAACTGCCAGAGGGGGCAACGGTTGGAATCGCCCCTGTGTTACATCCGATTTATCTCGACGGGACACAGAAACAGTCGTGGTTACGGCACCGGCCTGACTTGAAGATTGTGCCATTTGACGACAAGGCGGCTGATCCTCCGCGATACGTTCTGTTTGTGCGGCGTCTGGCAGACCCGTGGGATTCTCTGATCAACAAGCAACCGGGAACGAAGATGCTGGCAGAGTTCAAACGGGGGGGCGTTCCATTGGCGGAACTCGTGCTCCTTGCAGAACCGAATACCGGTGCCGTCCAAACGATGGAGTAGTTCGAGCCGGCGCTCGTAGTTACGGACCGCTGCTGTTTCTGGCGAGGGCCTATAGAATCCAGCCGCCTCCGAGAATTCGGTCGTGATCGTAGATGGCAACTGCCTGACCGGGAGCGACTCCGAACTGAGGAGTGTCGAAGGTGACGAGCATTCGATCATCGTCAGTCAAAGTGACTTCGCATGGTCCAGGCGTCTGCTGATACCGAATCTGTGCCGTCGCTCGCAGTGGAAACGTTAATCCTTCGGCAAGCCAATTCAGGCGATTTGCCTCCAGCGTGTAGCGTCCAAGGTCCTCTTTCGTTCCCAGCACGACGCGACGTGATTCTGGTTCGATGCGAACTACGAATCGGGGCTCGCCAAACGTGACCCCGAGTCCTCGGCGTTGTCCGATGGTGAAGTGCTGATAGCCCTGATGCTGGCCGACCACGTTTCCTGCGGTGTCGACGAGTTCCCCTGCCGTCTCTTGGGGGCCGCGATAATCGTGCAGGAACCGCCCATAATCATTGTCTGGAATGAAGCAGATTTCCTGACTGTCAGGTTTGTCTGCGGTGCGAATTCCGGCCCGTCGTGCGAGTTCGCGAAGTTCTTCCTTCTGGTATCCCCCGACCGGAAAGAGAATTTTGTCGAGGAGATCAGGTCGAATTCCAAACAGCACGTAAGACTGATCTTTCCCGCCATCCAGACCGCGATACAGCCCGGGCCGCGATTCACCGGGGACGGTTCTTAATTGAGCATAGTGGCCGGTCGCGATGTATTCGGCTCCGACTTGTTCTGCGAAATCCCAGAGCTTGCCGAACTTCAACCAGACGTTGCACATCACACAGGGATTGGGCGTGCGCCCGGCAAGATACTCGTCGGCGAAATAATCCTTGATCTGTTCGAAGGCTTCACTGAAATTCAACGCGTGGAAGTTGATGTCGAGCGCGTCAGCAACGCGTCTCGCATCCGCGGCGTCGGAGACACTGCAGCACCCCTGCTTGTGCGACTTCGAATTCACAATGGGAAGCAGAGACGGTATTGTCGAACAGACTTCCGGTTCGTGCACACCGGAGCGCATGAACAGCCCGATGACTTCGTGCCCCTGCTCTTTCAGAAGCCATGCGGATGCGGAGCTGTCCACTCCTCCACTCATTGCCAGAACGACACGTGCCATGACTACCGAATCAATTTGATCAATGGAATCGCAACAGACTCCTGATCGACAAGCAGGAAGTCGCTAAGCCGGTGAGACACCTGTTCCTTCGTGTTGTGTCTTCCCAAGCGACGCAACTGGGTGGACCTCGGAACCGGAATCAGTGCCATTTTTCGAATCGCAATCATTCGAAATCCGGATATATTATCTTATCGTGTCGAATCGCACTTGAGAACTGGGTAAAACAGAGGGGTTCCGCCGCTCCTGTCTGGACTGGTGTCATTGAATGTGTTAACACGGCGAGATTCACCATTTTTACTCGCGAAGAAAAAATGTATCAGCCTAACAAAACCTTTCTGGCCTCCCTGTTCGGTCTCTGCCTTCTCGTCAAGATTCTTCCTTTCGTGCTGATGCACTTTGGGATGGACATTCAGTCAGAAACGACTTACCCGTGGACATTTACACCGTTTTTTGCGGTGGGAATCTTCGGAGTTGCTCTCTTCCGTAAGATGAGCGTTGGTGTGCTGGTGCCGCTGGCCGCCTGGGTTATCGGAGACATTCTGATCGGGGTGTTGTCCGGGCTGAAATACGGGATGCGAGACGGTTTGGCTTATGCAATGTATCCCGGTCAGTTCATGAACTATCTCGGGTTGCTTCTCGCTTGTGGATCCGGTCTGCTGGTTCGACGTTCACGAAATGTCGGTACTATTGCCGTTTCATGCGTCGTAGCTCCGACAGTTTTCTTCGCGATCAGCAACTTCGGTGTCTGGGCATTCGATACCTGGATTAATTATCCAAAGACTCTGGCCGGTTTGCAGACCGCTTATCTCGCTGCTATTCCGTTCTATAAGAACGCTTTGATTTCAACAGTCGGCTACAGTGCATTGCTGTTCAGCCCACTCGGCATCGCCATGCTGAAACGCCGTTCAGAAGAAACCTCTGCTGCAGTTGTTTCGACAGTTGCCCGCCAGAAATAACTTCCCGGTGGGTGAAGCCAGTATCTGTGATGGCATCACTGCCGTGATGAAATCCGGTGCGGCATCAAAGTAACGTCTATCAAAAACGCCCCTTGTTCCAATTGTGAACAAGGGGCGTTTTTTTGTTTCTGCGAATCCCTGATCATGTGACGTAATCAGGTGAAGCAATCAGGACATTTGAACGCGGGCGTTACCACAAGCCATCACGAGGCGCTTGTGGATTCCGTTCGGCGAACTCTTCCAGGAGCGCTTTCGATTCGTCGTCGAGTCCCTTTGGCGTGACGATCTTGATCACAACGAATTCATCGCCAGCATTTCCTCCGCGAGCCGGAGCGATGCCCTTGCCCTTCAGGCGTAACTTGGCACCTGACGACGTCCCAGCAGGCAACGTCATTGTCACCACACCATCATGCAGTGTCGGCACGTCAATTTTAGTCCCAAGAGCAGCCTCGGTGAGAGTGACCGGCACATCGACCAGAAGGTTGCGTCCTTCTCTGCGGAAGTAAGGGTGTTGAGCAACGCGCACCGTCAGTTTCAGGTCGCCAGCAGTTCCCCCGTGGTCCCCTGCCTGACCTTGTCCTGAAAGACGAATCGCCTGACCGTCTTCGATTCCAGCCGGGATCTTCACCGTTAGAACTTCGGATTTTTTATGACCATCGATGGTCACGTCATAGGTGCCGCCCAATGCAGCGGTGTGAAATGGCACCGTGATCGTTGCGTTAACGTCTTCGCCCCGCTGCGGTTGTGGTGCTCGCCCCCGTCCACGACCGCCCCCACCGAACATCCCGCCAAAGAGCTGTTCCAGGTCGACGGCACCTTGATTACCGAACAGATCACGCAGATCGACGTCGACGGGGCCTCCATCTCGAAAGGGATTCCCGCGAGCCCCTGTCCCGAATGGGTTTTGGCCTTCCTTGACATGTTTCCAGTTCTGTCCAAACTGATCGTACTTCTTTCGTTTGTCCTCGTCGCCAAGCACATCATAGGCTTCAGCGGCTTCCTTGAACCGCTCTGCGGCTGCAGGGTCATCCTTCTTCGCATCGGGGTGATTTTCCCGGGCGAGTTTTTTGAAGGCTTTGCGGATCTCTTCGCTGGATGCAGTGCGAGGGACCCCGAGAACTTGATAGTAATCTTTGTTTGACATACGGAAATTTTAGCAGCTGGAGCAATTCCAGAAAGAGTGTCGTTTTTCTGGCACGCAGGGATCAGTCCTTTTTCGGTCGAGCAGGCTGTTGCGCAGCCACATGATAGACTGAACCGGTCGCGTTGGGCTGTGTGGAGAGGCAGAATTCGAACTGATAATTCACATGCGATGCAAGAACCTGTGTCGCAGGTGTGTCTCGGTTTGAACTATCATTTTGAACGATCACATTGTTGGAGTCAGGGAAGCTCGTCGGACGTAGTCTGGTCCCCGAGTGTCTGCCTTCGCGACATTCCATTTCGAATTGCACTCAATGGCATTTCAAGTCTATCAAATCGGCGGTCCGACTCGCACAGTTCACCCTATTGTCGGGTGCCTGCCGTTGTTTTTGCTTCTGATCCTGTTCTGCGTCTTACCGTACGTATTGTACGACACTGCACGCTCGGCGCTGGAACGGATTGGGCTGAGTTTGTTCAGTGCCAGTCTGACGGTCATTGGAATCGTCGTCGGTTCGTTCTTCAACATTCCTGTCGGACGCATTCAGAAAGACGAACTGGAACTGGACGATTCCCCCTTTGACCCGTTGGAATCGTCCGGCGCCAAAAAGTACCGCCGAGTTCAGTATAACACTCTCATCGCAGTGAACGTCGGGGGCTGTCTGATCCCCGGGCTACTGGCAATCATGCAAGTGCTGCGAATTCTTGACGATGACGCATTGCCATTCTGGGGGCTGCTGTTAGTTACCTCGATCAGCATTGCCGTTTGCTGGTGGGCGGCGCGTCCGGTTGAAGGCGTGGGCATTCTGATTCCGGTCTTCATTCCCCCATTAGTAAGCGTCGTTGCGACATGGGTCGTGCTGTTGCCGCTTGACGCCGATGCTGGTCAACGAGCCGCAACAGCGTTCGTTGCCGGAGTTGTGGGGCCGATCGTTGGGGCCGATCTGCTGCATTTGAAAAGTATCACCAAGGTTCCGGTCCCGGTTGTTTCGATCGGCGGTGCCGGAACCTTTGATGGAATCGTCCTGTCTGGCCTGCTCGCGGCCCTGCTCGCCTGATATCGAGACGTGTTACCGCTTCTTGCTTAGGCCTCGTCTGAAAGGTTCTCGATTGCTTCGGCCACGGCGTCGACGTGTCCTTTCACTTTCACGTTCGGCCAGACAGCTTTGACTTTGCCATCTTTCCCGATGAGAAATGTGGACCGCTGAAGGCCCATGTAGGTTTTTCCGTAATTCTTCTTTTCGACCCAGACCCCATACTTCTCGGCAATGGCGTGATCTTCGTCCGAGAGAAGCGGGAACGGCAGCGAAAACTTCTCAACGAACTTCTCGTGAGATTTCAGCGAATCGCAGCTGATCCCCAGTACAATAGTGTCAGCCGCCTGCAGCCGAGCGATGTTGTCGCGGAAATCACAGGCCTCGGTCGTGCAGCCGGGTGTATTGTCTCTCGGGTAGAAATACAGAACGACGTTCTTTCCATTTTGCCCCTGAAATCCTGACAGCCTGATTTTCTCGCCTGTTGATGCAGGAAGTGTGAAATCTGGTGCCTTCTTTCCTACTACAATCATGATGGATTCACCTGTTATTCTTCAAATCGGCGGATCATCTTTTCTGTACACGTGGCTGCAGTCCCAATTTGGGTGTCGTAGAGCATGGTTAGTCAGTCAAATCAGTGAAGCACTCTTCCTGCTCTTCTTGGTCAGCGAGAATGATTAATTTCATCTCCTGTTCAACTTCTATCAACCCCCGTTGAAGACTAATTTCAAACAAATCTCCTATGCCGAATTCATCGAGATCGCCCATTGTGAATCTCATATCAGTGTCAATCATCTCATCGTGCTCATACGTCTTAAAATGACCTCCCGCAAGGGATTGTACCTTGCGGAAGGCATGTTCCCCGCTCTGCTCACTTGAGTTTGCGGGGATCAATTGACTCCGCCTCACGTGGGCTTTCGCCACGTAAGCGGATTAATCCACTGCCTTTACGGCAATTGCCTTGTCAGCCTCATTCTGAGGCGATCTGACCGCAGTGGATTTCCTTTGCTCCTATCGGAGCGTGCGTCAACTACGGACGCATTTCAGACCTGTGTGACCGTCTGCCGTACGGACAATCCCTGGGGAGGGATCATTCCCGCTCTACTCAGCACAAGTTTTAGGGTGTCACAATCATTGTTATTTCCGCTCTGATGTGGCGGATGATGTTTTGTGACGCACTGGCAATGACTCTTCCTTCGTGCAGGACCTCATACGCAAAGAGGAATTCCTCCTCAGCATCGTAATCAATCTCCGGACACCTCATTTTTGTCCTCAATTCTTTAAGTATTTTCGTTTGCCGTTACGTGGGTTCAACTTTTTAGACTCCAGCCTTCATCACGTCGTCGATTTCCAAACTTGTTGGTGCTTGCCATCCTCCATTGATGCCGTCTCGTCGAAGCATCTCATTTGCCTTTTCTGTCCAGTACCTGCATTTATCAAGATTCCCCAAATGCAGAAATTCGTCAGCACGGGACATGAGAATGCCCGCTTTGATTTTGTTGGGACTTGGATGACGAGGGACGTACTTCCCAGGGAGGCCCCGCTCCCGAAACTCTCCTGAATCATCCCGAAGAAAGAGTGTCTCCTTAGGAAATTCCCAAAGAAAAGCTGACCTCAGAATTGGAGTTACGTCCACCAATTCCCCGGTCGGCGACTCCCAAACACAGTGAGATTGATGAGTGATGTAATACGGGTCTTCGGGGTCATCTTTCACTAGCCAGCCAAAGACCCGGTGACCTCCATCCTGGTGAATTTTCTTTTCAACATTCAGCCAACACATGAGGGGTTCAGCATCGGCTAAAAATTCACATCTGATCCGCTTTGGGAGAGTCATTTTGCCTCCCCATCTACGTCAGAAGATTCCTCTTGCACTGGCACCTCTCGAAAGTTAACACGACTGTTATCTTTCCATTTATATGGATGAGATGGAGCGTAAAATGCGTCACCCCATTCTCGCTCGGTAGGATCATCAACTGTGCCCATGCTTCTACATTTGGTGCACTCCAGAAGCAGGCACACGTCCTCGATCGCTGTTGAAAATACCATCCAATCATGCTGGCAACTCGGCTCTATTGAATCGATGCTTCCAAAGTCATAGAAGATTCCTGAGTCGTCATCCTCTATCCATTCCTCTTCGTGGAGTTCGTCTGCGGCCGCTTCCATCAGCTGCTCCAAATCCACTTCGGCTGCATCTGCAGGAACGATCAGCATGGCTTCTATGGAGTATGTGATCTCACGTTTTGCGATCAGAGTCACATTGACTCGTATTACTGGTTTTTTATCCATTTTTGTCTCCATTCACACGGTTTGGTGGCAGGTCATTCTGGTGAATATCTTCACCCATACTGGGCGACAAACCGTGTCGTTTTGGCGACAAATCAAATCGTTGAAAAAGAAAAAGGCCAAGCATGAAGCTCGGCCTTTTCAGTTCAAGGTGGGAGGATGCCTACAGTCTCCAGTCAGGCTTTGGGAGAAATGGCCTGTAAGCGTACGCAGTACCTTCCGGCCTGATAAACCGTGTCAGGTAGGCTGCAAATTTCTGCAAGCCATGCTCTCGAAGGGAAATAATTCCCCTTTGCAAACTTCGAGAGACCGTATTATGGCACTGATGTTCCAAATTGTGATTGTAGTCAGATTCTTTCAAACAGCGTTTAAAGTCATTCTCACAGTTACCGAATTCATCCTCGAATCGGGCCAGTGCTTCTTCTGCCTGTTCAAGACTTTCGTTGTCTCCCCATCTCCTCTTCGATTCACATCTTTCGATTAGTCTGTTGTGTGAGTCGAGCATCGCCTTCAGACTGATACCATCGAGTTTCGGTAGAGGTTTTGTATTCTTGTCAGACGCAATGATTGCCAGAGCTTCGGCATTATTGAGACCATCCAATTGAGTCGAGGAAATTGCCCGATCAGGACTTGTCAGCAATTGAGCAATTCGCTGAAAGCCGACAGCATTGGGCAAATTTGCTCTTTCGTCCTGATACTGAACTACCCACATGTTTCCTACCAGTTCAAATCGATACTGAGTTTTTTCTGCAAGTATCTCATTCGAGCAACTACGCTGGAGATTTGCTTGCTCCAGGCGATCCAAGCGGTTGGTTATCCCAGCAAGTGTGGCGTTCACAAACATGTCCATTACCGTCTCCTTCCGGAGCCATTCCCGCTGCTCCCAAGATGGCATGAATGTCCAGCGTAGATGATCGTACACCTCTCGTACGGAAACCCATTCAGGGAGATTGGATTCAATTTCCAAGTAGTCTCCGCAGACGGTGACATCTGCAACAACCTCGTCTCCAGGCTGTCCGTTCGCCAATACAAGCGTCGCCTGCCCCTCTGGCAGCATCCTGGCGATGAAACCAACCATTCGAGCATGGTCGTTAGAATCGTAATGCCTTTTGATTCCATAAGATGCGTCAAATTGGAAATTCGTTTTCATACTACGATTCTACCACAGAAAACCTCATTTGTAATGCGATTTTTGTTTCGTGTTATTTGTCGTCGAAACGACAGCCTCTGTCGCCCAGAAGGTGTAGAGCAGTGGGAATGGTTCCGCTGCCAGATGAACCTTTCGGAGATGGATAATGAGTGCAGCAGTAACAGTGTTAGACGAGATTGCTCAGGCGACGGACGACGGCAGTAATCAAAAGTTGCACGGTGCAACTTTTGAGACAGAGGAGCGGGAAAGGATTCAAGAGTTGCTGGATGAGATCGGTGTCGGATTGGCAGTTGATGAGGCCACGAACCGTCAAAAGTTGAACATCGCTCGGACATATGGATGCTTGCTGGTCGAACTGAAAACTCTAGTGCCTCACGGAGCATTCAAGAGCGAGTTGAGCAAGAGGTTCCCGACTATCAACTACGCCAAATGCAATCGTTGGATGTATCTGGCAAAAAATGAACAAGAGGTTGCCTCAGCATTGGAAGAGTATCCCGATGTCGCATGGGGACCGAAAAAAATGATCGATTACCTCCGAGGAACCTGGCTGCCTGAAGAGGAGGGTGAGGATGACGAAGAGGACTGTGTGGGGCTGGTTCTTGACGACCAGTTTAAGAACCACAATCACATGCAGACATCTCAACTGTCCGACGAAAGCCCGTCGAACCAGCCCCGGGCTAACCAGTCAATTCCCTTGACGGACTCGGCGGACCGAAGCGTTACTTCACAATCGAAAAAAGCAAATAGCTCAAAAAAGGACTCGGATTGGCAGGAACCGGATCACGATGCCGCCTTAGTCGACTACGAAGTCGAAGTTCGACTGGGGTTTAAGTTGTCAATTCCTGAAACGATGACAGTTGAGGAACTACTGAAAGTCATTCGTAAAGGGAAGGAATGGAAAATCGACTTCCCCTCATTTGATGGCTCCAGGATTTCCGAGACCGGCGTTGTGGTGAATCACGTCAAACCGTGGGGTGACCTCACCGAAATTGAACCGGAGATGGTTTCGGACGACGAAGTTGACGAATGATTGATGCCTTCCGCAGCAGGGGTATTCAGGGTGGTACCCGGAAGAGTCTTCCGGGTACCACCCATGGATTCTCATCATTCGACATTCCAGATGTGAGGTAGGTGCGAATCGCCCGTTTCCTGCGTCTCAGAAATTTTCTGCTGAACACTGCAGATGATCCGATACGGCGAGGGCTGGGAATTCTGGGGCTGCTTACCCCGATGAATGGCTCGGATCGGGCGAATGGGCCAAGCTGGAAAAAGACCGGCGGCGGTGGGGCGGCGGAGAGCCGCAGATTCGGTATCAGTTCAAGTCATTGGAACCCAGGGAGGTCGTGTCGTAATGAATCTACCGCAACGGGATAATCATCATCAGTGGTACAAATTCCGGATTTACCAGGCACTGGGGCCGGGAGAACATTTGGTCGATGTTGTGTCCCCCGGACCACCGGTTCTCGTGTCTGTGAACGGACCGGATTACGACGAGCAGGATCGTCCCAGTGCCGACATCCAGGCTTATCATCCTGGTATTGACGGAATCAGTTGGGCCAATATTTGGCATGCTGTTGGTTCAATGATTCCTGAGAAGTCATCCGAGGAAGAATACCAGGGAATCAAAGAAAGCATTGCTAACTTCGGCTTGCTCCAACGAGTCATCGTTGATGAGACAGGAAACATTCTGGCTGGAAGACTCCGCAGAAAAGCATGTGACGAGTTGGGTGTCCACTGCCCATCCGAAGTCATCTCCGGTTTGACAGCAGAGCAAAAAGAAGACCTTTCCTTTCAGTTGGACTATTGCCGGAAGCATCTCTCACTTGCTGACAAGCGTCATGCTGCTGATTTTTTGTTGAGATCGAATCCCCGTGATACTGACCGAGCGATTGCTCGAATTTGCGGCCTTGACCACAAGACTGTCGGCTCTATTCGGGAGAAGCTGGAGGAAGGTGGGGAAATTCCCCAGGTCCAACAGCGACAGGGTAGCGATGGGAAGACATACAAGTTTCCAAAAGTGGTTACCAATACAAAGTGGGAAGAACAACGGGCACAAACTGGGCTGCAAGAACTGGGGGTCGACGCTCCATTCAAACCGCTGAATCTGAAGCAAACTGAAAAGCTGGTTCGTAAAAAAAGATTCGCTGAGAGAAGAGCGGCAGCAGTTCCCGTGCCTCTCCCCGATGACTCAATTCAAATCATCCATAATGATTTCCGAGACCTATTGATCACCGATGAATCGATTCGCCTCATCATGACAGACCCGCCTTACGACCAGGAATCGCTTCCACTTTGGGACGGTCTTGCGGCGTTCGCAAAACGGGCTCTTCAGCCGGACGGCTTCCTTGTCACTTACGCTGGGACGATGTTCTTGCCTCAAATTATAGAAGCACTTTGTCGTGATCTCACGTTCGTTTGGCAGTTTGCTGTAATACACGAGGGTGGACAGGACATTGTGTGGTCACGGAACATTGTCAACAAATACAAGCCAGTGCTGGTGTTCTCGAAATCAGGGCAGTCACGGTCTCCAATTCAAATCAACGATGTGCTGCACGGTGGTGGAAAAGAAAAAGAATTCCACGAATGGCAACAGAACCTTGATGAGTGCATGCATTTCATTGAGGTATTTAGCAACCCCGGTGATCTCGTCGTCGACCCATTTGGTGGCGGATTCACCACAGCAGCAGCTTGCTATCGACTCGGCCGAAAATGCTTGAGCTGTGATGTTGATGCCATGGCGGTAGGGATGGGGTTGCAGCGACTCGCTGAAGAGCGAGAGCGAAGGGAAAAGAACAAATAATTTCAGAGCATCCACACCCATCACACTCTCCACGATGTTTCAGGAAATCTCAAAAGATTTTTGGAAGAGGGATTGAGCGAGTCCGTCCGCTCAGAGATATTCCTGCTTAACACAACAAACGACTTTCAATCCACTACTGCTCTACTTCTTTTCACTGGTCTCGCTGCTGCGAGCCGCTCGCATCGGTCATGTGACCTGATTGCCAGCAAACTTCAGGCTTCTGCGTCCTGGAGTGAATTTCTTTCTTGGCTGAGTTCACTGCTCAGCACAACCAGGATCAATTGCTGTGGACAATCGTATCGAAGAACTGCTTACAGATAACCGTGAGGACATCGAACAACTGCGTGCCAACCTGATTTGTTACTTCCGTTGTTGCGAGGAAAACTCGAAGACGAAGGAATATCGCAGACGACCATCCTTCGCCCTTCGCCTCCCACATGGAGACTACATTTTTGTCGTTAAGCCGACCATTAAAAGAAGTAGCGGGGTATTTACGCTGACGGACGGAATTCAAATTGAGTCACTCAGAACGCTCGATGATCGACATGCCACGAGTGTGCTGAATCTATTGGTTCAGCTCAGTAATACATGTTGGATGCAGGATGACTCCTTGAGTTTCGATGCCGCAGAGAATTTGGTCGAACTCACGAAATTCTTCCTGCTTTTTCCAGACCAAGTCTTTGCCCGATCAAAAGATCGCTGTTGTTGCTGTGGTCGACCTCTCACTGACGAGATCAGTCGGGCCAGAGGGATCGGCCCCGAGTGCCTTCGAGTCGTGAATCTCTGTTGGCAGCAATGGCTCACACCTCAGGAGGTACAGCAGCCCCTCAAATTGTGGCGAAGCGTGTACGACGAATAATCTCCTGAACTTTTTCAGAGGTGGACGATCAACGTTCGTCTGCCTCATTTTCTTTAACTATACATACATGGATACTGCAATGACATTACGACGAATTATCACAATTGATGAAGCTGAAAATGACAGCTACATGCTGAAATTGGAATGTGGGCATGAATCTGGTCCTGTTCCCCAAAGGCGGTTGCCTAAACATCGTCGGCGATGCCAGCATTGCGAGCAGATTACAAGATTCAAAAAGGGATCGCCTAAAGTCTATCTAACTCTTATCCGCTTCCTGCGTGATGTTCCAATGGATGACCGGGCGTCGGCCATGATCGACTGGATTGATCACATATTGCGTGCGGATAGGTATTACGTAGTGGGCATTGAAATCCTTGCGGCTTTTGAGATGACTCAACAGCCAAGCAGTTATCCATTGTCTCAATGGCTGCAGAGAGAGTGCGGGCCGGAAGACTCGTTTGGTTTCGAATGATTCATAAAAATGTCCTTTTGAACAATAATTCTGTTCAAGAATAAGTTTTATCTTACTACATACAAATAAGGAGTACAGAAAATGACACAACTTTATCTAATTTCCGATGTCGCAGAGCAGTTGGGTATTCAGGCACACCGTATCGCATATTTGCTCATGACCAGAAAAATCGAAGAACCAAAGCTCCGATTGGGCAACCGACGGATTTTCACAGACGCCGACGCCCATCGAGTCGCAGATGCACTGGGGCTGGCCTGGGAAAGCGGGAAGGAGGCACATGGATGAATGTCTGTCCCTTACAGAACTCGGAAAAATCTACGGAGTCACCAGCCATGCTGTTGGAAAGTGGCTCAAGAATCTCGGGCTCAGAATTCATTCTGGACAACCCTCTGCCAGAGCATTCAATGAAGGATATGTCTACCAAAGACCAAGCAAACAGCCTGGAACGTACTATTACGTGTGGCACAGATCACGAACAACAGAACTCCTCGATGGCATGGGTTATCCACGGACCATTTTCGTTGAAGAATAATTGCAGTATCGGGTGGGAGATTCTTGACGCAGATGGAATCATAGTTGCCTGGACCATGGATGCAGTCTTGGCACATTTGATCTGCAGGTCGCTGAATGGCCTTCTTGATGAGGAGTCCATTTCTCATGACTGATTCCCATCGAGAATTTGAGTCATGGACACAAGTCCCTTCAAACTTGAAATCAAAAAGGCAGTGGCTCAGATCGAGGCGAAAAGTCCTCGATCATGCTTCGCCTGTTGCCCGAGTGGTGTATCCAAGAGTGGTTGATTACCGGATTTCAGCGATCCCTGAAATTACTGTCCTGGCAGAGTTCGATGACATCACCATTATCAGTGATGAACCGACACCACTTTTTGATATTCGTCAGACGGCTGCTTATATCCCCACGCCAAGGACTCAGGCATACTGGGAGTTCGAGGACATTTTTCTCCGATATTCTCGCCGGGACTCTTGGATTCATAAAACAGATTTGCGTACTGGTGAGGAACTCGATGATTGGATCACGGAGACTGATTATCCGTTTTCATCACAAGCTCATCTCCGCAATTTCTTGACTGACGACCTGGTTCGAAAGCACATCAATCAAAAGCAGATCGTTGGGGTCAAAGGAACTGCTTTGACTCGCTTTGCGATCATCGATCTCGACTTCCATGGTCGGAATCTGGAAGTGTTTCTCAAGCAGGCGGGAGTTCTACTGGATCAATTCCATGGCACCGGCACCTGGCATTATCAGATCAAAAGAGAAGATGTCTCAGGTCTGCAATTGATTCATGTTTTTCCTGAACCACGTGAACTTGCTGCGGTACATCAGGAACTACGGAAAATTCTTGCTGAACTCGATTCGCAGAATCCTCAACTTGCTGCCGAAGCAAAAGCTGCAGGAATGAAATCGTTGTCCGATTTGGAACTCTATCCGACCAATGGAGGCAATGGTGTTCGGCTTCCATTGTGTCGTGATCGAGTGGTGCTCTTGGACCGAGAACTTTCCTTGGTGACCCACCGCAAGCAAAGGGTGCAAGATGTGGAAGGATACATCAACTGGCTGAATGATCCACATCGGAAATACATTGCAAAAGAGCACATTCTAGATCATCTTCGCAACATTGCGACGTGCTGTGTGAAAACGTCGATGCCGAAGACGACAGCACCAAAGCCACACACTCATTCCCAGCAATCGGCTTGGAAAGGAAATCTCCGCCGGTGGCTGTATGAATTTTGGATTGAAGGAGATGCCAATGGTCGTCCTCTGAATGAGCACATTGCCGTCCTAGCTCGATTGGCACACGTCTACGGATATTCTGAGACCGAAATCTGTGTTGGACTCAGCGAGCTTGTCCGTGGGCTTCCAGCGTGTGCATCTTCGTGCTCGTCCAGATTGCTCAAGGGACAGATGCGAAAAATTGATTCCGTGATTGCGAACACTGCCAAATACGTCTGCGACAACAATGGTCATCAGCGTGATGCCAAGAATTCTTCAGAGATTCTTGCGGGTTCCCTGATACAATGGCCTGGCTTCGATCCTCTTGATCTCTCAACGTGGTCAAAACCAGTTGAAAAGCCAGTTATTAATCCCAACTGGTCTGAAGAACAGCGAAGTCGGCTCTGTGCGTTCTTTCGAAAGCCATTGTTCGTGAAAGATGACGAGTTAATAATTCGTTTTATTAACGGAATTGTGAAACTGACGATTGCCAAAGAGAAGGAGGGAAACGGATGGGGAAAGGAATTTCTCCTGAAATGGATGCAATCACAATTCCCGCAAATCAAATGTGCCAAAGACGAAAAACGTCAGAGAATCATGCATTGCCTGAAAGAAGAAGGGATTATCGCACCAATTGCTCGTGGACGGTCAGGCATGTACGCCACACATTGGACGTTGGGGACTGTTGCGAAACAAGCATTGGCAATCAAAGATTCAGAATCTCTCTCTACAATCCCTCAAGAAGTCCCTACTGGGAAGAATAATACATCTATCTATTATAGTTCCCTTTTTCAGGATGTGGCAGATCACGGGTGCCAATATCAAGAGCTATCCGTTGCGATGATTCAGAACAAGTCGATTAATAATGGTATGAATTTGGAACAAGAGCAGGACACTTCATTATTAAATGGCGGTTCTGTGCAACACTCAAATGACGGTTCGTAAAGCAGTTGTGTTCAAGTTCAGGAAAGTGGCTGAAGGTTTTCGGGACACTGATCAGGTCGATTCGTTAATAACCGCCACCTGACTTCTGCATCACCCGATCAAGAAATGGTCGGAATTCTGGTCCATAGACTTCATCGAACCAATTGATGACCTCGTAGCCTTTGGGAGCACCACTTCTTGCCGATATTAAAGTCCATTTCTGATGACTCAACTTGAAGGCGAATTCCCACCAAGCGGCCATGTCGTCTTCCATTTTCAGTCTGAAAATGGCGTTTCTATCGGGTGAGTTTACTTGGGATGTTTGGAAAGTGATCGTGGCCAAACAATCTTCAACAGAATCGGTGAAGTCGTCATCCTCATTATTGGCAACCACATCCTCCCAATAATTGTGCACGAAGCGGTCGGCGAACTCGGCAAATGACATTTCGGGGGATGAATTCATTGGAGACCTGCCCTGTAACGCTCCTGTTTGCCTTCTGCAGCGATTCTGATCGATCATTAGGATCATTGTACCCTACAGGTCCGGACACCTCATTAAAAGGAGCCGGACAATGCCTTCTCAATCAGAAATTCGCCAGCAAATCACCAACAAGATTATTGAATCGCTGAAACAGGGACGAATTCCCTGGCGGAAGCCATGGAGTGGGATTCAAGGACCTCGAATTCCAACCAATTTCATCACCAAACGACGCTATTCGGGGATCAATATTCCCATTCTTTGGGGAGCGAGCCAGGAGCGGGGATACGATCTTGATTATTACGCCTCTTTTCAGCAGTGGAAATCACTTGGAGCGTCTGTGAAGAAGGGCGAAAGGGCCACTCAGGTCATGTTCTTCAAGACTCTCTCGAAGACCGTTAAGGACGAATCTGGAAACGAAAAGGAGGAAAAGATTCCACTGCTCCGAGTGTTTCCTGTATTCAATATCTCGCAGGTGACTGGTCCCAAAATTGATGAGTTGCTGGGGAAAGTCTCCGAATCTCCCTTCGACCATGAACTTCGGGATGAGTTTCAACAGATGGTCGATGCGACGGGGGCGGACGTTCGCATTGGAGGCTCCAAGGCGGTCTATTACCGACTGCCCGAAGATTACATCCAGATGCCTTTCGAGGAGCGTTTTGAGTCATTTCCTGCGTTTGCTGAGACACTCGCCCATGAACTGGCTCACTGGTCCGAATTCAGGCTGGGATGGACTGGCAACTACGCTGAAGGCGAATTGCGGGCAGAAATGTCAGCCGTCTTCACCATGGCCCATTTGGGGATCGCTGATTCGGGCGATCTGACGAACCACGTTGCCTATTTGGGGAGTTGGTTGAAGGCTTTAGAAGGCGATCCGAAATACATCTTCCGAGCCGCAGCGGCTGCATCCAGAGCCACGGATTATCTGTTGTCGTTCAGCAGCAAGCCTGAAGCACCGCAGGTCGAAGAGACCGAAGCGGTTGCTGGTTAGGATCATTGTACCCCATTGGGTGTCACAACACTCAATGGGACAAAACAATGAAAAATCACAAGATTGCACTCCTGATCCCGTCCACAATCAACGTTTTTGAACCTGCCGCAGCAGAACTGATCGCTCTTTGGATCAAGAGGGCAAAGTTTGTATTTGCCGAGCATTTCGGCGGATTTACATCGCATGAGGCATTCGGAGGCTGGATGACCGCTCAAGGGCTTGTGGAAGAGCCGGTCACAATCGTTTCGAGCTTCACGGATGAGAACGGTTTGGACCATTTGGATGAAGTTCGACTGCTGGCGGAGGAAATGGCGATGGCTCTTTCTCAAGAAGCAGTCGCCATCGAAATTGACTCGCAAATGGAGTTCATTTCACCGCTCGAAGTCGCTGCTTAATAAGTATGGAGACCGGATCAGAAATGGTCCGGTTTTTTCTTTGGCCCATTAGGTTAATTGTACCCTATTGCTCCAGGACGGCTGCGAAATTGAACGGTGAGATCAGCCTCACGACAGCCCCTCGGACGAAATGGTTCTTCCGGGTCCCGTTAAAACGTCGTGATTTAGGTTCATTGTACCCTCTCGAAATGTCAGACCTCAAAAATAAGGAGACATAAAGATGGATGAGGAAATCGATCCTTTTCAGATCAACGATGTCCGAGAGTTTCAGCCGCAATCGTTGCGGCACATCATCGGACAGACTCACGCCACCAAGGCATTGGAGATTGCAGTCGAAGCCAGTTTTGCGGAACAGCACCGCATGGATGATGTGCTGCTGTGCGGTCCTCCTGGATTGGGAAAAACCGCACTTATTAAAACCCTGGCATTGGAGTTGGCGGTCCCCTTTACTGAGGTATTGGCACAGAGCGTCACGAATGCAGCGGAACTGAATAGTCTGTTGTTATCCGCAACGGAAGGCATTCTGTTTCTGGATGAAATCCATCTGCTGAGTCCGACAAATCAGCACCTGCTGCTCAAGGCGATTGAAGAGCGAAAACTCTTCATTGGGAGCGGGAAATCAGTCCAAACGATTTCAGTGGCCCCATTCACGCTGGTCGGAGCCACGACCGATCCCGATGGCCTGATTGGTCCGTTGATCGACCGATTTCGTCTGGTGCTACATCTGGACTTCTACACCACTAATGAACTTGTGGAAGTCGTCAAGCAGCGACTCCAGGCCATGAAATGGCAATATGACGCACAACTTCTCAGTGAGATTGCCCAGAGAAGCCGAGGCACTCCACGAATCGCCCTGCGGATTCTCCAAAGTGCTCGACGAGTTCAAATGGCAGAAGGAAGTGATTCCCTGTCATTGGATCACCTACGGCGAGCCTGCGAAGTTGAACGCATCAGCGAGTTGGGACTTGACATCTTGCAGCAGAAGTATTTGCGTCTGCTGGCCAATGGCCCTGTCCGCCTGAACGTGTTGGCGTCGATTCTCGGCGTCTCCACCAAGGTTCTGACAAAGACCGCTGAAAGCCTGCTGTTACGCAACGGAATGCTGGTCAAGACCGATGCGGGGCTGCGAACTCTGACAGAAATCGGACAGAAACATCTGGAAGATTTGCGTCCGAAAACTGTCGGTAATGCGTCGCTGTGATGTTCGAGAGTTGAACGTTTATCGAACTGGAACTGACTGAATTTTGTCGGAGGACTGTCTGATGTCTGTCTCAAATCCGTCTTTAAAATCTGCGGTTTCTGTCTCAGAAATGGCAGAGTTGTGTGGGTTTTCTCGGAGCCGCTGGTACGAGTTACTCGATGCCCAGGTCTTCCCTCCTCCTGTCATACTCGTGCCGAATAGTCGTCCGATTTATGGGCGGGAATTGATCGAAACCTGCCTCCAAATCAAGCAGACAGGGATCGGATTGAATGGGATGCCGGTGATCTTTAACCGGAAACTGAATAAGACGAGGCCAGTGAAGTCCCAGTCCAAAGAGCATTCGAAGATCGGCTCCTCGAACTCTGAACTCGCTCCAGTTGTGGATGCAATCAAGTCCTTGGGCATGAGTACCTCTGCCCAAGCTGTGGCTGATGCCGTGACATCGTTGTTCCCCAATGGCATCTCGGACCAAGACCACGGTGAAGTCATCCGAAAAACATTCCTCTTTCTGCAAGGAAAACGACCATGACCCGTTTGATAGGCGTTTTGTTTCTGTCCGCTTTTCTATTGATGGCGATCCCCCCGGTAATGAGTCCTGGTCAGGATCGCTCGAACAAAGGTTTCCTGGATGTCCTCCAAGTAGGTCAGTCCGTTTCCATCAAGGAAGACCATGGTCGGTATGAGATCAGGCTGTTCGACGGAATCCAAGTTGGTCACAAGGTCAAGGAGATCGGAATGGATTACATCGTCGTCGAAGACATAGCGGTCGTGACCGAGACTCGTATCCCGGTCTACTCCATGAAGTCCGTGATCAAGCTGAAAGTCCCCATGAACTAACTGTTGCCAATTTCGCAGAACAGTTGGTCCACGAAATACAACCTTCGTTTTTGTCCTCCAGGAGCATCGATCATGGTCGAAAACCCCGTCACTTTCGCATCACAAAATGAAAAGGCGAAATCCGAAATTGTCTCCCAGGTGGCCCGGATCATTCGCCGAGCAGGCTTGGATTACGAGGGATGGAGATACATCGCCAAACGAGTCCGCCAGGAATGTCAGCTTCGTCCTGTCAAGAAGGGGCGGAAACTTCCACGCATTCTCAATGCTGATGATTTCCGCCATTTCTACGAGATCGTGGACAAATCCAATGATGTGCAGCATGCCTTGATGCTTCGGCTTCTGTTCCAGACAGCAGTGCGGGTCTCCGAACTGTGTGGAATCCAGGTCGGCGATATTGATATGGAGAATCACAAAATTCGGATCAATGGCGGAAAAGGAGACAAAGACCGCTTTGTTCTCTTCGGAAAAACTTTCGCCACCGCCCTACGAACACACATTGCCGCTCATCCCCAAAATCGCTGGCTGTTCCAGACTCGAAGAAACACCAAGTACACAACCCGGCGTGTTCAACAGATTGTCAAAGAGTACGCCGAAAAATCCGGAGTGAAGGCAACTCCACATACGTTTCGTCACCAAGCGATCACTTGGCTCACTCGCAACAGTGGACTGGCCGATGCCGAACTCCAGCTCATTACAGGACATGCACGTCGAGAAACATTAGCTATTTACCAGCACATTGCATTGGATGGTAAGCTGGAAGCTAAATATCAGGAGGCTATGAAAAACGTGGAATTCTGAGATTTTGGCTCAAAAAGTGAACCGTTTTTTCAAATCCGTTCTCTATATCTCTGAAGAGATTATCGAGTTTTGGCACGACAAGGTCACGACATGACAGCATCACATTTATTGACATCACAGCCCCCTGCGGAGTTCCACGTACGAAATAAGGAGACTCAATGTCGAGTTCCCCGTCGTCGGAAACGACCGCACAGCATTCCTGACCTCTACGGAAGTAGATGGTTCGGAATGCTGATCGCATCCCGATGGGGAAACGCATATGTCCGAGATGTTTGTTCCAAAAGTCCCAGCTCAAACGACAGAGGAGATCAAAGGTTTCTGTTCAACAATTGTTGCTGATCAACTCCCTTATTATGTGAAGGTCAGACCGGTGCCAGATGCCGTGCCGAACAACTGCCATATGAACGTGAAACAGCACATTGACGAGTATGGTGGAACGTCGATGAGCGGTTGGATCGACTGGCAGTCACCGCTGCTGCTCCAAGCAGAGTTTCATACCAACTGGATTTCCCCAGATGGAGAGATTGTTGACATCACACCCAAGGAAGAGGGAGAGAGTAGAATTCTGTTTCTTCCTGATCAACGCCAGAAGTGGCCAGGAAGGTTTGTCCCCGGTCACTACAAAGCCCGTCGATTGCTTCCAAATCTGGACAAGTTGATTCGGATTCATCGGCAGACTGACGAGATCAGGGCCAAGTATCGTCCAATGGAAAAATACACTCCATTGGACGCTCTCAGAAGACGGAGGCTGGATGTTGAGATTGATCGGCTTGTTATTGCTGTTTACGTTGCCATCAGAAGGGAACGACATTCGGCGGACCAATCTACCCCAAAGAAGATCGAGCGGAAACGACGAAAGCAGCAACGTCGCCGCCGACGGTGAAAGGTGTTCATGTCCCCCTTCTCTTTCTGAAAGGGAAGGGCATTTTGTTTTGCTTGCGTTCCCATATGAATGCTTCCATCCAATTCAAAAATAGCCTCATTGTACCCTCCAGGCGAGGACCACCTCCTCACCGAAAGGAACAGTAATGATCTCCGTCAAACAACCTCTGTTTTATCCTGGACGCATCGTCGCCACCCCAGCCGCCCTCGAATCTCTTGAGGCTGCCGAACAAGCTGCCTGGGAGTTTATCGCCAAGCACATCTCGGGCGACTGGGGAGTCGTCGATGACGAAGACAAGGAATCGAATAATCAGTCACTCAAGGACGGCAGCCGCTTGCTGTCGGCTTATCTGCTCAAGACGGGCGAAAAGATTTGGTTGATCACCGAAGCGGCTGATGACCGAGGAAATCGAGAGGCGACCACGCTTTTGCTTCCTGAGGAATATTGAGAATTTTTCATGCATCAAAAGATCACGGCTCGGGCACTCGAAAAACTCATCGGCAGGGAGGCCGATGAGTTGGTCTCTTTGCAGGTTCGGATCAACACGCCGTTCACTGCCAATGAGATTCAGCTGTTGAACAGTTGGGGAGGAACGCTGCTCTTCGACTCGGGCATTGTGGCGGTTGTGAAAATTCCGGTGAGCAAAATAGATGACTTTGCAACGTTTCCGAATGTCTTTGAGGTTCAGTAGTTGAGACCATGAGATGGATCATTTAGCCAGAGTTATGCCATTTTACAAACTTCAAAAATCGTAGTATAATAAATGTGTTTAGTTCACAATCATTATCATTTTACTGAGGACTTAATTATGGAACGATACATCGAACAAACAGCTTGGCTGATGAACCCTTCTCCTGATGGACGCAAGCCAGGTCGTTATGCAAAACAGTGTTGGTTGCCGGGCACGAGATGGATATATGACGACTCCAAAGGGACGGTGATGGGCGAGAGCATGGTAGCCGACGGAGAGCTTGCCAAGATGATTGTCGCTCATTCGAAAGAGGTCGAGCCAGGATTTGGGGCGATTGTCAATCACTATAACTTTGCCGAAGTCATTGCAAAGTTGATCGATAAAGGCAAGGTCATGCTGGCTGATATCGAAGACGTGCTGTATGAGGAGAATTTGGATGAGGACGAGGAAGATGAAGGTGAAGGTGAGGACGATGAGGTCCCACTCGAAAAACGGCTCCACGAGAAAGAGATTTATCGATATCGTCATTGGCTGTCGCTCGATCCACCGAACGAAGAACGTGCCAGGAAGGCAGCCGAATATGATCACCGGAAAGCGACTATTGACGAATTCAAACGTCGCACCTCAGGTTCTGGAATTTCCTCATCCCCAGGAGATTTCTGAAGTCCTGTTGCAGAATTGAAAATCAAACAATTCTCGACGAAAACCTTGAGAGCGGGGGAGCCTCTCCCCCTACCTCCTGCCGCATGTGATCTGTCTTCTTTTCCGTGTGGGCTGGAAAAAAATTCAGTGAGGCGGGGCCAAAAAAATCGGCGAGGGGAGATCACTACGGACTGATAAGGGATTTTCACCGAATGACACTAGGATGCACTTGCACCCAGTTGGCTTAAAGCTAGTTGGGCTCGTACAGGAATCATCCCACAATGTTCGGTCATCCTCTACACCGCCTCCAATGCTAGTACTTCACATTTGCCAAGCAGGAATTGACGATCACTTCGTCTCGTCGATTGTTTTTATATGGGACATCATTTATGTTTGTGACTGTGAATACCACGAATCCGTTTGTGCAATTGTAAACCCATTTCTGGCTCGCCCAGTCATTCTGGTCAAGAATTTGATTAGGTTTCCCTATCGCCTTATGAATGCCCATTAGCGTTGTTTCCTTCCCACTCACAATAAATGCCCGATCAAAGCCAGCATCCGGTGCTGCTGCCTCCATAACATTATGACCGCAGAAGTCGGATAGTTTCTTGGCAAATGCATCAACTGTGATCTCTGCTGCGTTGTGTATTTGGGCTTGTGGTGGTCTCGATTTTTTATAATTCTTGGTGGGCAGCTTTTCAGGCGGTTGTCCCAAAGCCACCGGCAGTATGTTGCATTCCCGCAATTGTACTTCGATTAACGACTGACCGGATTTCACATATTCACTTTGGGCGATTCCAAGGCACTTACCGATAATCGGTGGCTGGGGAATTCCATCGAGCAGTTGAAGCATCGACTCATTCTCTCGTGCAAAGTAACAAGCAACGAAAGCGTCGGTTGCGTCTGATCCCTTCAGCCCCATCAAGATTGTTCCCGGATAGTTCTTCGGTGCATTGTCACGAGTTCCTACCTGTCCAGACACGGCAAGCCATTTCCCCTTGAATCGTTTGTCAGCCGCCTCCGAGTCGCTTTGAAAGGCGGCATACAAATCGGTTGCCGAGACGTTCTGAAGAGTGCCGCCACTCGTCGTGGGCTGACTTCCATTCCTTGTTGTGCCGAGATGACCAGCGACCGCCGCCATGAATACGCAAACCGCAACCGCCCCAATGCCGACGTTGAATCTGTGACGCTGCCAGAATTTCGGACGACCGCCATCTCCATTGTTCGGTAACTCGGGAGTTCTCACCCCATGAGGAAGTTTGGCATCATCCGGTAACGGTGGTGGCCCATTCGGAGTTGTGGGGAGTGGCGGCGGCACGACAGGAGAACGGCTTTGAGTTTTCGGCAACGGAGGACTGTTGGAGAAAATCCCCTTCAACTCTGATGCGGGAATTTTTTGCGAGTGGCTTTCCTGCCAAATCAGATCAGTCGGCTGCAATCGCCCCAAAGCTGCCAATTTCTTCAACTGGCTCATCAAAAATGGACCTTGTTCCTTTCCTTGAAATTCGATGTACCATTGGTCTGACATATTAACATGGCCCCTGTTCTATTGATGTCAGAAGTCACAAGCAATTAATGAATGCACTGACCTACTCATAAAATGCTCGCTCTTCCCTCGTGAGGTTCATGCTGGACTCAGGTTCAATCAGTTCCCAGCGAGTCGGTCCAGCAGGTGTTTCACCATCTTTGCGAATCAGTCCAACCCCCTCAGCATAGACCGATGTCAAGGCGATTATTTTCCCATTGGGGAGGGGAGGAAGCTCTTGGCGTATGGAGACTGTGGTTCGAGTTTTTCCGTCATACTTTGAAACGAACGTTCCAAATTCCTGCACGGAATATTTCGCATCATCGACTTCCCAGGAATCTCCTAGCCGTGCTCCAAGTTTGAGGCAGGTGACAAACTGACCACCATATTCTCCACCGGCGATCACTCCAACATATTCATCACGGACGACTCTCTTGTCGGGAGACGTACTGTACGATCTCAACGAGCGTCCACCAATCCGTTTTGTCAGATCGTTAATCATTCCATCTGAATTAAATGACCAAATGTGTTCCGCAATTCCGACACCGGGTATCGAAATGTGGTACTCCGCAGTTGAACCAGCTTTGTGAGGGAGAAATTCTATTGTGATTGTTTTAGAAGAATGACCGAGACCTTCTTCTTTATGATTTCTGTTCTCCAGAAATTGTTTCTTGGTCATCTTGCGTGCGATGACAGTCTGCTGAAGGGAATCATCACGGACCTGTGGTTTCGTCGTTCTTTCGGGCACTTCAGCGAAACCCTCCTGGAATTCTGCCGACGAAGAAGCCAAAGCAGCCAGAAACAGAATGATCGCACCAACCGCCCCCATGCCCATTTTGAATCCGTGACGCTGCCAGAATGTCGGACGACTGCTGTCTCCATGAATCGGCAGATCGGGAGTTCTCATCCCATGCGGAAGGTTGGCATCCTCCGGCAAAGGTGGTGGACCATTTGGAGGTGTGGGGAGTAGTGGTGGTATGGCGGAAGAACGGCTTTGAGTTTTCGGCAACGGAGGACTGTTGGAGAAAATCCCCTTTAATTGTGATGCAGGAATTCGTTGCATCTGATCCTCCTGCCACACCAAATCGGTTGGCCGCAATCGTCCAAGAGCCGCCAACTTCTTCAGTTGGCTCAAGAGAAATGGCCCTTGCGGCTTTCCATCATGTTCGAAGTACCATTGAGTAGGCATGAGTCAGATTTGCGTTCAGGGGGAACGGAAGAAGAATCACTTGAGCCAGAACGTGGATCACTTGTCCTGCTTGAGATATCGCAAATAGGAGAGATGTTCAGCGACTCTGAAGGCCAGCAGGCAGGATTCAAGAATGACACGGGCAACGACCGCCCAGATGATGCAGCCAAGAAGCATTCCAATGATGGAGAACGCCGCCTGCAACGCAGGCTGATTAAAGAGAGCGTAAACGGCACCGATGCAGGCCAGTATCGCCAATCCAATCAGCACGATGGCGAAAATGAACCCGATCAAGCTGGGGGTGGCAAATCGCTCAAACTTCAGATCGAGGAACCAAAGTTTCTGCGACACTTGATCAGCAGCTTCGGTCGCAGCCCGAATCGTTTCAGGACGGACTGGACTTCGTCCCATTGAACCGTTGGGAAACAACCCTTTGACGCTGCTGGCCTGTTTCCAGTTGGTCCAGCCTTCTTTCCAGATGAGATCAGCAGGTGACAACTCCCCGTTTGTTGCCAGTTCTTTCAGTTCCGCAGTGGAAATTGGCCCGAGTTTCTGGTCCCCCTGAGCGTAATGCCATTCTTGAGTGTCAGCCATCAGTGGTCTCTCCAAAGGTGATCGTGAATTCAAAACGTCGAGGGGATTGATCTGGGCTGGCTGAGTCCGATCCTCTTAGCAGTCGCTGGCCCGTAACGATGGAAACATTATTGCGGTAACGTAGACTATAGTCCACAGACTTCCCGGCACCCCGAACATAAGTTCGGGCCATGCTGGGAGATGAACTCAAAAAGGCCCGAATCACTGCAGGACTGACTCAGGAACAACTTTCCTTTGAGGCGGAGTTGGACCGGACCTACATCAGCCACCTGGAGAACAACCATAAGTCGCCGACCGTGGAGGTCTTGTTCCGGATTTGCGATGCCCTGGGGATCACAGCCTCCGAATTTCTCGCCCGTGTTGATGCGGGACGAGCAAAACGGAAGCTCCGCAAATAGTTCCTGCCCGACAACTGAGTTTGCCCTTTCGTTGCCTGATCGCTGAATCTCCGTTCGAAATCGACCCTCCTGCTCTGGTCTGCGACAGGACAGCGCCAACTGGGCCAAATTTTCGAAAAGAAATTTCTTGGCCCTTCTCGATCGTCGCCATCGCACTTCCGAATGGGCTGCCTGCGACAGCGGTCTTTCTTCCCGATAAACTGGGCAAACACCTTTTGTCTGAGTCGGGGAAGTGACGATGCCGCAGCCGCCATCCATAGGAAGTGATACGCAGCTTCAAGGTCTCATTGACCGAGGACTGTCGGGAGATACGTCGGCACAGGAAGCTCTCCTCGATCATGCTTGTGACCGGCTCTTGCGGCTAACCCGAAAGATGTTTCATGGGTATCCCAATCTGCGGAGATGGGAGCAAACGGATGATGTGTTTCAGAACTCAATGGTTCGTCTGCACCGAGCCTTGGCCGATGTCCGAATCGAGTCCGTGCGGCACTTTTTCAATCTGGCCGCCGTCCAGGTGCGTCGGGAACTCTTGGACTTGGCCAAGCATCATTTCGGTCCTGAAGGAAACGGAGCCAATCACCATACGGATGGACAACCTGCCGACGAAGACGGTGGTTCTCTCCACAATAATGCCGATGAGCCGGAAGACCTCTCCTCCTGGAGCGAATTTCACCAGCAGGTGGAAAAACTGCCTGAGGACGAACTCGAAGTGATGAACCTGCTCTACTACGAAGGGCTGACGCAGGAAGAAGCTGCCCAGGTCCTGGGGATTTCGTTTCGAACATTAAAACGACGCTGGCAGGCAGCGAAACTGAGACTGCACGAGGAATTGAATCGTGACGGACACGGATGAGGAAATTCTGGCAGACCTGCTCCTCCGCTGGGAGGAGTTGCGGGAGCTTGGCCAGGAGACACCGGCCAGTGAACTGTGTCATAACCATCCGCAATTGATTGAAGAACTGTCCCGACGCATTGAAGCTCTGAAAGTGATCTCCTGGCTCGACAAGCCGATTCAAGATCGTGAGACATCGGTTCCTCCAAACCTTCCTTCTCATGAACCCAGGACACTTGTCGGTCGTTATCGCCTCGATGATCTGATTGCCGAAGGAGGGTTTGCCCAGGTCTGGCGAGCCTACGACCTGGAATTGCAGCGAATTGTGGCGGTCAAAGTGCCGAAGCCGAGTCGTTTGCAATCGGCTGACACCTTTATGGCGGAAGCCCGTCGAGTCGCTCGCCTGAAACATCCGGGCATTGTTCCGGTCTTTGATGTCGGACGGGAGGGCGATCTGTGTTTCATTGTCTCTGAGTTTGTGGAGAGTGGCAGTCTGGCCAATCATCTGGTGAACAGTCCTCCTTCTCCACAGCAGGCCGTCCGCTGGATCATCGAGATTGCCGATGCCCTGGAATACGCCCATTTGCATGGTGTTATTCATCGGGACATCAAACCAGCGAACATTCTGATCGACCACCACAACCGAGCCTTGCTGGCTGACTTTGGAATTGCTCAATCAGCCAACAAAGCGGGTAAGGAAGCTCTGTCACTCGGGACACTGCGGTACATGTCTCCTGAACAACTGGAAGGGAAGCCGGTCGATCCACGCTCGGATGTGTTCAGCCTGGGAGTTGTTTTGTACGAAGCTCTCACGGAAAAACTCCCTTATTCTTCCTTGAAGCCAAACGTCTTGCGTCGGGAAATCGTGGCGGGAATCAAATGTGTTTCAGTCTCTGGAATCTCACCAGAGTTGAAACGGATTTGCGAGAAATCACTTCAGCATGATCCGCAACGTCGTTTTACCTCGGCCGCACACTTCGCTGCTGACTTACAGCGTTCATTGAACCCTGCCAAACCATCATCATGGAGATGGATTCTCCTCATCTTGGTTCTGGCTGTCGGCATCGGAGCAGTCATCTGGTGGCGATCCCAGCAAGCAACACAAGAATTGCCGAAGGTTCCTGAAGAGTTGCCGGTTGCAGAACAGCTGGTCGAGGAACCTGCACCCCTCACGCCACCTGTTTTTGAACCGCAGGTGATGTCCGCACCAGTTGTAGAACAACCATCCTCACCGCAGTCGAATCCAACGAAATCTATTGCTGAACTGATGGCATCAGGGCAACGTCATCTTGATCAGAAGAATTTCAAACAGGCAGATAAAGTCTTCAGCGAGATCGTCTCACTCGATCCCGAAAATGCCGACGCCTACGACAAACGAGGGGCCAGCAAATTCAATCTCGGGAAGTATCAAGACAGCCTTGAGGATTTCAACAAAGCGATTGATCTCGACCCCAAACGTGCAGATTTCTGCATGCACCGGGCACTCGCTCATGCACAACTCCAGCTGTTCGATCTGGGAATCGCCGACGCCGAACAGGCACTTCGATTGAATCCATCCGATCCCGCCCAATGCCATGACTTGCTGGCCCGGCTCTACTCCAATCGTGCTGCCCAGAAATCACGGGACGGGGAGTATGTCGATTCCGCTGTCGATGTCACCCAGGCCATCAGGCACGATCCCAATGCCGCTATCTTTTACCATCAGCGGGGAAGCTGCTATTTCAATCTGAAGGACTTTGAGAAAGCCGCAACCGATTTTGGCGAAGCCCTTCGCAGAGAACCCAACAACGGGACTCACTATTTGCATCGTGGATACGCACTCAAGGCATTGGGACGAGATAGCGAAGCGGCAAAGGATTTGGCCAAAGCAAAAGAATTGGGAACCAAGCCATGAACCGCCGCAGGTTTCTGGGAACGATCTTGTTCGGAATGGGAACCAGCTCCATTGCAGAAGCATCCCTTCAGAAATTCACTTTCAAGATCAAAACGAAATCCGGCGGCATCGTCGGGAATGTCCTCATCGAAGCTGGTGATGTCGAAGCCGCCAAAGTGAAACTCTTCAAACGATATCCTGGCTGTCAGATTCTCAGTGTGAGTGTGAAGTGAACTGGAGAAGCATGTCCCATACGTCGGCGACGAGGCGATCTTCTCTGTCTTGATTCTTGCATCATTGAATTGAGTCATTGGCCCCCTTCATTAGCGGAACAATACTCATCGCCCAATCGATGCACTCACTCCCCAAGAAATGCTCAAATAAGCGATTGGTAGTGATGTACTTCGCTCGAATACGACCTGAGGCTTGAGAGTCCAATCGTAGTCGTTTTTCCTCAGCAAGAATAAACGCCAAGGCTTTTACATCGTTCGGAAAATCGGGAGCGTCGCATGATGCAAGATCATCGGGGAGGTTGTCGATCTGAGAATCCACATGGTAGCCGGGCAGCTTGATAAACGGGTTCAGGCGGATGCAATCGCCGTTGCGTTCAAATCTACGTTCTTTACAGAAAACATCGATTAGCCCGGGGTCCGCATATTCCACTGCCTGCCATGCCGACGGGCATATCGTAACACCAATCCAGTCACTATTGTCCGCATGCGATTCCGTTTCATATGCCTCTATGAGTGCCTTTCCAAAAAAGATTGAGTGCTGCCGACGTGAATCGAGTTCAACAAAGAACTCGCCAAAAGAAATTGCCCCTCGACAGGGAATATCCTGTGCAGCCAATGCTGACCAAGCCATACCTGCAATGGCATACACGTCAGAGAAAGCCCAACTTCCCCAGCCTTGAGGGACTTGGTAGAAAATGATCGTGTCCGAAAAATAGAGAGTTCGGAAATCGTGGATGCTCGATTCTCTTCGGGAAAACTCACACAGAACTTGGTCTACAATTCTATAAACGTCACCAACCGCTCTGCTTTTCACAATCTCTTTGAATCCAAGGATGTCGAGATAGAGGAGATATCGCCCCTGCTGCATTTGAAAGACATCCACTTGATATTCCTTGCGGTAAAAGTCGTTGGCCTGATGTCACTCCGACGAATAATCAATCCTATCCATTGAAGGAGCATCCCCACCATAGGCAAGTATTCGGCGTTCAGCGAGTTTGCGATAGTGCGAGTCGATTTCAATACCGTGGTAGTACCGCCCTAGCTGAGATGCAGCGATTCCACAGGGAGCAACTCCGCAGAACGGAGAAGCCACCATGTCTCCAGGATCAGACAAGGCATGAATCAGCCACCGCATGACAGCAACCGGTTTCTGACAGGGATGTTGCTTGAGATTTGTTCCTTTGTAGACAGTTTGAGGTGTAGGTGAGACGCAACAATCGAGGTTATGAAGTCCATCACCCCATGCTCTGCCGACTGGGAGAACTTGCCGGGTGCAGCCGATTCGACGGTATATGAAAATCGGCTCCCAAGATTCCTTAAAAGTTTGTCGACTCTTTTTTGACCATGCGTTGCTGACGTGCCAGATCAGCAATTCTTGAAACTGATAGCCATTCAACGATTCATCGAACCACGTCCGTCCTCGCCATAGGTTTTCCTGCGACCAGAAGATCGCAAAGAAGTCGGCTCCCGAGGCAGTCCATTTTTGACACCACTGGCGAGTGTATCCATCTAAGTCCTTCGGTTCCCAGGGTTCGTTTGTGATGCCGTATGGCGGATCGGCAAGGACTAGCCTACAAGGAGTCACATTCTGGACAGACGTTATCGTCCACGTCTTCTTTCCGTTTATTCGCTTTTTTGCTTTCGCTTCTGCGTCAACTTGCTCTCGGTTTCGGGTTGCTGTTTTTTGTTGCCGAATCTCTTTGGCTGCCTTTAAGATCGCTCGCTCATCAAGCTCCAAGATGGCTTCGAGTTCTTCCGCATCGGCATCCGCCAGAATGGAAGCTGCTGAAATGCTGACTCGACCTGCATCCATAGCATGAATCAACTTGGAAGTACCATTTTCGACAACCTTCGCAGCTTGTCGGTAAGTCTTGTCATTACCGAAACCAGCTTTTTCGGCAGCGACCTCACGAGTCTTTTTACCAGCAGCAACTTGTGGAATTTTTCCCACAAGTCGATCAGTTCTCTGCCCACGGCGATTACCAACCTGTTTCTCGATGGCCTTGGCGATGGCAACTCGTTCCGACGGAGTGAAATCCTTCCTGATTTCGTTTTCAGCATATTCGCCATAGAGGATGCTTTGGACATCCACGATTCGAGCAAGAATCGACTTCGATTTGAGAATCTCTTGGTGTGCCCGCAGTCTCCGTTCCCCAAAAACCAATTCCAGCTTCTCGGTCACACCAATCGGTTGGAGTAGCCCGTCCTGGCGGATGCTCTCGGCCAAGGATGTGAGATCGCCCATGTCCTTTCGATGGCGATTGCCGATCTTGATCTTGCTAATTTGAAGGACTTTGAGCATCTCTGGTTTTCAGTTTCAAGGCGAAGTTTTGTGGATTCTAGTTGGGACCGTGATTGCATATATCGGCCAGCATTTCAACTTAGAATTCACGAATCTCCCGTTTCTCGACGAAACCGCATCTGCTCTTCAATCTCCTGAACGGTCTCACAACTCAAAAGAAGATCGAGATCGCATCGCACTCGTCGGTTATACATTCCGCCTCCGGTCTTCAAAGACCGTGGAAGTGAGACTGGAGCGTCGAGATGCCAGACTGTGCAAGGAACTCTTTGCCTCTTCCTTCGTGGCTGAGCAAGTTCTGGAACGATATCGTCAATAAAGATCGAATGTTCAATTCGATTGACTCGATGAATTGAATCCACGCTCCCATGCACTCGAAATGCAAAATAGAGAGGTCGAACCGTGGGATGGGTGCTGTCCCAGTACAAACTGTATTTTTGATGGATATCCCAAAAACTCATTCCGCCAGACCAAAGCGGCTTCGTATTGATCGACGGAATCCAAACTTCCGTCGTAAATGCTTTCATTCGATACTCCTGATCGAGAAAATTGTAGAACGAGCGAATCCAGTTCTTCGAATGCTCAGCGAGCTTCTCGCTCAACATGAGTTTGACACATCCGGCAAAAAGCCGTGTCCAAGAGAACGAAACCAAGTGCCCAGTCAGTTTGCAATCTTCAACTGAATACCGTTCAACAAAGCTGTCATCAGGTGACTGCACCATTGCGACCAAAATCTGGTGTGGTTCATCGGAAAAATGGGGCAGGTATTTTTGGCATTGCTGGAGTGTGGGCAGCGCAAAGCCGACTTTTGCTTCAATGATGATGTGGAAATGCCCAGGCAGGTGAAGTTCAATATCAGTGATACCTTGTCCCGCAATATCACTCCGATACCGTTGGAGTTCGATGCGAGTGTTTCGCAAAGACCGTAACTGAATGCCAGTAATCTTCAGCTGCCTCAGGAAATACTGTAGGAAAGGAAGGCATTGCTGGAAGGTATACCCAAGTGCGAATGACAGGGCATTTTCATTTGTGCCAAGAAGCCCGAACGGAGAATTCACGGGTCGGGCATATGCGTGCAGTTGCGGCTGTTGATTCATTCGAGTGCGTTCCCTTCACTGGCCGAGGAGAGTGTCACTTCACCTTCCTCATCTCCTTCGTCGCCTTTCTGACATCGAATGCCTCCGGATCGAATTCGCTCAACCATTCGACCATTTCATCATGGCGTTCATGCCTGGGATCATGGAGTGCAGCCAGACCGTCAACATAGCCCCAAGGTCCGCCGATTTCTTCTGGAGGACATGCACGTCCTCCTTCTAGACACAATGGGAATTTCGTCTTGGAGTCGGTTTGTGGATCGTTGCAGTTCTTTGAGTCCACGAAATTTGTTACTGCAGAACGACGTTTCGTCGATCTTGCAGAACTGGTCGGAAACGATTGCGTAAATTGCTTCTTAAATTACCTTCGCACTACGGACCAGATGGCACAGACCGCAAATATTTTTGCTCATCCAGTGCCTCGAAGATGAATGTCACAATTCTTCGCATGATGCCTAACACCGAAGCCTCAAGATTTCGGTATACTTCAACCCTGATGCCAGATCGAGCACTGCCATGAGCTATGTCGTTTCGTCGCCTCAGCAGTTGATTAACTATGCCTTCATCACCCTTGAACTCCTCGTGATCAAAGCCCATTCGAAATAAGGTTTTACGAACGACGGTTGGCGTAAGATTGGATTCCGTGTCTAGCACGACGTCAATAGGAATATCGATGGTGGAGGCGAGGACGTCATGAAGTTTCCCAGCAAACTCAGCGTGACGACAAAAGCGATGCAGTACTGTGTCGTCAGGAGCGGAGCCTCGAAAGAAATCGCTCTTTTTGTTGGGATCATTTAGGGAATGAAACAATTCGGCCATGCTTGCCGCAATGATGCTTTCAGATGCGTTTCCACATTGAAGCCCCATGCGGTTCAATTCAGAGAGATAAATTGTAAATGCCGCTTTCCAAAACCCTTCGAAATGTGCGTATAACATCACAACCAAGCTTTTGCAGTATCGTTCTTGGTCGTCAGCATCGGAGAGATCAGATAGCCGATTGCGAAGAAACCGCATCTCGTTCATTCTCCACGTCAATTCATCTTCAAGTTCCGCTCGAATGTCATCTAGGTTCACATCTTCTCTCCGATTACCTTCGACACGTACTCGATTCTGTCTCGTAGTGGCCCACGTGAGTTCTTTCCTCCTCCCGTAGTAATGTTACGAAACTCCTGATCCTTCTTGATTTCCCAGCAAACTTCCTTGAGCTTTTGCATTTGCTCAGAGTCATCTGGGTCAAGAGAAGCCAGATGTGGCTGTAGTCCTAATGTGAACGACTCAAAATGATATACACTGAACGGCTGTCTGCGATCACGGCGGTCAATGTGAGAGAACGACTCATCGCCGAGAGATGCCTTCAAAACCGAGAATGTCTTCGTGAATGCCTGTCGTTCAGCTTCGTAATCAAATGTCAGCGACCCTTCTCCCGGATCGGATACCTGCTCCATATACTCCGTTAGGAAAGTTCCTACTTCGTGGACGTATTGATCTCGCCGGTTCTTGAATGCGAGGAATCGAAGCACCAACTCTTGATCAAACTTTCTATCCACTTGCTCATTGGCGACCTTCGAAATGCACTCTTTGAATCCTTCGGATCGGCTGCATTCTACCAAAAACTCATTGAACGTATTGTCGAGAAGGCGTATCGTGCAATTCCGAATCTCTTGCTCGCTGAGTAATTCTCCGCCCGTATTCAATCGTTTGAACATGTGATAGCGGAGGCGGTTGTCGCTTTCTCGTCTTACAACCTCAACACGCACGAACGCACGCTTGAGCTTGATCTCAATGGCCCTTGGCAAGGAGACATAGGTAGCACCATTCAACTGCTCAACTATGTCGCAGTCTACGAGCGTAAGGCTATCACCCTCAGCAATTTCTCTGTGTGGAGCAACCAACTTCCCTCGGAAGTGCAGATATGATGAGATTCGTTGTAAGCCATCAATCAATTCGTATTGCCCCTCCTCCAATTCAATGACGAAGAGTGGTGGTAGAGGAAGCTCAAGAATCATGGACTCAATGAATCTCGACTCTTTGGCTTCTGACCAGCGGAACAGTCTCTGAAACTCAGGCGAGATTACCAATTCTTGATTGCTGTACATGTCCAATAATTCATTGAACGAGAGATCGAGACTTTGGGTACGAACCTTCGCAATCTGCTCGTCAGCGGCCCGAATCAAATCGACTGGTTCTGGGCGTTCTTGTTGTTCGTTGTTGGGCATCACAGCCTCCTGAGTTATTTGACAAGCCATAGAACGGACTCTGTCGAGTCTGTCGTAGTACGGTACTTTCGAGACCGACTATTCACTCGGACCATATTTCGATTCCACTTAAAGTCATGTTGTTCAACGAGCGTCAGCCCACATTCATGAGCAATCTCTGTTGTGTATCGTGCCAGATCAACATGCAATTCCTTGTAGTACGAATCTTGTACAACTAATACGCATGTTCCGTGTGGTTTGAGAATGCGGTCAATTTCACGCATTGAACACTGGAAATCGGAAAAATATTGGCGAAGCAGCTTGTAGTAATAGTTGGCTGATCCTTTTGAAGGATGAGTGCGGACCTTGTTGAGCAATATATCGCAGGCATCTCCAAATTGATCTGACTCATCTGCTTCCTGGCGAACAGCCGGAGCACCCATCATCGCTTTGCGTAGAGCGTCAAAATCTCCGTTCAATGACAAGCCAAGGACTGCAAGCTCCGGCTTTGTAGCCACGGCGTAATCAATTCGTGTGAGATACGGTGGGGACGTCAAGACAACATCTGCAACTGCGTTATCAGCCGTTATTTGCTTTGATGACCCCACCACCACTCGTGGTGCAACTGTTTGAAGTGGTTGCGAAAGTCCATTGTTCATTGCATCGCTTAGCGTCCGAGTCATTTTGTCGACTTCTTGACGGAAGCGTTCAAAAACTCTCCTTCGGGCAGGGCGAATTCTTTGCCTATGGGATTTTGGTGATCGAATCCACGTTGGATTCGAACCGACAAATGACGCAACAAAACTTCGAGTCGTCCGAAACAACGCAGTGAGAAAGAAAGCAGAGATAGTTGAGAGGCCTGAGATGCTGTCGGTTGTACAAGAGGGTTCCATGCCAGTTTGAACGAGCAGGTTCCAGATTGAGCGATGAATCTGTCGAAATGCGAGGGCACTTTGGGGGTAGAACCATTCAGCCAACGGATCGGCAGCGTTTACCAAGCCGTTGTTGTTGTGGTTTGCTGATTGGATGATTTCTTCCGCTAAAGGTGCGATGCTTGGGGTCGTACCAAGATCGAGTAGGGTGCTCTTTGCGGCGACCACCATTACAGGATTGATGTCGAATCCGACAACATTTGCCCCCATGCGATAGGCCGTTGTAGTGGTTGTGCCGCTACCGTTCCACGGATCAAAAACGGTATCCCCCGGCTTTAGATCGAGAGATCGCAATACATCGTAAACAAATGAAGAACTGTAACCTGCATAGTAAGGGAACCAATTGACATGTTTCGGATGTTCGTTGTTGTTTCGCTTGGGGTTTTGTGGGATTGATGTCCTATTGCAGAAGCGTTTTTCTTTCATCACACAACCTCCACCCAGCTCACGAGACGGGCGTCGTACCCTCGGTTCTCACCAAGGAAGCCTCGGTGGATGAGTTCTCTTTGAATCATTGGTTCCAGTGTTTCAGCCAGCAGGTCAATCTGGGGTGCAGAGTTGATTGATGCCGGTTCGAGATGGAACAAGCGATCAGCTTGTTTCTCCCAAGAGGGAATTCGCTGTCCGTCAATGTCCACAGCCAGCGTCAAGAGATGATTGCGTGTTTCACCTCGTTCCCCTTGAGTTGTGACTTGCCAGATAGAAAGGACACCAGCCTTCCCATCTTCACTTCGAACACGAATGCCGACTTGATCATAAGATAATTCACGAAATCGTTGCATATACTGCACAACCAGGGGATGATCGAGTCCAAGAAGATCGGTGGTGTCGGATTCAATAGACGCATCCCGATCAGTAGTAAATCGAAATGGCTCACCGTCTTCAGATGTCTTTGTTACATAGACCGCTCCGTCTTCGATGCGAAGATCATTTCCATCTTCTTCCACGGCTGCTCGGACAAATCGCACAATCTCATCCATTCCTTGGCTGGTGTCCGAAAACGGCTGGTAGTCATCCAGAGAAAAGCCGTCCAAGTCTTGAAACAATTCGTAGACAACGTTTCTCGCCTCAGATGCATTCGCCAGAGCTTGGTCCAACTCAAGTTCTGTTCGCTTCAGTTCAGGGTCGGATATCGCCTGAGCGTAGAGACTCTCATAGCTGAGTCTTTCTGAAAGCTGACCAAGAATCTGAGATCGCAAGTCTTCAGCAACTTCGCCATGTTCATCGACTTTTCCAAGAGCTTTGGCGATTTCCTTTAGTTTGTCGTCCAGCAGCAGGAAAATTTTGCCTTCAATGGTGTCGGAAAGAACAAGGTTGTAGACCTGTGCAGTATGGCGTTGGCCATAGCGGTGAATACGACCGATTCGCTGTTCCAAATCCATTGGATTCCATGGCAAATCAAAATTGAACAAGACACGGGCATGCTGGAGATTGATTCCCTCCCGACCAGCAGCCGTACAGATCATCACTCGTGGGCCATTCGGCTGTTTGAACCGCTTCTCTGCAGCGAGTTTTGAGCCGTGATCTCCCCCTTTCAGAACAACGACACCTTGTCCCGGGTAAGCCTTTTCGATTTCTTCGCTCAGCATTTCGACGCTCCCTAGGTACGTAGCGAAGATAACGATTCGCTCTGAAGAATCTTGTTGCCACAGCGTTCCAAGTGCATTGGTCAGATTTTTGACTTTTGTTTCCGTTTCGCTTGGAAATTTTGTCAACAGCTCTCTGATACGCTGTCGTTCCTCTGGCAATGCCAGTTCAACAGCAACAACAGCCGAATCTTCAGACGCAGTTGTTGCTGTTTCCGATGAATACTCGCTGGACAAATCAGCGAGTTCGTCGTCATCCATGCGTTTCACGATCTGGCGTTTCATTTCTGCCAGGATGCGTTCCGATTCGATCTCGCCGAGGCGATCTTCGGAAAGATGGAACTCTCGTCTGATCAGCTGGCGAGCTTCTTCAAATGCGGCATTGCGGGCTTCGATATCGAGCTTACTGTCGTGCACCAAGCCTTCTTGCACAGTCAGGGCAATCATGCGACGACGTAGCGTGCGGTGGACGGCGGCGAAACTCGATGCAGCAATCTTCTGGAAGATCGTCATGACGAAGCCGAGTGCCCGCCCTTTACTTCCTTGTTTTTGGGCGAGTGCAAATCCATCCATGAGATAGACTTGAAGTTCGTTATAAAACACTCGCTCCGCATCTGACATTAAGAACGATTCGGTATGCACCCAGCGACGGGCGAACAATGTTGAGCCATCAGGACGGCAGGCATCTGCTTTGGTGCGACGGAAAATAATTGAATTGAGCCGATGTCGATTCTCGATCATGTCTTCTGGGCTGGAAAACATGGTGGGATCGAGCAGTTTCATCAGCATGTAGAAACGATAGTGATCCCCTTGATGCGGTGTTGCTGAAAGCAGAATCAAATCTCGACTGTGACCCTTCAATGATTCCGCCAAGTTATAGTTCTCTGTTTTCTTTGACTTCCCGCCTGATCGAGAGGCCGTGAGGTGCTGGGCTTCATCAAAGACGACCAAATCCCACATTGGGGCTTCCATGAGCCGTTTCACTCGAGCCCGTCTCTTGAGCGTATCAACACTGGCAATCAGGCGGTCATGTTTGGCGAAGGCATTGGATTTACGGTCGGTGACGTCCCCTTCGCTTCCAAAAACTTCAAAATTGAGATTGAAAACTTCGTTGAGTTCCCGGTGCCAGTTATTCACGAGACCTGCTGGAACAACCATCAACGCTCGATTCAATTCACCTCGACTGGCAAGTTCTCTCAAAATAAGAGCGGTCTCAATTGTTTTTCCGAGTCCAACTTCATCGGCGACCAGATAACGCCGAGGAGAGGCTGTGGCGATGCGATGGGTTAGCACGACCTGATGCGGCAACAGGTCGATTTTGGCAGATGTGAGTGCCGCTGCTCCTTCGAGAAGTGGCAATGCGTGAGCTTGGTAGGCCAACCAGGCTCGACGATTTCGGAAGACGCCAGCACCGACACTCCGAACAATGAGTTCTGAACGAGGGAGGATGGGAGTCAGGGAAGCCAGCGGAACTTGACGTTCCCCATTGCCGAAGAAAACCCGAACGAATCCATTCGTTGCTTCAGCGACGATCACCCCTTCGCCGTAATCGGCGTGGCGAATGCGTTGACCTGGCTGAAGGGGCATTTGCTCAGACATGTTCTGGATACTTCTTACGAAATCCTTGGATGATACAAGCCCAGGCGAGTTCCCTTGGCGTCGTGAATTTCTTTCAGATCGTGCTGTGCTCCGTTGAATAGACAATGGCTCAGGGGAATCTGATGATTTCGGTGTTCACCGCTGCAATGCCAGAGCCACGCTTCCTCACTCATGTTGTGTTTGAGGCGAACCGGTTCCACAATCCAGAAAATCAACGCTGCCTGATTGCCACCATCAGCCACTTCTCGCTGGTAACTGACAATCGTCGGGTAAATCTTCTGTTCAAGCCAGTTGGTCATCTCCTCTGGGGGAAGCGAATCAATGCAGGCTTCCAGGCCAGCGACCACCAATGCGCAATCATTCACCAGCCGGAGTTCGTTTTCCTGCCAGCCACGGGAATGAAGTTGACGAAACTGACGCAGACTGATGATCTGCTTCGGCGAACAGAGCTTGTTCAACTCGTCAGCATCCCACAGCAGCGAGATGCCTCGACGAGTCCAAAGATCATCGTTTACAAGTGGTGCTGGCATATTCTGTTGTTCAATTTGGAGGTTGAATCGAATGGGTTCCTGAACCAGTCAGAAACTGGATCATCATTCGGTAGCTGTCCAGATAGTGATCTGAAGGATTCGGCAAATAGCTGGAATAGGTCTGTTGAGAAGTGTATGTCTTTGTGCCATCTGATGTCGTGACAGGTTGATTCTCTCGCTGAAGCTGGCGGATATACTCTTTCAGCTCTTGCTCTGAGAATGAATCCAGCTCTGGATGAACGAAGGTTTCTTTTGGCGGCTCAGGATTCGGTCCACTCGGAGATGAGGTCAGCGTAACACGTTGAGAACGTTCGATTCGACCGTTGTTGTAGTGGACCATATGACCGAAATGCAGATAGGGGTCGACAGCTTTGACAACTGGGTCCATCCCATTGACAAAAAACACGTATCGATCTGCGAGTTTGGATTCCAGTAAACTCCTCATGTTTTCACGGATCACCTTTGGCTGTCCGAATGTCATGACTCCGGCGATCTCATAATCTCCATCGACAAGCAGATCATGGGCACAAACGATAGCCAATGCACCGCCGAGACTATGACCAGTGATCCAGACCCGCTTCGCCTGATATCTCTGAAGCAATCTCCGAACTTGCTGATGCATCGAGTTCGGAGACTTGGAGTTGCTGTAGCCACTCCGGAAACCTCGATGCATTCCGCCTGATCCATTGTTTGAATTGATGAAGATCAGGTCTTGCACGACATCGTGCCAGCCGCTTTCTGTTCCACGAAAAACAATGATCGCATCGTTGTTAGATTTTACGACGTAGCCATTCATTGAACCCGATTCAATTGTCTCCGCCTGAAAGCCTCGATTCTTAAGTTCTTCCCGTGCTTCGACAGGAGGTCGATAGGAGATTTGACACAGGTCAAGCATCAACTCTGCCACTGGCCAGTCGGCATATTTGTCGTTTGTAGACCACTGGCGAGCCAGTCTTTCAGCATCTGTCAGAACAGGAGAGGGAGGAATAACTCGATCGGACCGGTCTTCATGGTCTCTTTTTCCATCCCATGGACTTTGAAACTGGCTGAAACTCAGCACCAACAGCGAGGAAATGATGAGACCTTTCCCTGATGATGAGTAGAATTGACTCCATTGTTCACTCAGAAAACGCTGAGTCGAAATCACCAATGCCAGCACCCCGAAGACGGCACCGTAGGGGGAGGATCGGGTCATTTCGACGCCAATCGCCATCAGGACGATCGCAAGAAGGAATCTGCTCCATGACGGCTTAACTGTGGCGACGAAATAGCTTTGCCAAACAGCAATGATTCCCAATGAAATGAAAATCAGGCCCGCAATCTGTTCCATCACTCATCCTCCAGATCGAACAGGAGCCGTTCTTTGACGACGACTTTCTCGTTCCTTTTCTTCCAGTCGGAATAGATCGATTTGGCTCGTTTGGCGGCGGATTTCATGTCGGGGTCGCTGCCGTGTTTGGTAAACCAGTCGAGTAGGTCGCCGATGGCGGGATGGGGAGCGAAGCTGCCGCTGTTGAGGGTGTCGCTGGCTTTGATACCGCTGTCGTCGTAGCAGGCACCGATCAGGAACCACGTCTGGTCGAAGTCTCGGGACATTCCCTTGCGAGACTTTCCTTTCCACTGTTGTGCCCATTCCAGCGGGTGCTTGATCGTGAAGATTTTCTTCACTTCGTTGCACCAACCCCGTTCGAGGAATTCGGAGGGGGAAACTCCTGTACCACGCAGGTGCTTCTGCATCTGGTCACGTTCGAGACTGTTCCTGTCGGCGAACAGGCGAAGGAACTGCCGGGTGTACGGCTCTGCGAGCACGGGCGGGGCTTCGCTGGTGGTATCGCTCTCGTCATCGAGTAGCTGGTTAATTCCAACGAGGGCGTCCTTGACGGTGAACTCGTCCTCCCGTCCCTTCTCGATGTACACCTTACCGTAGTGCCGGGAGTAGTATTCGAGAGCCTTGCCACGGCGGATCACTTGCAGGTCCGCCTCGCCGAGACCTTCTTTCTGGTGTTGCTCGATGATTTCCTGAAGTTGGCGAACGTCTTTCATGATTTGACGACGCAATCGTGCCCAACTAATTGTCTCCGGCTCTTGAAGGCGTTTTCGACAAACGTGAATGATGTCGAATTCAATCTTCTGTGCTCCGAATTCTCCTTTGCCTTTTGTCTCATCACTTCGAATCGGATAGGTAGATTCAAGATAGAATCCAGCATCAAACAAGCTTGTCAGAACAGCGACCCAAGGCTCGTCTTCGCTGTGATGGAATGTGAATGCGAGAACTCCACCCCGTTTGAGAACCCGAAATGACTCCCGCCAACACTGAGTCAAAAGGCGTTGGTAGAATTGATCGGCTTCCTCACTGTGTCGAGCACGATTGGATACAACCTCTAAAGCTTTAGGGGTAGAGTCGGAATCTAGTAAATCGCTGTACCGATGACCTAATACAATCTTGATCCATACATAGAAGTAATCCGCCATTTCGGAATACTGAACCAGATCACCAAAAGGCGGATCAGTAATTATCAAATCTAACGACTCGTCTTCATGATTTGACAGGCTCGATGAGGAGTTGCATGTCAGTGTAGCATCTTCTGGTGAATCGCCCGTAAGAACTTTGGTACTCTTTCCTTTCAGTGAGTGCGATGATACACGCCCTTGCAAATCTTCATTCGAAGCAAGCTCCCAAGGAGCTTCACGCCATTCAATACTCTTAAAAATGTTCTGCGAACAAGACAACCAGTTTCCACGACCCAAGTCATGAAAAACACAGTTTTCAACAGGCAATGATTTAGGACGGTAATTGTTCTTGCTGAAGTGTGGTTCCAGCGTGTCTCGCTGGGGATTCCAGAGTGTAAACATGCACTGGTTTCTCAAGTATTGTTGAAAAGCCCCGGCTACAAGTTCAATTTCTGGCGAATTACGTTCCTCAACAAGTCGGAATATTGATCGTGCAAAGAGAGAGTGGGTATGGAGTTGCCGTTCGTTAAACATTTTCCAGAAGTGTGTGTAACCATGATGACGCACCGACCAAAAGTCAGCTTCAAGACCGTAGGGAATCTCCTGTCGAGGCCAGAAATCATTTAAGTCGGTTGTGCTGCGTACCTGCCACTCTCTTGTAGCTGACGTGATGAGTGAAATATCGGGGAGGGAAAAGAAACGACCACCATACGATGCATTCGCCTTGTCGCAGAGCGGGCAATACCCTTGAACTGCGTAAGCCGAAATCGGCGGTGTTGTCCCGTATCGTTTCGCTGTCGCCAAAATATCTTGAACCGTACCGCATTCTCCGCAGGCGAAATGCGACTTCTTCGGTACAGTACCTCCTTCGCTCGAAGTGGAAAATGTTTCTCCTGTAGTTGGGCAAGTGACGTGAGATGGAAGGCTTCCACGGACTTCGATTAACTCAAGAGAACTGCTCCGTTCTTCGTACCACAAGCAGGTAAAAGTCGCATTGTCATTGGTGCTTCCGCCCAGACGGTTTCCGTTTGAATCCGTCCCTCTTGAACCTTTCAGCCAGCGGGGATTTACAAATAGAGTGAGAGCGACATTCTTACTTTTAGCCTTACCGAGTGATACTGATTCTCCGTCATTCGCTGCCTTCGGATCACAATGCTTATTGCCGCAGTGTGGGCAGGTGTAGTTCCCCGCTTGATCCATCACCGTATACGGTGGTTCAGTATCTACAACAACAAGCTTCGCAGTCGGTGCCATCCGAGAGTCTGTTTTCTCGATGTCGAATTCCTCACCGCAGGCTTTGCATTGTTTTCCTGCCCAAGCCTTTACTGTCATCGTTTTGACTGAGATGATGGGATTGGACATGATTGGCGTCCGATGGTTACATTCGGATGCCTGACACGGACCGTGCTTCGCCCAAAACGTGTAAATAACTTCCGGTCCTTCGTACTCGTACTCTGGGCGTTGTTCCGGGGTAAGTAAGAGCGGATCGAAGTTCGCCCCCATCACCTTGCCGGATGGCTGGTGCGTCCATTTGCCTTTGTGCCCACGAGGACAGTCGCAGGCGTAGAAGGGCATGATCTGCGGCTTGACCTCGGCTTCGATGGTGTCGAGGAGCTTTTGGACCTCCTTCGGATCGACCTGAGCCAGTTCGTTCTTGACGACCAGCCAGGCGACCGGATTGAGGTCGTTGCCGTACATCTGCATTCCAAGTCGGGCACCTTCAACGATGGTCGTTCCGCCCCCCATGAAGATGTCGGCCACTTTCAGCTTGCGGAACGCTTCATTCTTCTGGTGGTTGCCGTAGTAAGAATCCCAGACCAGCTTGGCAGCTTCCGCTGGGTCATCAGGAGCCTTCGTCGCCGCAGCGATTAACATCGCCCGAAACACGCTCGACCGCCGCCGTGCCCACCATTTCGACATCTGATAAATCGGCTTCCCAGCGTTCCCCTCGATGGCAGCAACATGGTTGATGGGCAGAATCGGAAAATCGACTTCCAGGCAGGTCTTCGGACGATTCGGATCAGAGAAGTCCACGGACTCCAAATGCAACTCCCGCCCAGCCCCCACCGCCTCGGCGACCGCTTCCCGAAGTTCTTCCGCTTTCGTCTTCTTCTTGATCTTGGCCATGGACTACTGATCCGCCTGCTGACTTGTGAGAAAATTCTTCACCCGCTGAGGTTTAAAACTCCATCCGTGTTCGAGGTTGACTTCCCCGGAAAACCCTAATGTCTGGGCGACAAAGAGAATTACCGTTTTTTCCAGTTCTCGGTAATATTCCTCCACTGCATCGCCGTCTTGGTCACTGGCAGGCAGCTCTCCCTCATGGACTACTGAATTTCTCTTGTCCACGAATTCTTGTTTCTTGAGTGAAAATTGATGTTTCGCCAATTGGTAGTTTAGAAGGTGCTTGTAGTGCTTCCATTTCTCCTCCTTTGCCTTTTTTTGACACTCCTTTATGTCGTCTATACACCTTGTGATCTTGCTGCTTTCAAGTGAAGAATTACCTGATAGAGCGTCAGCGAATTCAAAGCGAAGCACCTCAGTCCAATGTCGATCCCAACCTGGACATTCTGAAATTCTTTTATTGATATCACTCTGCTCACCTAGGGGCATCTGGCTAATCAAGGCGTCAAGCTCATCGGAAGAGTTAGTCTTGCAGACCGATCCGCCCTGAACTGCATTTCGCCGCTTATTATCCTCTCGCCAATTTTTGACCACCAATCGATTCAGCATGGATGTGAGAAGCGATATTGCGACAATTCGCCACTTGCTGTTGATTCTTGCCGAGAAGAAAAAACCAATTGTTTGACTCCACCACAGGAGATCATCTTTGGCTTTCAAATTAGGGGCTGCTGTTTCCAAAAATGATTTCAGATTGTCTTTTTTCCAATCATTAATGATTGGCAGACCACCTAGGTAATACGGTTCCATCGGAGGCATCGGAGTTCGGAAATACTTCTTCAATTCCGTACTATCAGCGTCCACAGTTCTGCACGACGTCCAGGTGATGTCACGGCAGAGAGCCAACGTCAAAAGCTCGACGATGATGTTCCCCCAGTTCTTGATCTCATCTGCGGAGTCTCCATCTTTGTAATCAGTCGAGAGCGTTCCGGAGATTCTGGCCTCCTGTATATTCAATCGATTTTTTTTGTGATACCAGTCATCTTTAAGGAGCCATGTCCGCCCACTAACTGAAAACTCGATTTCCTCACCAGAATATTGATCGGATCGTGAGTGAATGTTCCACACTTGGTAATTCACCAGTGAAAACGACCAGCGTTGAGGAGTTGTGTTTTCGTCAAGCGATTCAACATAGTCTCCAAGCTGAAGCTCAATCGTGAGAGTACTGACAGCATCCGAAGATGACGAATAGGGAATGCACTTTACCCAAGGCAACGATGCTTCGAACGAATAAGGCTGGTTTAGAAATTGGCCTTTCACTTTTGCGTCGGTAATAACGTCGCTAACGGAGGATTTGTCCCGAATTTTTGTTTTCTGGTCATCGGGCAGTCCACATATTGTAATCGAAATTTTCTCTGGTTGATCGAACGCTCCGTCAGATACAACGGCATCACATTCGACATCATCACCCTTCCCAACTGGTGACAAATTAACTCGAACTTTCGCCTTCCGGGTGCCGTCTGCTTTCATGCCCGCAATTCCTTGTTTACTTGCTCAACTCGATAAACGGCACAAAGACTTCCAGTAGCGATAAGCCTCCGTGATGCAAAGTGGGGTAGCCGCCGGAACTCTTCCATTTCCGCCGACCAAGAACGTACCGATGCGAGCCGTGGCAGGTTCCCAACTGCAGATCAATCGGCGGGACCCAGGCTCCATCTTCGTTGTCGCTGGTCGCTGTGCGCCCGCTTTTGAACAGCTTCTTCATGTATTCCGACTGATCTTTGTCTCCCAAATCGGGAAACAGACCACAAGCAGCATATCCGTGATCGCTGGTGATCATCAGTCGTCGTCCAGTTGCAAGTCGCTCGACGAACGCCCAGAAGTCATCGGATGTGAAATGCTCATGGGCTTCTCTCGCTAACTTGTGCAGCCCTTCGCCGGGTACCGAGAGGTCATGCATGCGGATATCAGGAAAATGGTGCCAGAAGACGATTCCCTGTTGAGTGCCCACTAAGCTGATACAGTCCTTCCAATTCAGATTGGTCGATTCCGTCGTGGCTCCTGGCAATTTATGGGCACCGCCAGCACCATTGTTTTCCAATGCGGATCGCTGCGAGAAACCAAGCGATTTAGCGAATGGAGACGTTTCACAAGGGAGTTCAGCCGCACGAGGTCCAGCGGAATGAACAGTAAAGCCACGCACCCGTGCCTGCTCCAGCAACCAAGGGGCTTCTCTCAGGGAGACACCATCCAGGATCAAAATCGCTTTGCCACCCTGAACACGGTTCCAAAATTCCGCTAGCCCTGCACTGGCTTTAGGAACATTGTCTTCGAATTCGTTCCACAAGTCCCAGCAAGAGCCTGAAAGCGTATTTTCAAGTTCCGTAATGCTGCGATCTCGTTTGACGATTTCGCTATCAACAGAAGCGGATGTGATCGGAGTTGAAAACGTCTCCCAGAGATGGTCGGCAATGTCACTCCAGGCCTGTTGTGGAGGATTGCTTGTCACCGATTCGAGAAGTCCAACAGTGAATGAGGACATCAGCTATTTTCCTCCTTCTCAAGATCGAGTGCATAGGTGACCCCATCGGGCAGATGTTTGATGAGAGCCTGAAGCTGTGCCCCCGTCATCTTCCCGATTTTCAAGGCAACATTTTTCACGCTGGTGGCCGGACCAATCCCCCAGGATTCCACCTGACCCAGCAAATTCAAGCCAGATGTCGGCGGAGCTGAGCAGGGTTTGTTGGTAACGGTCTTCTCTATACCCGAGCCGCCGAAGAGGTTGCCGGGAACACCACCATTTCCAGGAACCGCTCCCCCGGGTGTTGTCCCGCTCATTCCAATTTGAGGAGCGGGGCCGACGATGACTCCAGGAGAGGAGACTGTCGCTGTCACAGTATTGGGATCGACCGTGACCGTTTTGCCACCACTGACGGTAATCGAATCAGGCAAATGCATCTTGGTTTCATCCAGATGCTTGCCGGTTCCGAGTTCCCCTTTCATCCGATTCCAGGCACTCTCCGCATCTTCGCCTGGCTTTGCTTGCAGCATCTTAAGACCACGCACATCGATGGCGATCAGGCCTTCCGCACAGATGCGAATCACTCGTTCTTTGACGGCAATTTCACCGAGCCAGGGAATACAGGGCTTGCCACCTGGTCGAGGTTCCCGGAGGTCTTTTAGAAGTTTGCCGACTGACTCGGAACTTTCAGCGAGCTTCAGGACATACTCTTCGAACTCTTCAGGGATGAAGATTTCTTCCCGGATAATGCGATCCACGGCATCAGGGATTTTGTCTCCCTGAGCATCATGCTTGGCTTCGTCAAAGCGACATTTCGCTGGCTCTGCGTAATTCCATTCGCTGAGGACGGCGAAACGGTCAAAACGTTTTTTGAGCTTCGGGATGAGTTCATCCTTGCGGAATGAACGTTCAATGTCTGCGTAGACTTTCTCGGTGGCTTTCCACTTCGACGCCAAATAGACCGCTCTGGCGAGAACGATCAATTCTCGGTCATCATAAGTATTGTTCATGTCTTTCGGAGGAAGCAGAAAGCGAATCGTGTTCCGCCCTTCCTGAAGATAATCTTTCAGCCATTTTCCAAGGACACCTTCGAGCTTTTCGAGATGTTCAGGAACAACGATCAGGGGCAGACGAGCATCCCAGGTTTTAGGCTGCTCTTTCTCTTCAAACTCAGACCAAGGATCGATCTGCCACTTTTTCTTGAGCACGACAACTCGGTGTTTTGCCGAAACGTCCTCTGAGCCACCAATGACCGCACGGATTTCCTTGGCGAGATGCTCAACGTCTTCGCCGTTCTGAAACAGTTTGTTGTTTTTTGCATGGGCCAGCAGTTTTGACCGAGCATTCTCTTCCTGCTTGAAGACGAGCCGACCACCGACATGATGAATGTTGAAGCTGTTGTCGACGATGTTTGAGAGTTCGACTTCAAACTGATTGTCATCAATCGCCTTGTCACCTGTGATATCAATCTGAATTTCGTGAGGCTCAGCTCCTGCCATCTGATCGACAGTCAAAGATCGAAGCCACAGAGCACTGATAATCTCTTCTGCGTGAGGGATCGTGGTTTTGGGATTGGGAACTGCTTCGACGACAGCCTGATAGTTTCGGAGGGCCTTGTCTCGCAGGTCTTTGTGTAGCTGATTTGCAACGGAGTCCAGAAGGGATGCCACGCTGCTCTTATCATTGGTCAATGAGAAGTCGGCAGCAGTGATGATCGGGTCTTTTTCATCGTGATTTTTGAAGAGATCAACCAGAATCTTGATCAAGTCACGAGTTTCTTGGGCATCAGTTGCGATCAAAACCTGATCGTCCAGTAACTTCAGGAGATGTGGAGCGAAAGGAAACGACTCAATGAAATCCTCAGCTTGCTTCTCCTGATCCTGTACAGCCACCTTGGAGAGGCGGAAATACTCGTTGACGTGAGTGCTGACCGCATGGGCAATGTCGGCATTCGGAATTTGCATCCGATTTTCAAAAATGCGGTACAACAGCAATCGTTGGCGATCCCGTTTTGCATACGGACCCTTGAAATCCACATCAACTGGATTTACCCGGCGAATCTGTTGATAGGCGTCAGAATTCCCTTCACGTACCGAAACGACCAGTACGAGTTTGTCTGGTTCTTTTTGAGCGATTTCCGAGAGAATCTGGATAAAATTGAAGGCCCAGTTTCGCCATGGAAATTGTTTCGTATTCGTGAGACCTTCATACCAAGTCTGGAATTCATCGAGAATCAGCACGGTCGGCTGATCGGCAAACATCTCCATCAGCAGATCGTAGCTGGGGACGTCAGTCTTCTTGTCTCCCATCCCTGACCATTTCGCTTCATACCACTGCCCTTTGGGATGACGCTGGAAAAGAACATCCCAAAGGTACTTGTACCGCTGAAGATGCATGCTCTCGGCAATGACAAAGCAGTCATTCCGGAGTTTGAGATCAGCAATCTGAGGACTCTTGAGATGAGTCGCCCATTCGTTCAGCCACGCAGTTCCTGCATCAGGGTCATGGGACAAATGGTAAAGAGCCGCCATCAGGTGCGACTTCCCTTGACCTCTCGAACCGAGAAGCACAACGGGGCGGGAATGACCAGGGCCGGTCGCTTCAATGGTTTTTAGTAAATCATGAGAAGGGTACGTGATTTTCAAAAAATCAGCAGCCTGAACTTCCAATGCACCAGTGCCTGACTGGTTCTTGAAATCTACTGTGGTCCCTCTGAGACGTTTGCCCTTGAATTCCTCTCGGAGATGAAGTCCCAGCATGCCTGTTACCCGATTACGATGTGGTACGTCTCAACGGAGTCTGTTGGATAGAAACGAGAAGAAATTTCATCCCATTTCCACTGCCCTGTTGACTCATCAGTGCAACACTATATGATCTCGCTGGGTCGCACGCAAGCAGGTGAAATGACATGACCTTCGGCAAACGAATTCGGCAACTTCGTCAGGCAAAACAGTTTACGTTGAGGGACCTCGCAGCCAAAGTGGGGGTCGGATTCACGTACCTTTCAAAAATCGAAAATCACAAACTCGAAACTGGCCACAGCCCTTCGGAAGGCCTGATCCATAAGCTGGCTGTGGAACTCGATGCCGACGAAGAGGAGCTGCTCCTGCTGGCAGAGAAAGTGCCGGAACTGATCAGAAAACGTGTGTGCGAGCGGCCTGATGTCTTTCGGGTTATTGCGGGAATGAATGACAGGGAAATGAACCGGTTGCTTGAGCAGTACGGCCGGAAAAAGTGAGCGGAGTTATGGACGACGAGTTCGGCGATGATGGGAACGATAACGATTCGTCATTCGTAGCCGAGTTCAAACCCGCCCGTTTCTCTGCCGACCTCGGTTTGCCTCTTTCAGAAGACCAGAAACTCAAGGATGCCGCCACGGCTGTCCGGCAGGAATATCGGGACTGTTCTCAATGGAAACGTCTACGCTGCCGCAAAGTGAGCATTTTTGCGGAACGGGATCGGGGCACCGTTTATGTGGTTCATGTCGGTAGCTCGGTGGAGTTTGATTGGACCTGGGAAGGTGCCGTTGCGTTTCGTCCGAGATCACTCGACGACGATTTCCGCTTTTCTGATTTCTCCTATAAGAACGCCGCTTATGAGGAGGAGATTGTCTGGGAAGGAGAAGTTCTTGAAGTCGATGAACGGAATGGTTGTCTGTTCATCAGTCTCGATAACCCTGAGGCAATGCCGACCACCGGATCGTTCTTCGTGCGTCCTTTTGAGTTCCTGGCAGTGCTGGATGCGGTTTTCAATGACTCTGCGTTCGAAACAATCCGCTACGACCTCCCGAATCGATTGGCAGCGACCGAAGGCGGAATTCACCCTCTCGTAGCAAACCCACGTCAAGTGGGCCTGCCTCGCATGCAAGACTGGTGGCAGCATTCTTGGAACATCTTGTGGGGACCACCAGGGACCGGCAAAACGTGGACGACAGGTCAGCAGATCGCCGCCGTCCTTGATGATCCCAGCGAACGGATTCTGGTCGTTTCGACAACGAACCGAGCGACGGATGCGGCAGCCCTCTCCATCGGGAACGCCGCTCGCAGCCGATCATCATCTGACTTGGACGAAGGAAAGTTACTCCGGATTGGCAAAGGGGCATCACTTCAATCGTTTACCAGCAGTGGCCTGGAAATGATGCTGCGAGGAACAGAGTCGGAGATGCTGCATCAGATCGACGGCATTGCCGGGCACCTTCGTCTGTTCGAGACCTGGGAAGAAAAAGCTCTGGCACGGAAACAGATCAAGGAGATTCGTGCGGGAGGAAGTGATCAAAGCAAACGTCTGTTCGTTGATCCGGAAGTGCGAGTAGTCACCACGACAGCGTTCAAAGCGATGAGTTTTCTGAAAGAGGGGCTGGTCACGAAGATGGTGGAGGAAGGAGATGCTCCCTTCACCACCATCTTCATCGACGAAGCAGGCCTGATTTCACGGACCGCCATTGCAGCCTTGTCCTATCTGGCAGCTCGTCGAGTCGTTCTCGTCGGTGATTCGAAGCAGTTGGCACCGATCAGCCGTATCTCTCGCATTCTGCCGACACGTCACGAGACCTGGCTGGCCAGCAGTGGTTTAAGCCATCTCGATGAACTCGACGACACACCGAAGGCGGTCCATGTTCTTTCCGAACAACGCCGGATGCATCCTGATGTCTGCCAGGTGGTCTCCGAGTATCAGTACGGTGGATTTCTCAAAACAGCGGCAGAGACCCAGCAGAGACTATCACCCCTGACTCCCTGGCTGGCGGACTATTCCAGAGCCATCTGGTACGTGTTGGATGAAGAGGCGGATGATCTTGCTTCGATTCGAGCGGAGCGAGGACCAGGAAACAAGAGTTGGGTGAGATCAATCACGCCGACAGTCCTCGAAAAGCTCTTTTCGGATTCCGACATTCGGCAATCCAAAGGACTGTTCATCTCGCCCTACAAGGCACAGGCTCAGAAGGTCGCCAAACTACTGGCTGGCTGGGGATTAACAAGCTGGGAGTCGTCCACGGTTCACAGCCAGCAGGGATCAGAAGCGGACATCGTCATCTTCGATACCGTGAATTCCGGAAGTTCCAATTGGCCCATCGAAGAATGGCAACGACTCGTCAACGTTGCTTTGAGTCGAGCACGAGAGGCGGTCATTGTTCTCGCCAGCCGAAACGAGATGGATGAACCCTATCTCAAGCCCCTGCTTCGCCATTTGACGCCCAGCATTTTGGTGGAAGTGGATGGTCAGCTTCGCTGGGAAAAAATCAAACGATCCAAAGGATTTCGGCGGCGATCAAAGACGCCGGAGACAGACGCTCCCAAGGGAGGCATGGGAGAACAGATTGCCCAGCGAAAGGACATGAAGCCGGTTCTTTCACAGGAACAACAGCGGCTCACCAATCTGAATCTGGACGGAAAACCTCGCCTGGTCCGTGGCGTTGCGGGAAGCGGGAAATCGATTGTCCTCTGCAACTGGCTGGCCAAGACGGTCAAGCGGATGGAAGGAATCAAAAACGTCCGCATCTGGGCTGTCTATGCCAATCGATCCTTGCACAAATTGTTACAGGAATCAGTGGTCTCTGCCTGGGATGGTCTCTTTGAAGGAGAACTGTTCGATAAGCCAGAGTTTCCTTGGGGCAAAGTCGCTCTCCTGCATGTGAAAGATGTCCTGAAGGGGATACTTCCCAGTGCATCGCTCTCCATGAATGACTTCGAGTTTGACTACGACCGGGCAGCAGAAGAATTTCTGAATCGACAGGATGCGGCGAAACTCCTTCCGAGTTGCTCGGCGTTGTTCATCGACGAAGCTCAAGATATGGGGCCGTCTACCCTCAAACTGTTGCTGTCCATCGTCGAGCAGACCGATGCCGACGATCCCAACAGCCGCTCGGCTCACATTTTCTATGACAACGCTCAGAACATCTACGGTCGAAAGACTCCCAAATGGTCAGAGTTCGGCCTCGATATGCGTGGTCGGTCCACCATCATGAAGGAGAGCTTTCGTTCGACGATTCCGATTACCGAACTTGCCGTCAATGTGCTGCACCGACTGACACCCGCCGATCAACGACAGGATCAGAACGAACTCCTGGGGATGGGACTGATCGAAAAGAGTGAACGGAACGGCGAAGAGTGGCTGCGGGTGCGATTCAATCAGACCGATGGCCCCAAGCCAATCTTTCATGAGTTCGACCAACGGTCCGATGAGATCGATGCGATTACCGGTCATTTGAAGCATCTGATCCAGAAGGAGGGGATTTCACCAACGGACATCTGCCTGATCTACAACGGCAAATCGGTTGTTCAGCAACTGGAATCTCAACTTGGACCGAAGTTGAAAGAAATCGGGGTGGAGTTGTCCGTCCAAACCAACCGTTCGTTTGAACGCCAGGAAAACACGCTGGTGGTGACGACCTCCCATTCGTTCAAGGGCTATGAAGCGGAAGTCATCATGATTCCGGGAGTGGATCAGTACGTCACCGGCGAGGGACAGATTCTGGCCAACAATCTGTATGTGGCCATGACTCGTGCCCGATCACTGCTGGCCATCTATGGAACATCCCAAGGACAGCCTGCCTCTCGCCAACTGATGGAGACGGTTTCAGATTGCCTGACAACATTGAATTCCACACCGACAGTTGAGACGACGACCAGTATTCAAGACGACCTGAATGACATTCTGGACCAGATCGGGCACGAACACTGCAGATGGCTGGTTGATCTCTGGAAACGGTTTGATATTCGTCAGGAACCGTTGACCAACGAACAGGGAATCATCCTGGCCGAACCGTTGTTCTGGTTCAGAAATGGGAACTCGATCTGTGCGTGTTTTGGGGCGGAAGCAGGCAGCTCGAATTTGGAATTGCCGTTAAGAGTACTGAAGGCTGGCGAAAGTCTATAACTGCACATAGATAATCATATTTCAAAGAGCATGGCGACAAAGGAAGCCGAATGTCAGATTCGGAAAAATCGAATAGTGCATCTTTCTTGGAAAGAGATGGCGTTCAACGTGCACTCGTTCTTGCCGGACTTGTGGTCTTTACGGTTTTCGCTCTTGGCTGCTTCCCGTTGTGGTGGTATGGATTGCCTGGGGATGCCAATTCCTTTGGTGACAGTTTTGGCTTCATGAACACCATTTTCTCAGGGTTGGCATTCGCTGGCGTGATTGTGACCTTGTGGATGCAGCGTGAAGAATTGCAGCTTCAACGTCAGGAGCTTCGTGAAACCAAAGAAGAGATGAGGCGGAGTGCTGATGCACAATCGCAATCTGAAAAGCGGCTCACCACTGCGGCAACACTTTCCGCACTGGAATCACTTCGTGAAGAATTACTCGCCAGGAGTGATCGGCCAGTGCATATTCTTGAACGCTCCGAAGCCTATGTTGTGAAAAGTCGGATTGAGAATAGCCTTCTGCTGTTCCTCCAGGAGCTTGGGCTACGAGATGAGAGGCCTTTGGAAGGAACCTTGCAATGGGTGGCAGAGTGCATGTTGGATGAAATGCGAAATGCACTCTATGTGCTGGAATCCAACGACCTGGATTATCTCAATGAATATGTAGACAAGAAATTGCCAACGGTACTGTCGGCTTGTAACGAGCATTTTTCTGAAGGATTGCCGCCTCTGGCAATCTTGTCGGATGGCGTCTATGAATTCCTGAAACAACAAGTTTTCACATCGGACTCAAGCAAATCACCAACTCAATATTTGAATGAGACGAAGAAGCAGTTCGAGGAATTGATCGTCAATCGAATTGGTGCAACAGCGATGGCACTCGCAGAAATGGATCGACTGACAATTGTACGGTGGCGTCAGCTATTCTCTGCCCAAGATCATGCCGTTTGACTGCTCTCTCAATGGCACGACAGGAAAACGTATAGGCAATTGGAAGAACACTCCTCTGCAACGATATTCAGCGGCGTTCAAGAAATGATCAACCTTGTCGATGAGTTCCGTGACGATGTACAGGGAAAAGAAGCGTTCGTCGTTTTGCCCGTTTCTCGATTGGAGTTAGAAACTCGCTTCAGGATTGGCCGATTTCTTTTGTTTCCTGCGGGAACCATTAATGTCGCTGAACTGAATATTGCCAAGGGACCTGAAATCGATGATTTCGAGATTGATACCAATATTGCATTGATGCATGGCGAATCGCTTCGACAGATTTGCTCTTCGATGGCAGCACCTCCATGTGAAGGGCTTTTCGCCGAAAATGCGATGATTGCCTTCCAACCGGAGTCGATGTGTTACAAGAAGACACGCACTGATCACCAAGACGACGTGGCTCTACTTGCCTCACTCTCTCAAGAAGCTGAACGAGCACTGGACCATATCCGCTTTCATTTTTGTCGATTCGATCTTCCAGAAACGCTCCCCGGAGTCGTGGGAACATGGGCAGACTCAGGAGCTTTCTGTTGCGGCGTACTTTTCGATGGTAATTCTGGAACAAGTGAGCTGATTGCGGGAGAAGCAGTCCTGCATTCTGTTGTGTCAAAAGGGCTGGGACTTGAACTCCAGGCCGGTCAGTGCATGGACATCGAGTCCTTACCGGTGCCCACAGATGGAGAAGTGGGGGGCATCGTGCAGCACGCACTTTACCTGTATTCGGATGCAATGAATGCGAATACGAATACCGCCAAATACTTACGGCTGATGACCCTGATTGAATTCCTTGCGACACCGTTCAGTTATCAGCAATTCAAACAATCGAAGAAAGACATTGCCGCCCATCTTGCAGGAAGCCCCATTCAATACGAATCACTTCTTGAGGAATTCAAACAGTATTCCGATCTCAAGGATGCCGTGACCGGAGAACAGAAGGGGCTGCGAACACTGCTTGTTCATCACGGTCAATTCCTTGAAGACATACTTCCGAACAAACGGGAGAGAGCGATGTTGTTTCTGAAACTTCAAGGATATCTGAGCAAGGTCATCGCTGATTTGATGAAATGCAAGACTCAAAGTTGGTCTGAGATCATCGAGTTCCGTAAGCAAAGGCGAGCAGCACTATTGAATGCTGAAATAGAGTGAGACGGAATCGGCGAGAGGTTTTAGGTCGTCATTGTGGATTGCACCTCGTTTCCGCTCTCAAAAGACAAAGAATTGCTTCTCCTATTCATCGGAGGCAACCACGTTGAGAGTCTGAGAAAGACTGGTTGCATGGAAGGTACGGTAAAACCATGACTGATCCTGAGCCAATTGACCCAAAAAAACTGCGGCCTGGCCCCATTCGCCACGAATCATTGTCTCCAGAGTTGCTTGAGCAGATTCAGGCGGTCTACGACGTAATCGGTCCATATGTCAGCCAGTCATTGGAACAATTTGAAATTGGCTTCATGCGGGATAGAGACCCCGCTGATGAGGTTGCTGTCTGGTGCAGCATCACTGCCGCTTGGCTTGCCTACCACGAGCAATACCTCAACGATGGATTGCTGCCTGAGGAAGAAGAGAAGAAACTGCTTGCCGCTCTCATCTCCATTTCATCGGGAATCGAAGATTGGACGGTGCTCGGCGTTCCTCCGGATGTGGGACGCAAGTTACTGGATTGTTATGACAGTCTTGGAAAGGACTGATGGGTATAACCATGACTCACCCAGCCACCATCCGCAGACCAGGAGAAGGTCCAAGAATCGGGATTGTCGGCGACACGTACCGATTCCTGGCCACTGGTAAAGAAACCAACGGCAAATACGCCACGTTTGATGCTCTTGTCCCTCCGGGAGGCGGTCCTCCTCCGCATATTCACACTCGAGAAGAGGAATCATTCCTGGTACTCGAAGGAGAAATCACGTTCCAACTGGGAGAGGAACGGATCGTGGCCGGTGCAGGGACGTTTCTCAACATGCCTGTCAGAAGCCTGCATTGCTTCAAGAATGAGAGCGACCAGATTGCCAGAATGCTGATCTCTGTTGCTCCTGCTGGATTGGAGCAAATGTTCCTCGAAGTGGGGCATCCGCTTGCCGATGATGTCGAATTGGCTTCACCACCGACTCGGGAGGAAATCCAGAAACTCCTCGAAGTCGCTCCTCAATACGGGATTGAAATCAGGGTTCCGCAGCATTGAAGGATGAATCGAGATGACAACCAGCAATTACCAAATCCGCCAACTTGTCGATGAGCTTTTGCTGCCTGAATCAGGAAAGCAAAGCGTCATTCTGGCGGACGATGACAATGCCAAGGTCATCTTGTTTGCCTTTGCTGAGAGAGGTGGTCTCGCTGAACATGTCGCACCGTTGCCAGCGATCATTCAAATCATTCTTGGGAAAGTCCAGTCGGTTCCCACTCGACGACCTCTTCGACGTGAGTTGAGCCATCCCTGTTCGTCACCCGGATTCTTGTTCCCACGACTTCGGCGGTCTTCGCCTTGAACTCGGCCACTTTGATCCCCGGCAACGGGCTGTAGCCGTCGAACTCGGGCCATTTGCTCAGATCGAGAATCTGGCGAGCGATTTCTTCGGGAAGTTGAGGAAGCGTGGCTTGGCAGGTGAACGTGATCGGCTTCATGGACTGCCCTTTTGCGATTACTGCCGATGGAGTCGGCAGAAAACATTGTCGATTGAAAGTCAGAGTAGTCTCAAGTTGATGCTGAATAACTTCGCTTATCGGCACTTGACTCTGTAGTATGGTACGGAGTTTAGAATGTACCTCCAGAACAAGGAGCGTCACCTGTGAGTGCCTTGAAAATCGGTGAAGTTGCGAAACGGTCAGAAGTTGGGATCGAGACGATTCGGTACTACGAACGGCAAGGTCTGTTGGCAGAACCAGATCGTCGGGCTTCGGGCTATCGTCAATATGACGAGTCGGTGGTGTCTCGCTTGCAGTTCATCCGCAATGCCAAGGAACTGGGCTTCACGCTCGCTGAGATCAAGGAACTGCTCGGGCTGTGGTTCGATGTGAATACGAAGTGCGTCCATGTGCGGCAGCGAGCCGAACGGAAGATCAGCGACATCGACGACAAGATTCGGACACTTCATAAAATAAAGCGGTCGCTGAAGAAAGTCGTCAGTCAGTGTAAAAAGCATGATGCGGTCGAAGAGTGTCCGATCTGGTTTGGACTGGATGAACCACAGAGAAATAACAGTGCTGGCGACTCACCAGCAACAACGTGAGGAACACATGAATCGATTGTGGATGGCGTTCGGGGCCGTGATGGTCTTCTCATTTCTAGTTCTTGGGTGGATTGGCACTCGCATTTATCAGGAGATGCCGCCGATTCCCGATAAAGTGGTGACGACGGAGGGCCAAACACTCATCGGCAATGGAGAAATCACTGCCGGACAGAACGTGTGGCAGTCGATGGGAGGCATGGAAGTTGGTTCCATCTGGGGGCACGGCAGCTATGTCGCTCCCGACTGGACAGCGGACTGGTTGCACCGGGAAGCGATCTTCATTCTCAACCGCTGGTCGGCTACGGAGTACGGAAGCGAATTCGAGAAGCTCGACAACGAGCAGCAGGCCCAACTCATTGCTCGCCTGACGAAATTGCTGCACACGAACACCTATGATTCATCGACCGGCACGGTCACGGTTGATCCCGTTCGAGTCAAAGCTTTCGAGTCCAATCTTGCTCACTACACCGAAGTCTTCTCGGAAGGAAATGCCGACTACGCCATTCCTGCGGGGGCGGTCTCCGACCCGGAACGGCTCCGCAAGTTGTCGGCGTTCTTCTTCTGGACGGCGTGGGCCGCTTCGACGGATCGTCCCAATGACATCAGCACCTACACCAACAACTGGCCTCATGAACCGTTGATTGGCAACCGGCCCACCGGCGACACAATCGTCTGGACCGGCGTGAGCATCATCATGCTGTTGGCGGGCATCTCGGCGATGGCGTGGTGGTACGCCTCGAAGCGAAATGAAGAACAGGAACCAGCGCCACCAGAAACCGATCCGCTGGCACTGTGGGAGGCCACGCCGTCTCAAAAGGCGACGATCAAATACTTCTGGGTTGTCTCAGCCTTAATCCTCGTGCAGATGCTTCTCGGCGTCGTAACGGCCCATTACGGTGTGGAAGGTGATGGCTTCTATGGCTTTCCGCTCTCCGACTGGTTGCCCTACAGCGTCACTCGAACATGGCATGTTCAGATGGGGCTGTTCTGGATCGCCACGGCTTGGTTGGCAGCCGGGCTGTTCATTGGCCCTCTCGTTAGCGGCGAAGAACCCAAAGGACAACGACTCGGCGTCAACGTGTTGTTTGGAGCGTTGCTGCTGGTCGTGGTCGGTTCGCTCACGGGCGAATGGCTGAGCATCCAGAACAAGATGACCGATACAGTCTCGTTTTATCTCGGACACCAAGGATACGAGTACGTCGATCTGGGGCGGGTCTGGCAAATCGCCTTGATGGTCGGGCTACTGCTGTGGCTATTTCTCATGATCCGAGTGCTGCTTCCCGCCTTACGGAAAACAGGCGAGACAAAGCAATTGGTTGCTCTGCTGGCGGTCGCCACGGGAGCCATCGCACTGTTCTACGGAGCGGGGCTGACATGGGGACAGCACACACACTTGTCGATGGTCGAATACTGGCGATGGTGGGTGGTTCACCTGTGGGTGGAAGGGTTTTTCGAAGTGTTCGCCACGACGGTCATTGCGTTCATCTTCATGCGACTCAACCTTATCCGACCCGGCATCGCCGCCGCAGCGGCGTTGTTGTCGGCTACGATCTTTCTTTCAGGCGGCATCATCGGCACCTGCCACCATCTCTACTTCTCAGGAACGCCGACCGTCGCACTGGTTTGGGGATCGGTGTTTAGTGCGTTGGAAGTCGTGCCGCTCGTGTTGGTCGGGTTTGATGCCACCGAAGACTTGCGACGATCCCGAACGTCGCCGTGGGTTCAAAGGTATAAATGGCCGATCTATTTCTTCGTATCGGTCGCCTTCTGGAACATGATCGGAGCGGGCCTGTTCGGCTTCATGATTAACCCGCCGATTGCCCTGTACTACATGCAAGGTCTCAACACGACTCCACTACACGGTCATGCCGCCTTGTTCGGGGTGTACGGGATGCTGGGCATCGGCCTGATGCTCATTTGCCTGCGAGTGCTGGTCCCCGGCAGAGAGTGGAAGGATGGCCTGCTGCGGTTCTCGTTCTGGGCGTTGAACGGCGGCCTGATGGCGATGTGCATTCTCAGCCTGTTGCCAGTCGGCCTGCTGCAAACGCAGGCATCCGTCGAACACAGCTATTGGTACGCTCGCAGCAGCGAGTTTATGCAGACCGATCTGATGCAGATTTTGCGGTGGATGCGAGTGCCGGGAGACACGGTGTTCTTCCTCGGCGCTGTCGCCCTTGTCCTGTTCGTCGCAGGTCTGAAGACCGGACACTCGTTCAAGAAAGAAGAACTCTCATGACGGAATGCTCGCTAGAAACGTCCGTGCCCGATTGGATCATCGATCACGCTGAAACGCTGGTCGTTTTTCAGGATTTGGGGATCGACGACTCGTGTGGTGGGAAATCGCTGGAATTTGCCTGTCGGGAGAAGGAGATTTCAAAGAAAAACATGCTGTCGAAACTTCAGGAAGTTATCAATGGCGGAATTCAAGCCGCCAGTCCATCACCCCACTAGAAAAGTAGAGGCACTTATGGCAATTCCCCACGCACAACCGGGCGACGTGATTGACGTGCGGCCAATGGCAGACCAATTGGCGGCGTCCATCACCAAAACGCTCATCAAGACACCACACGTCGAAGTGATTCGCATGGTCCTCCCGGCAGGAAAAGTCATCTCGGAACATAAGGCACACGGTGAGATCATCGTGCAATGTCTGGAAGGCGACATCACATTCACAACAATGGGAACGCCGAAGAACCTTCGTGCGGGGGACATGCTGTATCTGGCGGCAGGTGAACCCCACTCTCTTGAGGCAATCGCAAATTCTTCCTTCCTGCTCACCATTGTTGCCAAGAGCGGTGAGGCGACGACATGAAGCGGCTGCTTCGCATCGACTGGGATGTCATCGCTGGAATCACTGCCGCCATCATCGCCATTGTGCTGCATCTCCTGCACGTCGTCGATGACGAGGTTCTGTTCACCATCATATTCGTCCTGCTGGCACTCCTCTTATTTCGGGATTTGCGGCGAGAAAGTCATGACGAACATTTGGGCGAAACCGTGGATCGGATCAAGGATGATGTCAAAAGCATCGAATTGTCACTTGAAGCACCCGCAGCGGTGCTGATCGGTCCTCGCCACCTCCGATCTGAGAGTCGCCGATTCGTAGAAACGGCTCGTGGCGAGATGGTGTGGTTTAATGTTTGTTTCCTGATGTTCCGGTCACAGGAAGTCTTTGACTTGTTGTTGAAACCAGCCATGAGTTTGGAGTCCTAGATCACACGGTGACGTTGCCGGATGGTCAGTCGATTCTGAATCCCATGCGAGTCGTTGCCAATGGTGAGGGATGCGAAGTGATGTTCACACTGTTTCAGCTTCCCAGCATGTCTGACGAGCAATTCACCAATGATGCCAGCATGGTGGAAGCCGATCTGCTGACGCTGAAAAGTGTGTTGGAAGGGATCGCTTCTTAAGGGGGACCAGACATGATCCAGCTCAAGCGTGTCTACGAAGAACATTCGAAACAGGATGGCCTGCGAATCCTGGTGGAACGTCTCTGGCCACGAGGTGTGAGCAAGGCCAAGGCTGCAATCGATCTCTGGCTGAAAGACCTGGCTCCCAGCAAGGAACTTCGGACATGGTTCCATCACGATCAAGAACGATGGGACGAGTTCCGCAAACGCTACCGGGCGGAACTGAGTGAGAAAGGCGACCTACTCACATTGCTCAAATATCGTACTACCGAAGGGACGGTCACCTTCGTCTACGCTGCCAGTGATGAGGAACGGAATAGTGCGGTTGCTTTGAAGCAATATCTCAAAAAGCGGAAATGAGCCTGCTGTTTCATTCTGTTTGTGGAATCACGTTATACATCCTGCTATCCCAAAGCAGCAATCGGCGACATGAACCGGTGACTACTCCTCAGGCTCACCGCCCCCTCTTGACGGTTTTAGTCTTAGCCTGATGATGAAGCAGCAGCAGCGGAGACGGCTCGAAGAACTAAAACACCAGGAAACCTGATGATTGATGACAGAAAAGCTCAGATCAGCGAAGTTGCAGCAGCTCTGCAAAGTCTGTCATCGATTCCTTATCCATCGCTCGGAATCGACCTCGATGGCTGTGTAGATGAATGCCCGATCTTCTTTCAGCTGCTGACGGGTTGCTGGCCGGGAAAGGTCTTCGTGATTTCCTACCGTAACAATCGGGAGAAGACCATTGCCGATCTGGAAAAGCAGGGGATCAGGTATGATGAACTGATCCTGGTGGATTCCTTCGAGGCCAAGGCGAAAGTCATCGAACAGAAGGGTATCCTGGTCTACTTTGACGACCAGCCCGAGATGCTGAAGGGTGTGTCGAGCATGGTCAATGTGATGCTGGTTCGCAACGGCGGCAATTTTGACTTCAAGGACCAGCGTTGGATGCTGTCGAAGAAGACTGGGAAGATTGTTTGATGAGAGATGTTGGTCGATTCAGAAGTCACAACAACGCCATAAACGGCGGCGAGAACTCCACCCGTCCCACCACATTCCTCAAGGCATTTTCCACGAGTTCCATTGCCATCCAGGCCTCTCCGCCGCCGAAAGGTGATTCAATCTGTTGGGCCAGTTTCGCAGAGAAGGCGAACTGTCCGTAGAATTCCGGATGCCCGAGGACCAGCACGATTCGGTGCCTCAGCTTTTCACAGCGGTCGAGTCCAGCATAGAGCAACCGGGTGCCGATCCCTCTTCGTTGGAAGTCGGGATGAATCGCCATGGGAGCCAAGGACAAGGCATTCACTGTTCCCTTTTCCGTCACAATCGAGACTCGGCTGAACAGAATATGCCCGATGACCTGTTCATCGCTCGTAACGACCATCGAGACTTCGGAGTGGCCATCATCACGTAGAGCATCCACCAAATCCGCTTCGGCATCGCCTCCGAATGCCTTCTGATGGAGTCTATGAATCGCTTCTCGATCCTCTGGCAATTCTTCACGGATCGGAAACTCGATTTCGTCCAGATAGTCTTGTGCCATGTCGTATGGATCACCTTCCTTGAGGATGGCCAATGCCTTTTCGGAACGGTTGATCCTCCAAAGATTCCCTGCTGCTTTAAGGCGTTCGAAGACATCTTCAGAATCGAGCCTGGGAGTCAATAATCGGATCAGTTCGTCGCTGGTATCTCCCAGCTTGTGAAGCGTGCTCATCGCTGTCAGCCGAGCCAAACGATCCGTGTCATTCGAAATGCAGGCTTGAATCGCAGAAAACGCTCGGCTGGCATCAGGGAAGAATTCAAACAGCCCCAGCACGAGCATGTTGAGATTGCGATCCGGTTGCTGAAGCCCCCAGATCAGACCATCAATGACTGCATCGCCGTATTCACGAAGCTCCGCATGGGCCTGATTCAGCGTCCAACTGTGAGTCTCGCTCGTGGAGTACAACCAGAGCGTGTCTTTGATCTCGTCGAGGGTGGTCATGAGGATTGTCGAAGTGAGATGCGGGATGATTGGCTTACATCGGATGGAAGGAATTGGGAGCAAGAAGGTTCGGGAATTCCTGAAACGTGCAGATGTCTGCAAGGATAAAGGGTCAGACTGCCTATAGCTTTCACCTTCAATTCAACCACGATCTTTCGCCGCTTACCGCCGTTTTGTGACCCGCTCGTTTCCCTGCGGACGTGGGGTGTGTCTTCCATTGAAGCTCAGAAGCATCAAGGATGCGTCCACAGCTGTCATGAATGACCTGCCAGAATGATAAAAGCCCTTGGCCTAACACCAAGGTTTTTTGTTCCCATATTGACAGTGAACGGGTGTTCATGTCAATCTGCCGAGATCATGCCACCACTCATTGCTCATCTTGATGCCGATTGCTTCTACGTTTCGGCTGAACGGGTCAGGTATCCATTCCTGATTCATCAGCCAGTTGGCGTATTGGGCAACCAGGGGGCTTGTGTGATTGCCAAATCCTATGAACTCAAGAAGCATGGAATCACAACAGGAATGCCCATCTGGGAAGCCGTCAAACTCTCCCCTGATGCCATCTTCGTGAAACGTGATTTTCGATGGTACGAAGTTCTTTCCCGCAAACTCTTGGAGATCATCGGGGAAGTCAGTCCTGTTGTGGAATATTACTCGATTGATGAAATGTTCTTTGATGCCAGCCACATCAAAGAACCCCATCTGGAAGCCATCAGGATGCTCCAGAATCGCATCCTTCATGAAATAGGTGTTCCAGTCAGCATCGGGCTATCGTTCAACAAAACACTTGCCAAATTGATCAGTGATTCATCCAAGCCTTTTGGCTGTGGTGTCCTGACCGATAAGGAAAGCATTCCTGAATTCATCGGGAAGCAACCCATTGGTGAAGTCTCAGGCATCGGCAGAAAATCACAGGAAAAACTTGCTGCACTGGGAATTCATACTTGTCTGGATTTTGCCAGAGCAGACCGTTTGATGATCAGGGACATTTTGACCATCACAGGTGAAGCCTTGTGGTGGGAACTCAATGGGGACTTCATCAAAAAGATTGTGACCAGCCGACCGCCACACAAATTCATTGGACGGGGTGGAAGCATTGGAGGTGCTTCCAATGATGATGAAATCATTTGGGCTTGGGCTGTCAGGAACACCGAACGATTGATTGAAACTTTGAACTACCACAACGTCTTTGCAGGACGAATCCACTTTTCATTGGAGTTTCAAAACGGCGGTGGTTGGGGTGGACGAATGCCGTTTTCAACTCCCACAGCCAAGTTTGCCGTCATCCTGAAAGTCATCAGACACATGTTCAGGATGGGGAGAGTGAATCATCAGGCAGTTTCAGGAATGCACATTCTTGCAGACCGATTGACTTACCAGACAAGTCATCAAATGAACCTGTTCATTGGTGAAGAAATCAGGAATGACAAGATTTCTGAACTGAAGCAGTTGGTGAATTCATCAGTAGGAAGATTCGCCCTTCGCAGCGGGGAAACTTTGGCACTGACTGAAATCTACGATGACCCATCCCATTCGTATGACATCTGTGACATTCAAGGGAAGATGTGTTTCTGATGTGTGATGGCATTTCGATTGCCTGTCGTGAATTCCCTGAATGGATGGTTGAGAAGTTCGACCTTCACCGAAGGATGACTTCCCGTTTTGATGGGTCAGACAGAGAAATTCAGTTCGTGTATTCAGACTCTTGCCCGATGCTTCCAGTGTGGCATGAAGGGCAATTGATTCTTGCTCGATGGGGCAATCAGAACAGAAGCAGAAGGCTTCCAGTTGGGGGCTGGTGCTGGAAAGAAGAAGTGGAACAATGGGGCTGGCTTCGCCCTGTTCAGGTCTTCATTCCTGCCAATCTGGGAAGAGAAAAAGGTGTCTGGTTTCAGATCAAAGAAGGTATTGAAGGAATTCTTGTGTACGGTCCTGATCGTCTTCCCACCGTCTACATGCTGATTGAGAAATCAACCCATTACTTCAACGTGATGACCCGCAGCGAACGAATGCCAGCCTTGGTTGGTGAACGGATTTGAGATGAAAGCTGGCTAGTAGCTTAAGGCAGGTAGCTACATCTCATCTTTCGGATTTCGTAATTCATGCCTTCTATTGGTAGCATGACGGCAATGTCATGAAGGCATCCGATATTCAGAAAGATTGATCCTCCAGGGCCATTGTATGTGACCATCCGCCATTCGTTTTGCCAACTAAATTTTTTGCTGAATTTGCGGAATGGTCCGATCTCTCCACGATATTCATCTGGGACGTATTCAACGAGGTTGGCCTTGCAACTCATGTTCTGATTCCTGATTGAGGAGCGTAATCGGGCAAAAAAATCCTCTGGTTTTGTGATTACAGGCAGTTTCAAAACCACTTAATGATGGTGAACAGGCATCCCAGTTGAACAAAGCCTTCAAAGAGATGGTCATGGTATTCATAGCGAACCGTCAGCCTGCGGCAGTTGAACAGCCAGCTGATGGTCCGTTCCACCTTGAATCGCTTCCAGTACCGCCGCAGCGGTCGGCCATCCTGTGTCGCTGGTTTCTTCCTTCCACGACGGTGGGGACAGATCAGCTCAATCTGGCGATTCGCCAGACTGGTTCTCAGCCAGTCGGCATCGGCGGCACGATCATACAAGAGACGTTGGGGCTTTCGCTCCAACAGTCGGTCGTCGACCAGGGTCTCCACGGTGTTCACCTCAGCATGGTTGGCCGAAGTGATGAACGCCGAAAGCGGAATTCCCTCCCCATCCACCATCAGCATGATCTTGGTTCCCTTGCCCTTCTTGGTGTTGCCAACGGCGTCACCCCCTTTTTGCCGGGGCAAATGTGCCATCGGCCATCGCTTCATCCCAGTTGATCTCTTGGAACTCATCCAACTCCTGGAGCAATCGTGTCCAGGCTGTCAGCCAGATGCCAGCCTCTGTCCACTCCTTCAGCCGTCGCCAGCATGTTGCAGGACTGGGATATCGTTCTGGTAAATCTTTCCATCTGGCTCCCGTGTACAACACCCATAAAACACCCTCCAGGCACTCCCGAGGAAGTACTCTGGGGCGTCCACCGGCCCCGGTGACCGGAGGATGCGGGAACAGGTCTGCAATCAGAAACCATTGGCAATCATCAAGAAAAGGTGGCGGAGCCGTCCTGGATCCTGTCGTATTGGGCCGCCGGCGTGGCGGCCACTGCGACAGGGAAATGATCATGTGTGTCTCCTTCTGACACACACGGCATGCAACTTGCCCGCCAATCAACTCACCGATTTAGATGTTTTGAAACTACCTGTAGTAGTGCTGCTTCGCCGAATTCGGCAATTCGAGTTTCATCGATGGGAAATGTGGATTTCCGAAGAGAATACATACAGAAGATATTGATTTTTTCTGGATCAAGAGGCGGTTGTCTGAATTCCCTTCTGATCGGAGAAAGTGAATTGGTGTCCCATCAAGCGAGCGAGCAGAAAAATGTTTCCCCTGCTGATACATGTCGACTCCATCATTCACGTCAATGCGAGCAGAGTCCTTTTTCTCGGTGTTCCAAAAGTATGTCAAAGTATTCAGATAGACTTTCCCGTGGACATACAAAGCCTTGACGTGCTCCTTGGAACCGAATTTGATGAGGGTTCCTGTTTCGAGTGTCATCTGGGAAATTCCTGTGGAAGTGACGTGTTGATTTCTAGAAAACAGAATAAATCAGAACATCCCTTCGTTGTAGAACCCATCGTATTGCCTTAAATCAAGCGTGGGAATTGGCTCACCTTTAAATACTTCTCGATTTGCCGCAAACATCACTTTAGGATTTCTGTTCCTCTTGCTGCCGATTTCTCGCACGATGTCAATCTGTCGGTATCCACCAGATTTAAAATGTACCTGCAATCGGCAAAATTGATTTCTCTTGCCTTTAATAAATGGCACAGACAGTGCCCAAATCTCTTCAACAAGAGATGAAATCAATCCCCTTAGTCTGATTCGCAATAAGTGCTTATCGTGTTCGTTGTCCTCATTCTCCAGCATCTCCCAAACATTTTGAGTTTCCATCAGTGATGAATGTTTTCCTGCAAGCTGAGTTGCTTTCCATTCATCAAGTTCTTTTTGGATCGCATCCCTTTTTGATTCTAGCTTTGCCAATTGTTGCAGGAGCAATTTAATAGAACCATCGGCAGAATCTATTTCAAATTGCACTTCGGAAATCTGGAGGTTGCATCTATCCAGCGCTAACTGCAACGCCGCCGACTTGTCTGGCTTCTTTTCTTTGGTGAGATCAGAAATTTTCATTTCCTTAGTCATTTTAAGAATCGCTGCCTCAACGTATTCAACTGGGAAATAAGTTGATTTTCCACTTTGTGCTTGATCGTATGAAAAATAAACTTTTCCTAACCCTTTATCACCAACTACCCATTGTGATTTATCTTTTGCATCTTTGATCAATCCACGAAACAAATTTACGAATTCAGTTTTTCTTCCTCTTACTTTTTTTGTGGTAATTCTCAGTGATTGTACCCTAAACCATGTTTCTTCGTCGATGAGTCTGGGATAGTAGTTTTGGATTGGTTCACCATTTGGGACTCTGATGCCATCCACAAGCATGGTAGGCTGGTATTCACCTAATACTGCCTTCCCGTTTAGGATCATTTTTACTTGCTGAATGTTCCATGTCTTTTTTCTTCCAATGTTCGGAATGTTTTCTTTGTTGAATGTTCTGCAAATTTCTCCAGCAGTGTGACCATCAATAAACATGGAAAACATTCGTTTTATTATTCTTTTCTTTTCAGGATCAACTTCAAAAGAATTTTCATTTTTGATGAGCCAAGTAGGGGCTTTGGCTGTAGTGATTGTTCCATTTGCTTTTGCTTGATCATGCTTGTTCCGCCATGCCTTTGAGACTCGCATTGATTTCATTGCTGATTCTTCGTGGCTTCTCGACATGCTCATCAGAGCAGCCATGATTGACAGAAGATCACAATCTTCCGCTGTAAATCGTTCTTCTGGCGACAGCGTTACCAGTACGATTCCAGCGTTGATGATCGACAAGAAGAGTTCAGCGGCTTTATTGATTCGTTGCCGTGAGAGTCGATCAAAAGATTCCACAATCAAGGTGTCGCCAGGACTGATCACTCCTTGCTCAACAGCAGCAAGGAAGTTTTTCAGTTGTCCTTCCTCAGCATTTTTTCCTTTGAATGCTGAGACGCCCAAATCACGGAAGGTGAGCGATTCATCGAGAATCAATCCTTCACGCTGGCAATATTCCTTTGTGGACTCGATTTGGCGTTTCAGCGAGTTGCCTGAAAATTGCCGTTTTGAAGAGAATCGAATGTACGAGTAGGCTTTTGCCATGATTTCCCTTGGGGTTAGGGAATTCATGGTACCTCATTCTACGGACAAAAACAAAACAATGGGACGACATTGCTCTTCCCGGCATAATCACTGAGCTTGATCTTGCCTCCAGTTGAAGCAGGCAATGTGAACGCAGGGGCTTTACGACCGACGACAGGAATTCCAGACACGCGATCCTCTTCAATTCTGGTATGTTTTCAGGTGTTGGTGCTCACAATGATTCTACATTAAAACCGATGCGATACAGAAGACAACTGAAGGTGATGAATCACAAGTGCTACGATGCGAGGCGGACGTGTGTTTACAATCAAAGAACTGGACGGTGGGGTTCTCATCTCGCTTCGGGAAATTTTGCGTCAGCTTGGCGATCCTGTTGCTGCCTATTGGTCGCTAAAAGACATTGTGTTTATCAGCAGATTTCCTCTTGATGGAGATGTGTTCGAATTCGAAGAGCGAACCAGAAATCTTCAAGGCGTGATAATGTCTCAGGAAGAGTTTATGAACTTCATAAACTTGGATTTCCAACTGGCAGATGGAACCGTTAATGGATTTGGTTGTGAGCCCGACGGAGGCTTTCTGGAGATCTCGTGTGTCGATTCTTCGTTCTGGGAGATAGACACAAACTCGGCCCCCATCTTGAAGTTGTTGACGAGTCGGTATTCGAAGTGAATCCACTCTGCGGTGCTCAGGACCTATCACCCGTGTGAATTGCTGGGCGGTGGTGGCGAAAACGTTTGATTGGGGGATAGCGAACGTCTCATTCTGCGGTACAAGAGATGTTGGGCTGATCTCTGCGAATTATTTGCAGTTGCATCACCATTCGCTGTCTCGCATCCGATGAATGAGGTTCAGGGCCTATGAATTTCTCAATGCTCATTAGGATTTTGAGGGAAGCCGGTGAGCATTGGGTGGCAGATAAAGCGTCGAGACTGGGAGCAGCGCTCGCTTACTACACGATCTTCTCGCTGGCTCCGTTGCTGGTCATCATGATCGGAGTCGCTGGACTGATCTTTGGGAAAGAAGCGGCCCAAGGTCAGGTGACTGACCAGATTTCTCATCTCGTCGGAAAAGAGGGCGGCCAGGCGATCCAGGCGATTATTGAGAATGCGAATCAGCCTCAGACTGGGAGTTTGGCCGCTGTGCTGGGCGTGCTGATGCTGTTGCTGGGAGCAGCAGGAGTGTTCGGCCAATTGCAAGATGCGTTGAACACAATCTGGGAGGTTCAGGCGAAACCCGGCGGTGGGATCTGGGGATTTGTGAGAAGCCGTTTCCTGTCATTCTCAATGGTGTTGGGGGTCGCTTTCCTGTTGCTTATTTCATTGATTGTCAGCTCGGCTCTTGCTGCGGTTGGTCCATTGCTTGGTGACTGGAAGACGAGCGGCATCGGTCAGCTAGTGACCTTCTCGTTTGATGTGATTGTCATCTCAGTACTGTTCGCCCTAATTTTTAAGTTCTTGCCTGACGCGAAAGTGGCTTGGCGGGATGTCTGGTTCGGAGCGGTGGTAACCTCGTTCCTCTTTTCACTGGGGAAGTCGCTTATTGCACTCTACCTGGGCCGGGCCGGAATCACCTCAGCCTATGGCGCAGCCGGCTCCTTCGCAGCACTTCTCGTTTGGCTCTACTACGCCTCCCAGATTTTTCTCTTCGGAGCAGAATTGACGAGAGCATATGCCAACCGCCTGGGGTCTCGCATTGAACCCAAAGAACACGCCGAAGCCGTCACCGCAGAAGCCCGAGCTCAGCAGGGCATGTCGTGACAGCTATCGAGCGTGTTTTGCGTGTTGGTTGGAAAGGCTAATGTTGGTAATAGGTCGTTTCTGTAAGTAGGTCTTCGACTAAGGCACCTGGGGGATAAGTCAGGTTAAACTCATCAGTTGAGACAGTGCCAGCTTCGGCACTCAGCATTCTCAGTTCGAATTGCCTTAAGATGCGGTTCTCGTCATCGGTCGTATGATCGGGTTCGACAAACTCTGTCAGCTGAATTATCCACGGGAAACGTAGAACTTCAATCCCTTGGATCGCTCTGGTTTCAACGACTTCCACTTTGGATTTCAGAAGGGACGTTCCGGGGTAGCGAGTCTCTCGTCGTTTCACAAAATAGCCATTTTCAAAGGCAATCCAGATGTCGTCATCTGGAGACGGCAAGTGAATGCACCTGACTCCATCGACGACCTCCTCTCCCCTGTTCTTGTATTCAGTTTGTGCGAAGCACTCAGGGACCGTGAAATCGATTGCTGAAGATCCAAGGCGAAAATTCTGGTCGCCTTCAGCCCATTGAAGCATTTTCAGGTAGCTTGAAAACCCGGAGGAAAACATGTGACGGTCAGGGCTGACAAAGACATGCTTGTCGAGTTGATCGATTGCGACAGTCTGATGCTCAACAAAATCATAAACCGAGACCCTGTTCATGCGACGGTTGTCGTCAGCTTGCGTTCCAGTTGCGTGCAGCCGGTACTTGGGCCAGAGGAGAGCGACCTCCACTGATAGCGGCCCGGAGAATGCGAACCAGTTTTCACGGTCGATGGTCGCTGAATACTCATACTTGAATCGCCAGCCACCTTCACAATGAAAAAACTTCGCCTTCGTCTCGTTGATCTGTGAGGTCAACTCACTCACTGAAATGTTCGCAGATAGAGAAGTTCCCATCGTGAATACTCCTGTGTAAGAGGTCGCCCCCAACTGGTTACATCATGGAATGGGGCTCGCGTTCGCTCTACTCTACGTGACTTTACGGTCTCTGTTCTTGGGGTAATCTGCGTCAATCAGAGAAGATCATATCGAAGGTAGACAAAGCGGTATCCCCCTTCATGAACCTGTTTTCGAGCCAATTTCGATATTGAGCTTTGTCGACATCGCAGCTAAAGACAGACCCGTTGCTCGTCGCAATGATCGTGCGGTGTGAAAATCCCACTCGATGCAGATTGTTGAAATCGTGGCAGAATACGATGGAGACAGAATCGGTGTCCTCTTGCTTGGCTCGCTTCTCCAACATGTCATTGGAAAATACAAGTCCTGCGAACTGGGCACTATCGCAATTTTTTAAATGACAGCAGTATTTTTCACTCGCTTTGAACTGCTTTATGTATTTGGAGAAGTCTTCGATTTTTAAGTCGGAAACAGGAATGCTGTCTTTGTTGACTCGTTGATCGATATAAGCATCGATCGCCTTGTTCAGATCTTTAGACTTTATGCTGCACTCGATTACTCGAGCTACTGCGGGAACGTCGGCAACAAGTGGAAATTTGTATGTGAACAAATACCACAAGAGGGCTATGACTCCTAATGATGCGTAAAATGTAATAACTCTACGTTTGGAACGTTTTGTTTCTTGCAATGTTGTCACTGCTGGTGAAGAAATGTAGGAGGCGTCGTGACCTCAGTGTTCCCCACATTTTCGTGTTGGGTTTGTCATTTTGACAACGTCTGATCGTCGTTTTTGCTGTGATTGAGTGGGTTTTGTGCTTCGGCATGGCCTGTGCTCTGCAAGGCACCTGACCGGCGTATGGGACAGGGACCCTCCCTTCAACAGGCTCCATGGATGCGGAGTTTTCAGCGCTGGCCTGGTGATACTGGCAGGCGGGAACTGTTCCTGCAGGCCACGGAGTGCCGCCTCATGGATGTGGTTCCTCAGGAGTGGGCAGCGATGGAGTTCTCAACATGCCAGCTGGGCGACAAGCGACGGACCGACCGGCTCATCAAGGCCGCCGCTCAGGTGCTCGCTCGACCAGATGGCAGCACACCCCGGCAGATTGAATCCTGGTCGGACTGCAAAGCCCTCTATCGTCTGATGGACTGCGAGGAGGTCAGCTTGGCAGCGATCACCGCGCCGCATTATGAAAGAACCAGGCAGACAGGTGGGCCGGGTGAGACGTATCTGATTCTCAACGACACCACCGAGATTAACTACGGCGGCAAACGCAATGCCCGCGGCTTGGGACTGGTGGGCAAGAACACCGGTCGCGGCTTCTTTCTGCATTCAGCGTTACTGCGCGATCCTGTGACGCAGCAGGTGATTGGCCTGGCCGGTCAGGAGATCCTGTACCGCAAAGGGAACACGAAGAAGGGAGCGAAAAACTCCCGCAGACGCGATGCCGATCGAGAGTCGGCCGTCTGGGGAAGCTCATCGATCAGGTCGGTGCTCCCCCGGCAGAAGTCAAATGGCTGCATGTGTGTGATCGGGGTGCCGATGACTATGAAGTCTATTGTTATGCCCACTTGAACCACTGCGGCTGGGTGATCCGGGCCTGCCGTCTGAATCGGATCATCCTCACGGAGGAAGAGGCACTCACCACGCTGGAGGAGCACCTCGATGCTCAGCCTGTGCGTGGAACGCAGACATTGGAGGTTCCCGCCACTGCCACTCGTGCTGCCCGCACCGCTCAGCTGGAACTGCGATTCGCCGCGTTATCGCTCCCCAGACCGCAGGTGACCAACACCTGGATTCGCGAGCATGCCCCTCAAGAACCGCTGCGGATGTCCGTCGTGGAGTTGATTGAAGTCGATCCCCCTGTGGATGCCGAACCGGTCCGCTGGGTGCTGCTGACCTCAGAACGTGTGGAATCAATCGCACAGGCACAGCAGGTGATCGGCTATTACTCGCAGCGCTGGGCGATTGAAGAATATCATAAGGCGCTCAAGACCGGCTGCCGGGTCGAAGAGCGTTATTATGAAACGTCCGAGCGTTTAGAACGCATCACAGGATTATTAGCGATTGTGGCGGTGCAGCTGTTAAGGCTGCGGACGCTGTCCGAAGAGACCCCGAATGCCCCCGCCCGGGAGGTGGTGCCAACCGAGTGGGTGGAGACGATCGTCAAGGTCCGTCAGCGTCCCGGCCGACAGGCGCCGCAACTGTGCGCGAAATCCCTGACGATCGAGCAGTTCGTGAAACACCTGGCCGGTCTGGGGGGCCACCTGGGCCGCAAGTGCGACGGTCGTCCTGGCTGGCAAACCCTGTGGTACGGCCTTGAAAAACTCCTGCTCATCCTCCGCGGCTCCCAACTGCAAAACCAAAAATGTGGGGAACATTGAGGTCGCGACCCACCCTACGTGACTGAACCCTGTTCGACGAGGTTTGGCCGAACGTGCGGAAGAGTGGGAATGGTCTAGCGCCCGTTGGTATGCGGGATTGCCCGGCCGGTTGGAGACGGATCGAACTTTACCCAGTCTGGACGAATAATTCCTGAATAAGAGGGCATTGAGGAAGTAAAACCAAATGCTTCAGGATACTTGATATCGGGGTCGGGATAGATGATGTGTGATTCTCAATGAGAACATACCACGCCCTTCCTTGCGTCAGGGCGTGCCTCCGGCCGCCTCAATGGAGTCTATTACAGGAGGGGCCCTGTCCCGCACACAGCATGCCACACCGGAAAATTCAGCAATTTCCAGAAAAAACAATTCCGACCTTATCAAAATGGCAATATCATCCGGTAGGAATGTGGGTAACATTGAGGTCGCGACGCACCCTGCGTGACTGGGAGTCGATCGGTCATGCAGGGGTTCTCAATTGCTCTATCCAGCCGAACTCGTTGGACGTACACCACTAATGTGACCGGACGTACACTAATATTGACGGAGGCTCGTTCAAATGGAAGTTCGATCTGATGCTACGCGTATCGAAGTACCGTCGGAGATATTAAAATTACTGGACGATAATAAACTTATACAGATCTGCAATATAAAGTCGACGACGGAGGAGAATGTTCGCAACAACGGTGTGAATGCTTCGCTCTCTGGTACATCTTTGTTCGGCTCCAATGAAGAAGTGTTCATAAAAAGCTTGAAAATGAAGTTGTTGAGGATGTTTCGCTAGAATAGACACAATGAATATTTGCTGAGAGTGTCCTTTTAGCACGCAAGGTTTGTGTTTGTTGACGGTGGTGAGCGGGCGGGTGACACGGTTCGGGTAGCACGCCCTGACGTCAGGAAGGGCGTGGTGCGTTGTTTTGTTGAGATTCAGGAATATCCCACACTCCAGCAAGATTCAGGTGCCCTCCAGCATTTGATTCTCTTTCATTGATGCTCTTCTGTTAGGAATCATCGTCCCGACGGGGTAAAGTTCGATTCGTCTCCAGACTGCTGGGTGACTGGGCGATGTCTGATTTGTTCTGTCGAAGTGGACGTTCACGGGCTTGCACTCCCCTTGGGAAAGGTCCACGCCCTTCCTTACGTCAGGGCGTGCCACTCAATTTACTCTTCTTTAAATAAAGAAAGAGCCGCTCACTGGGGTGGGCGGCTCTTCGTGTTGATTAAGTTGTTAGCTTAGTGCGGGACGGGTTTAGTAGTCCGCACCGGATGTTGAGTCGGTTCCGGAATCTCCGAAGCCGCTGAACGATCGTTTGACTGCCTGGCGAATGACTCGGTTGTCACGCTCGGCAACAAGCTTTGCGATCGCGTCGTCGACGGTCATGAAGCCAAGATCGCCGTCGATGCGGTCTCGAACCGAAACACCGCCTTGATCGCGGTCTTTCGGACCAACGACCAGCATGTAGGGGATCAGGTCCAACTGTGCGTCGCGAATCTTCTTCTTGACGTTGGCAGATTGCTTGTCGATGGTGACGCGGAAGCCAGCCTGTTGCAGTTTTGCTTTCACTTCGTCGCAATAAGCCAGCATCTCGTCGTTCAACCCGAGGATGCGGACCTGCTCTGGAGCGAGCCACAGCGGGAATGCAGCGGCGAAGTGTTCAATGAGCATTCCGACGAAACGCTCCAGTGACCCGAACGGAGCACGGTGAATCATCACCGGGCGGTGTGTCGCATTGTCTGCACCGACGTATTCCAGCTTGAACCGCTCTGGAAGGTTGTAGTCCAGCTGCACGGTTCCCAACTGCCATTCACGGCCGATTGCGTCGCGAACCATGAAGTCGGCTTTCGGGCCGTAGAACGCTGCTTCCCCTTCGCATTCGGTGAAGTTCAGCCCGCTCTCCTGAAGCACCCTTCGCAGAGTCGATTCAGCATTGTCCCACAGCTCTGGTGACCCGACATACTTGTCTGACGACGGATCACGCTTCGACAACTGTACGCGGTAATCATCGAGGCCGACGCTGCCGAGAACGTACTTCACCAGATCAAGAGTGTCTTTGAACTCCTGCTCTACCTGCTCTGGGGTACAGAACAAGTGAGCATCGTCCTGAGTCAGTCCTCGAACGCGAAGCATCCCGTTCAGTTCGCCGGATTGCTCGTGGCGATAGACGGTTCCGAACTCGGCGAGACGCACTGGCAGGTCGCGGTATGACCGTGGAATCGCCTTGTACATCTGCACGTGGTGCGGGCAGTTCATTGGCTTGAGCAGGTAACGTTCCTGCTGCTTTTCCCATTTCGTGAGATAAGCAAACTTCTCATCGTTGGTGCCGGATTTTGGATAGTCATTGAACTGACATCCCAGATCCTCAGCCGTTGCCAGAAAGTCTGTTTCGAACTTCTCGCTCAGTTCGTTTTCTGCCAGCTTCTGCTTCCAGTTGTCGACCAGTTGGCCGGCTGGGTGCCCGAAGATTGGTGCGAACTGCGAATCACGGTAGTACGGGAAGTGACCGCTGATCTCGTACAATTCGACTCGCCCGACGTGAGGCGAGTAAACAGGTTCGTACCCACGACGAATCAGTTCCTGCTTGATGAAGTCTTCAAGCAGTGCACGAACCGTCGCTCCCTTTGGAAGCCACAGCGCCATCCCCTGCCCGACGTCATTCGAGATGGTGAACAGACTATGCTGTTTTCCAAGGACTCGGTGATCGCGGCGTTTCGCTTCTTCGACCTGATCGAGATGAGCCTGCAGGTCCTTCTTGTCGAAGAACGCGGTTCCGTAGAGTCGTTGCAGGTGACGGTTGCTGGAGTCCCCTTTCCAGTAGGCCCCGGCGACGCTCAGCAGCTTGAATGCTTTGATACGGCCGGCATCTGGAATGTGAGGCCCACGGCACAGGTCGACGAATTCTCCCTGACGGTAGAAGCTCAGGCTCTCGTGCTCGGCGAGACCGGTGGCGATGTGCTCGGTCTTGAGTTCCTGATTCATCGCCCCGACGAACTTGATGGCTTCATCACGGCTCAGCGAGAACCGTTCAAAAGGTTCGGAGGCTTTGATGATGTCTTCCATCTCTGCTTCGATGCGAGGAAAATCCTCTTCGCTGATCGGAGTCTTCAGATCGAAGTCATAGTAAAAGCCGTTACCGGTTGTCGGGCCGAATGCCAGTCCGACCCCTTCGTAAACTCGCATGACGGCTCGGGCCATCACGTGGGCGCAGGAGTGCCGCAACACGCCAAGAGCAGCTGCATCTTTGGTTGTGAGCAGCTTAACCGGGATCGGGTCGGCGTCGGTTAACTCTGAAAGTGGACGAGAGGCGTCGACGATTTGCCCGTTGATCTCGGCGGCGATGGTCGCATTTGCGAGCCGCTCTCCGATGGACCGTGCGACATCCAACGCGCTGGAACCGGCTGGATACTCTTTAACTGTTCCGTCTGGAAGCTGAATCTGCATGGCTTCAAATACTTTCTGCAATCGGTTGCGTGGCCGCCGTTACGAGGGGCGACACTTCAGAACGATACCGCTAAGAGTTGTTTCTATGAGAGGGGCCCGGCTGAGTCCAGTCCGAGACGGAGTGCGAAGCCGGAACCAACCAAGGATTCGCAAAAACTTCCGTTGTGATCCGTCACGGAAACGGCGAATACGATTCAGGTTGGAAAGTTTTGATGGAAACGAATCAGGCTGGAGTGATCATGTGACGCACTCCAGCCTGAATAGAAATCTCAGTCAAATTGCCTGATGACGGCTTAGCGAATCAGGTTTGTCAGTTCCTGCAGGATGTCGTTCGTGACGGTGATTGTGCGTGCATTCGCGGAGAACCCCCGTTGTGCGACGATCAGTCTTGTGAACTCGACAGCGACGTCGACGTTGGATTGTTCGAGCTGTCCGGCGCGGACAAGTCCGTTTCCGTTGGCTCCGGCTCCCCCGATTCGCACGTCACCGCTGCTCATGCTGGATTTGAAGAAGTTGCTGCCGACCGCTTCGAGACCTTCCGGGTTGCGGAAGCTTCCAATTGCCAGCTGAGCGATTGGGAACTCGACGCCGTTGCTGGCGACCCCTTGCACAATCCCTGATGTATCCACCTGAACGGAGGTGAGAATCCCGTTGCCGTATCCGTCCTGAACGGTTGCGATCGAGGCGTCACCAGAGAATGACGTCAGTCCGCTTGCGGCCGAGCTTCCCCCGTCCATCACGATGTTGAATGTTTGTGGATTCGTCTGGCCTTTGAAGAGAATCGTGATGTTGGTGTCACCCAGGCCGGTTCCTGTTGCCACACTGAAGTTGCGATCATCACCGAATGTGATTCCGCCGATCGAGCCGTCGACGACTGTCCCGTCTGCTGGGTCCAGCAGGATGTTCAGATCCCAGGTGCCATCGACCTGCTTGGTCATTTCAAAATTGACAGTGTGAGCTCCCCCACCGGCGTCATAGACCGGAATCCCGCCTCGTACTACAGCACCATCGGCTCCCGGCGTGGAAACGACAAATGATCCTGAACTGAAGTCGGCCTGACCGGCGTTTGAAACTCCATTTGTCAGCGTCAGACTGAGGAACGACTTCCCAGTGTTATCGGCTTGAACTGAGAGTGATCCGTTCGCACCGATCGACGCTGTGGCATCAGGGAATGCGGTGTTCAACGCGTTCAAAAGATCGCCTACGGTTGTCGTTGGGCCGACCGAGAGTGTGGTGCTGACGGCTCCTCCATCGGCGTTGGTTCCACTCATGACCAGCGAATCGCCAGCCTGATAGGCGGTGCTCACAAAGTCGAGTGAGTTCAGCAATGTTGAAGATGTAGCGGCAACACCACCGGCCAGCCAGTTGGAAGTAGACAGAGTCTGCTGAGCTGGTGTGGATCCGTTGGCAGGCAGATTTCCGACCAGTTGAACGCTTTGAGTTGCTCGACCCGGTACGTGGGCACCGAGTGGAATATAGACATTCGAGTTACCCGCCGTCTGAAACGATGGGAAGCCGTCATTGTCCTCTCCCGCCGCTCCGAAGCGTTGGACAGGGTATCCGGTGGAGGCATCGACGAGCATGCCGGTCTGGTCAATCAGGAAGGCGCCGGCGCGTGTATAAAGGTTTGAGGTTCCGTTATTCACAACGAAAAACCCTGCACCGTCAATGGCCATATCAAGGTCACCGCCGGTCGATTCCAGTCCCCCTCCAGACATGTTTGTCCGTACGGAAGCCAATCTGCTGCCTGTTCCGACCTGAACTGGATTGGTTCCCCCTGAGACGCCTGGCGTCCCGCTCGAACCTCCTCGAATCGTCTCGTACAGCACGTCAGAGAAAAGTGCGGTTCGCTGCTTGTAGCCGACGGTGTTCAGGTTGGCGAGGTTGTTGCCGACAATCTCAATCATCTTCTGGTGAGATTGAAGTCCGGACACTCCGGTGATCATTGCGTTGGCCATGGCATGCCTCTTAAAGCGACAGTACGAAGTTGTATTAGAATGCGATGAAGGTCAGTGACACTCGATTGCTGCGGTCCATTCCTGTGATCAGGATTGCGTTGTCGATGGGACTCCGATGCGAGAAATGTCGTCGAGACTGACCTTCTCGTTGTTGACTGAGACCTCAAGCTTTCCGTTGTTCACAGAGGCTGACGTCACAATTCCAGTCTTGTTTGATTGAGTGATCTTTGAGTAGTAGGTCACTTCGTTCCCGATTAACCCGGCCCCTTGTGTCAGGGACTGGAGCTTGAATAGTTCAGAGAAGTTGGCGTTCAGGCTCTCAATCCCGCTCAGAGTCGAGAACTGGGCCATCTGCCCGAGAAAGTCTTCCTGTTTGGTTGGCTCCAATGGATTCTGGTACATCAATTGGGCTGTCATCAGTTGCAGGAACTGCTGCTGCCCTAACTGCGATGAGATCCCGGTTGCTGAAGTCGCCATGTTCAAACGTCCTGTATTTCAATAATCGCTTTGACTGCGAATGTCATGCTCGGAAGCTGATTTCGCCTGAGGGGCTTTCGGTCACGGATGAAGCCGCTTTTGCTGCGGTCTGACCTGTTGTCTCGTGCCCGTTCTCATCGACTTCGGCTCGATGTCGTTGCTGATGCTGGCTGTCTCCAAACGATTCTGTCCCGTGTTGAAGGACATTGAATTCCGTCAGGGCGACACCTTGGTTTTGCAATGAGCTGGAGATCTGTTTTGTCTGGTTCTCCACCATTGCTCTGGTTTCTGGAGAATCAGCGGAGACCTGGATCTGCAGTTCCCCTTTTTCGTTGCGATGAATTTCAATGACCATCCCTCCCAGTTCTTCCGGGTCGAGACGCATCTGAAATTTCTGGACTCCTTCAGCATCCGTCAGGTTGATCTGCTGAACCAATTGCTGAGTGATCTGCTCGGTCAGGCTTGGCTGTAAGTTCGAAAGAGTCGCTGACTGGAGCTGGTTGCCGAATGTCTGTTCGACCGGGGCAGCGATCTGCGCCATAGTCTCGACGGCACCATCCGTTCGTGGAGTGACACGATCCGATTGAGCCGAGGAATTGCGATCATCTGTTGATGATTGGAACTCTGGAGAGCCGCCTCCCAGATCGCTTGTCGTCGAAGTCAGTGTTGGCTGGGTAACGACTGGATTTACGTTCGGTTCAGATGCAGTGACTGGAGTTTGAAGAACAACAGCGGAAGACAATGATGATTGAGCGGCCCACTCGCTGGTCGGTGACTCGTGATGATCAGTTGTCTTCGTCTGTCGTGTTGGAAGGTGCTCTGTTACTGATTCTTGGGTCGTCTGAGCAGGTTGTTGTTCTGGCTCGGGAGAAAGTCTGTCCTGCTCATTTGCGATCTGAGATTCGACCACAGTTCTGTTGGCCGTTACGTTTTCAGTCAACGGTGCCTGCAACGTGCTTTGTGCTGCAGGAGATGGCAACTGGCGGTCGGGCTCTCCTGTGCTGACCTGATGTTCTGAAGACAGCTGACCTGATGCGCGCTCGAAGTGCGTTGGCTGCGTCGGAACCGTGGTGACTGGTTCAGGCGAATGTTGCTGAGTCTGGTGCTGATTTCCAGTGATCTCTGCCGCGGCCGTTGGGGCATTTCGCGTCTGATTGAATGTGGTTTCGATCTTGGTTGTGATTGGTGCGGTCGACTGTGATTGCGATCGATTGTCAGGCAGAGGTTGAGGCTGTGGCGAAGTTGGAGGCAACTCTCCAGCCAGAGTTCGCGGATCCTCAGTGTGATCAACTGTTTGCAAAGTGCGAACACCATGAGGTTCTTCTGAACTCGCAGTGCGCGGCACAGTCTGTGAGGATGAGTGTGTCTCTGGTCGTGTCAGATTAGCGGTCTGAGACGGATTCGCAGTGAACTCGAATGGAGTCTGACGCAGCAGTGAGTCGGGCTCGCTCACTGGTTGAGCATGGACAGCCGGATGCGCTGCCGGATCAACGTGCTCATCCTGTGTGGCATTATTGAACTGTTCGAGATCGCGAAGTTGTGATGGAACTGGAATCTGTTGTGGAAACGCGTTCAGGACTTGGGCAAGCACTTCATCAGGGATTTCGTCAGACTGATCTGTTGTTCCTGCATCCAGTTCGGGAGCGAGATCTACAACCTGTGAATTCGCGGTCGGCTGAATCTCTGAACTCACCGAACTCACAACGGCAACCGCATTGAGTCCGTTCTGGTTCAGACTCGGCGTCAGAGTAGACCGCACTTGCAGTGGAATCGATTGTGTTAGCAGAAGCCGATCGAGAACGAATGAGGCTGGTTCCGGTGGCGCAGTCTCAGTACCAGAGAGAAGGCTGGCCCCAGTGTTCTCTTCAATGAAGCTTTGTTCGTGGACTGCTGGGAGTGTCGGAGTTCTCAGCTGATCTGGAAGTGGGAACTGTGTTGCCGTTCGATCAGCGATCGTGTCGAGCGAAAGCGCAATCTGCCTTGTCACAGAACCGTGAATCGCACTCGCGACGGAACTTGAGATCGGCGTCGTTACTGGATTCTCGATGGCAATACTGGCGGCCGAACTTGAAGCCGTTGCGCTTGTTGCCTGTGGAGTCGCAGATTGTTGCTGAAGCTGACTCAAGAGCTGACTGAAGTCTGTCTGCCAATGATCAGGCTGTGCGTCACCAACCGGCCAGAGTCCGGTTCCGTTGATATTCTGAGGGGCAAAAAACGATTCCAACCCGGCAAGCGCCGCGTCACCTTGATTCAATGTCAGATTCAAAAGCGACAACGTCTCGTTCCCGGCCTGATGCGTACTTAAGTGGAATGGAAGTCGCATCCATGCTGCCGGAATGGTCAGAATGACATTGTTAATGACATTCTTTCCGGTTCAATGTTGATGCCCAAAGCCGTGATAAGCAGTCTTCGTTCCAGTCCAAAAGATTTTTGGATGGCGGTGTAGCAGAATTAGGCACAACCAAAGGCGGCGCAAGCGTTTTGCATCACTTTTTAAAAGTGTCACGACCCATCGGCAGGTGCTGCTGGTGGAAGGAACGACCATCTTGAAAGCGGAAATTTCTTCCGACGCGCAGTCCGTGCCGGTTTGCGAGCGGCTACAAGAGGGACTGATGCCGTCTAGCCGACGTAACCGAGTTTGCGGTAGTTCGTCACCTTATTGCGTAGTGTTCTGGCGGTCACGCCTAGTGCCGCTGCGGCCTCGTTCTTGTTTCCACGACAGCTCTCCAACCGCTTGAGGATGACTCGACGTTCAATCTCTTCGAGCGAAAGCTGATCGAAATCCTCTGGGATCTGAATCGTGTCAGGGATATGGAGTTTCACAGGAGCCGCCGGGAGTTCGACTGAATGAATCGTCTCCGAGGTCGCAAGAATACAGCAGCGAAGGATCACGTTTCGCAGTTCGCGAACGTTGCCCGGCCAGTCATATTCGCAAAGTTGTTCCATCACAGGGCGAGTCACTCCGCGTACTGGACGCTCCAATTCGGACTGAGAACTCTGGATGAAGTAATTGACGAGCGCCGGAATGTCGTCGCGACGCTCACGCAGTGCCGGGATCTCCAGCGGGAGGACGTTCAGACGATAGTATAAGTCCGGCCGAAAATTCCCTCGTTCTGATTCGTTCGCCAGATCACGGTTGGTGGCGGCAACAACACGGCCAGTCATCGGGATCGTTTCGTTTCCGCCGACTCGTTGGAACTCACGCTCTTCGAGGACTCGCAAGAGTTTCGCCTGAACACCGAAGGGGAGTTCCCCAATCTCGTCGAGAAATACAGTCCCGTTCGCCGCGATCTCGAACCGCCCTCGTCGCGACTGATGAGCACCGGTGAATGCACCTGCTTCGTGGCCGAAAAGCTCACTTTCAATCAGACTTTCCGACAGGGCCGCACAGTTCACCCGAACATATTCCGCCTGCGCATTGCGGCTCTGCTGGTGAATTAAACGTGCGAGCAGTTCCTTCCCGGTCCCGCTCTCGCCTTGCACCAGGATTGTGACGGTGCTTCGAGCAAAGCGCTTCGCCCGCTCAAGTACCTGCAACATGGCTTTCGACTGAAATATGATTGACATCGTCATCTCCTTCCCAGTGGGAAGTGCCGTTTATCTGATCACCTGTTGATAGGCCTTCTGCATTTGCTGATGACGAACAAGTGCGTCGACCTGTGGCAATGTTGCTTGTCGATGTTGTTGCATCTGGTGCTCCATTGAATTGATCTTGTGAACCAACTCAGTGAGCAGTTGTTCGTGACGCTGGAAAATGACTTTCACATGGGAATCCGCCTGAAATCCCATCGCCAGCCAGCGTTCACGACAAGGGGCGAGTTCAATCTCAATCTCTTGTGCCTGCTTCATCAGCGGATCAAGACGGCTCAGACATAATGAGATTTCCTCGGCGGTCGGGTTCGCTTGAGGGAGTGCGTTCTGAATCATCGTCAGCGCACGTCGGTAGGGACCTTCTGCACGTTCGAGTAATGACAGTAACTCTGTCTGCAGATTACTTTGTTCCAAGTGTGGCAATTTCTGTCTCCCACGCTTTGATGGTGGTATTCAGACGTTGAATATCCCCCTGCAGCTTCGACTTCGAATCGAGATTGCTCAGCCACCAGTGAGCCTGTTCTTTGACCCAATCTGCCTCAGGTTGAGCAATCACTCCTCGATAGAGTTTGCGAGCTTCGTCAATTCGGCCTGCGCGACGATGACAACATCCCTGCATATACATTGACCAGACTTGTTCTTCTCTGGTGAGATGTGAAAAGTCGGTTTGTTCAAGGACTTTCAGACAGGATTCGACATCTCCGGTTCCGAACAGGCTGTTCGCAAGTGCAAACCGGTCAACCTGACCTGAAAACGGTTCTGCTGGTCCGGCGACTGGCTTTCCGTCAGGATCGGCCTGTTTCGGAAGAGGATTCAGTTCAGGACGATTCCCGTTCGAAACCATTCCGGCTTCTGGATCTGTCGGTTTGACGATGCCTCTGATGGCAGGATCATTTGTGGATGCTGTGTTTCCGCCCATCACGCCGGGAAGTAGTTGCGGCGGGACACCGGTTTCGGACGGCTTTGGCAGCATGTTGTCAGTCGGAATCTTTGCTGCGTTAATTGTCGTCGGAGAACCAGCTGGATTTGATGGCGAGGGTGCAGTCACCGGTGGCTGGGAACGTGGCTGAGATTGCGGTTGCTGGTTCGATTGAGTTGGCGGGGCTTGAATCAACCCTGACAGCTCATCCAGCTTGGCTTTCAGCTCGCGGAATCTCTGTGCTTTCTGCTCCTGAAGATCGTCCCCAACACCGGGACCTTCGCTCGATAGCAACTCTGAAGCGGCGCTGCTGAATGCATCGCGATCCAGTAGCGGAATCGCCTCGGCATGTGCTTCGACCTGACCAGCATCTCCCCAAGCGATTGGCGACATCGACAGTGCGAGACACACCGACAGGATCGCTGTGTTGAACCGAGTAACTGGTCGTGGGACTCCAGGATGACAGTTTCGAACAGTTTTCATCGCACTCCCCCTTGGATCAGGCCGGCGCTGGTTGCTGGTTGAGCGGGAGCAGCCTCGGGAACGACACCAGTAAAGCATTGCACGGATTCTTCGTATTTCCCTTGTGACTGATAAGACTGCCCCATCAGTTTCAGGGCTCGACGATGTTGGTCTGGTTGTGAGGCCTTTTGATTCAGGATGTCCCGGCAGAGTTGAATCGCATCGTCGAAGCGGCTTTGTCGATATGCGGATTGCGCCTCGACCAGCAACGAATCAATGTGAAATGACTCCGGTGTCTGAACATCGGCGACGGCATGTTTTCCACTTGGAAGCTTGGATAACAGTTCCGGTGCATCCGACAGCAATGCGGATCGCATTTTGTTTTGAAGCGGGAATGGATAAGAAGAGATCAGGCAGTTCTGGAACGTCTGGATCGATGCGGAGGTCATTCCGGTATCACGATAGGTCGTTCCAATCAACCAGCTCCAGTGACCTCCAAAACATTGCTTCATGTCGAGGTTCGTCATGGTCGCAATCACATTGGTCCCCGCCCGAAAGCGTTCGTTGTCGTCGATTGTTGAGCGGTAGTGGGCCAGACTGGAAAGGAACGCGGCCTGATCTCGAACTGCCGGAGCTTCCAGGACGATCCGGTGGTCCATAAGGATGCTGTTGGCTCGTTGAAAGTGATTCAACATCAGATACGCCGAAGCGAGCTGAAGAGAGATCAATGCTTCGTGTCGGGTTCCGATCGACAGCGACACGGCTCGAGTCAGTGGTGTTGTGGCTGCTCGTGGATCATCAGCTTCCAGATGAATACGGCCTGCATACAGGTAGCAGACGCACTCCAGAGTCTCTCCTCCCATCATGTCTGCGGCACGATAGAATGCGGTGCTGGAATCGCGAGGGCGTCCCTGACTCAAGTACAGTTTCGCGAGATTGAACCAGGCGTTTGACAGGTAAGGGGATCGCGAGGTCCGTTCGATCACATTCTGCAAAGCAATCGAGGCAGAAACAGTATCACCGAACATCGCCTGAAGTCGGGCGAGTTCGATCTGAGACGCGACAGAATCCATATGTTTTGGTGCAGATCCAATCGCCAGCTGTAACAGGCGAGTCGCCGCCTGCCGACGGTATTCAGAGATCTGGTTCACATTCGCAATCTTCGCCGGGATGACTTCAACCCCGGATTCCTGCCAGGTCCAGATACATTCGACAGGTTCCAGCAACGCGTCCAACGCAACAGACAGTGGCAGGTCAACACAATGTGGTTCGAGTGTGGACGTGCCGAGTTGTGCTGGAGTTTCTGTCGCTGCCCTGATCGGAATGCCGGTTGCCTGCGACACGCGATTCAGAACGTGGTCGAGATTGGTTCGATCAAATCGAAAAGAAATGACAATGTCATCCGGCGTCATCCCGGTTTTCCTGACGATATTGACGCCCGGTCTGACTTTGGGACTGTTGCTTTCCGGCACGGACAAAATCTGATTCAAGGTCTGAATCAAATGTCGTGGGCGAAGTTCCAGGTTGGGCGAAAGGAACAGTTCGTCTCGCAGGAACGGATCTGCCGCGATCCCTGTCACTGAGGGAAGCTTCACTCTGGCAGACGTCAGCCAGGCAAGCTGATGAAGCATTGATTTGTCTGTGCCTGTGTATGTTCCTTCCAGCAACACCCGAAACAGTGATGCGGTGGCAAGTTCGCTACGGCCGGAAGCGGTCCAGATGCGCGCCTGCCCCTGAAATCCTGCGACACGAATTGCCGGGTGAGTCGCTACTTCCAGAAGCTTGCGATAGGCGGACTGGGCTCCTCGCAGGTTCCCCAGCATTTCTTCACACAGTGCGATCTTCAAAATCAGCAGCGAGTCACTGGAGTTCGTCGTTGTGTAGAACTCTCGCAGGTAGCCTTCTCTGGCTTTGCGAAAGTTTTCTGCCTGAAAGGCGAAGTCCGCTTCTTCAAGGACACTCTCATCACTTGAGCGGAATGGTGAAACGAGGTCAGGCGGAACGGCCTTGTGTTCGGCAGATCCGCCAGTGCTTGCTGATTTGAATGGCTGAACCGGAGGGCTCTGAGGAGAAGCATGAGGCGTCTCGGCCAGAGTCGGAGCCTGAGGCGAAGGAGCGTGTTGATTCATCGACTCCGGAGAAGATTCATTCTTCCGGGAAGCTGCCATCTCCGGTAATGGATCGTCTTTCATCTCCATCAAACCGTCGTTGATGGCGTTGTCTGACATGCTCTGACCGGCGACCCGTTGATCCCCAAGCTCGTGTTCGCCGAGTTCCTGATCTCCAGCGGGAAACGCTTCTTCAGCCACTTCTGCAATGACAGAGGCTGAGGCCGATGGTCCGGCCTCATTGGCGAGATCGGCAGATTCGGCGTGCAGGTTGGAATTGTCAGAATCGGCAGTCGCCTCTGGGGGAGCTGCCGTTGCGTCGTGCGCAATTTGTTTCTGAATGACAATTCCTGCGGCCATCCCGCCAGCCATGCAGATTGCAGCAGTCAACACCAGCAAGAGTCGCCGGAAAGGAAGCGCGAAGCCGGTTCCTTGAGCGGGGACTTCAGTCTGGTTGCTGCCGGAGGTCATCTTTGATCGGGATTTTTCAGCAGAGGTGGTTTAATCGTTAAATTCAACGCAGTCTCACTGACTATCGGTTCGGAGTTCTTTTGGAATTCAGTAAAAAGTACGCAAGTTACGTGAAACGCCCTCGATAACTCGTTGTCCCGAGTCTTCAGGAAGTTTCAGAAATGCAGATTCGTCGAATTGACAACGAGCCACATCTTCAAGCTCAGCCCAACGCTACGCCGCGTGCTCATGCAGAGTCACAGGGCAACGATGGGGTGTCGCAGACTCGTCAGCAAGCGGGAAACTCTGCTCTGCGGACTGAGGCCGATGCTCAACTGACGACGCTGGTTGAACGCCTGAAAACACATATCAACGTTCGTGAGGATGTTGTTGCGGCCGCCAAAGAGAAGTTGGCAGCTGGATCCTTTTCAACACGTGCGTCAGCTGAGCAACTCGCGGGATCGAATCTGCGTCTGAATTATTTCTGATCGTCCAATTGAATCGGGATGGCATCAAGGAGTGAAAACGTACTGCAGGAGGCAGGACACATCACGACCCGGCGGACTCACCCCCCCACTAAAGGTTTTCGTCCATGGCTCTGACTATTGCGAACAATGTCACTTCGCTGAACGCTCAAACGAATCTCGGCCGCGCTTCCAGCGCCCTGGCCACTTCGGTTGAACGGCTGTCCTCCGGTTTGAAGATCAACCGCGGTGCAGATGGTCCTGCTGCCCTGGTGATCTCTGAAAAGCAACGTGCGCAAATCGCTGGCTTGAAGCAGGCAATTGATAACTCAGAGAAAGCTGTTTCTCTGGTTCAAACTGCTGAAGGTGCTTTGAGCGAAATCAACGACCTGCTCGTGAAGGTTCGCAGCCTCGCACTCGATTCCGCCAACGCCGGTGTGAATGACGCCGACGCCATGAGCGCCAATCAGGCTGAAATCACCAACGCCCTGGATACGATCAACCGCATCGCCTCCAACACCCAGTTCGGCACGAAGAAACTGCTGGACGGGTCTGCAGGGATCAAGGGATCCGCTTCCAATGCAAACGTCCAGTTCCTGAAAGGAACCAGCGACACTGCATCAGGTTCTTATGCAATCGCCGTGACGACTGCTGCTGAACGTGCAAACGTCGAAGCTGGAACAGATCAATCAGCTGCACTTGCTGCTGATGAAAACCTGACCGTGAACGGTGTTGTCATTTCGCTGAACGCCGGGATGACCCAGGCTCAGGTGGTCAACCGCGTTAACGAGTTCACCAGCCAGACGAATGTCACTGCTGACGTGAATGCCGGTGCTCTTCGTTTCCGTTCAGGAAACTTCGGAAGTGCAGAATCAATCAATGTCATTTCTGACGTGGCTGCAGCAGGGACATCAAGCGGTGTTGGCACGACTTTGATGACCGACACTGGCGTTGATCTTGTTGCAACAGTCGGCGGAACATCATTCTCCGGTGTTGGCAATACATTGTCTGTCAATTCCGGAGCCGCAAAGGGCGTCGTGTTCCAGGTTGCAACAAGCGGTGCAGACCCTGTTTCAACAGTCACCGGTGCTCAAGGCTCAATCACTGTTTCCAACGAATCATTGACCTTCCAGATCGGTCCAAACCAGAACCAGACCGCTCGCGTCACAATTGATCGTGTTGACGCTGCGTCTCTCGGCCTGGGTGTCACTGGAAACCAGTTCGCAAACCTGTCCGCAATCGACGTTACTTCAGCTGGTAAGGCTCAGGACGCCATCGGCGTCATCGACCGAGCGATCAACGATGTGACCAACCTGCGCGGATCACTCGGGGCATTCCAGCAGAATACCCTGTCCTCAACTGCGAACAACCTGCGTACGACTCTGGAAAACACAACCAATGCAGAGTCCGTGATTCGTGATACTGACTTCGCTTCAGAAATCGCGGAATTCACAAAGAATCAGGTTCTCGTTCAGGCTGGAACTTCAATTCTGTCCAACGCCAATCAGATTCCTCAGCAGATTCTCTCGCTCCTCCGCTAGTCGTAAGTTAAGTGCGTTTCTCCTGCTGTTTTTCATTTCCGACAGAACAGGACCAACCGCACTGACAAGATTTGCGAGTTGAACGGCGAATGAGCTGCCATTGAGCATGGGACCTCCCCTGTTGAATGGCAGCTATTTCTTTTGAATGACGCGACGGAAGGCAGAACCGGAGTCCGCACAGGCAGAAGATCCGGTGACCAGCTCAAATGGAATAGATTCCCCAGATCGGGGAGTCGCCGCCAACTTTGGAAAAATCATTTCGAACAGGGGCATCTTCACAACCCCCTCCTTCCCGCTAGTCGAAGACAAATCGCAGCAAGGTAAGTGAGAACTCGCAATGGCGAACATCAATATCGGTGGATTGGTCTCCGGGATCGATCCTGACAATATCATCGAAGCGATGATGAAAATTCAGCAGAACCAGTTGGATTTGCAGAACGTGAAGAAGACGAGTGCCGAAACGAAGAAAACGGCATATCAGTCCATTCAGACTCAACTTCTCACGCTGAGAACGACGGCATCCGCGCTGGCCGGTACCACAAATAATCCATTCGATGCACGAATGGTTCAGGTTTCGAGTGCCGAGTCGCTGATTGCATCTGCCAGTGCCCGAGCAAACGCCGGGACGTATCAGATCAAGATTCATTCCCTTGCTGCGGCCCATACAATTGCTTCTCAGGTCGTGCCGAACCCTGACTCTGCAATCACTCAGGGAACATTCAGCATTCGCGTGGGAAACGGGGCTCAGGCTGACATCGTCATCGATGACTCAAACGATTCCCTGACAGGCCTCGCCGACTCCATTAACTTCGCGAACGTCGGAGTGACAGCCAGCGTCGTGCAGAATGGAACCAACTCTTATCGCCTGATGTTGACCGGGAACAAGACGGGAGAGTCGAACGAAATCACGATCTCCAACAACCTCGCGAGCAGTTCCGGAAATGCGGTGAAGCCGGAGTTTGATTTTGACAACCCGGTACAGAGTGCCAGAAACGCAGTCGTCTCACTCGGAGATGGGGCCGGGGCGATCTCGGCCAGCAGTGAAACGAATACTGTGACGAATTTGATTTCCGGGGTCACCTTGAATCTTCAGGCGGCCGATCCAGCGAAGTCAATTTCGGTGACAGTGGCTGCAGATTCAGAGAAGGCAACCAAAGCCGTTTCAGATTTCGTCGCCGCGTACAACAGCTTTCTCGACTTCATCGACGAGATCACCAAATACGATTCTGAATCCGATGTCGGAGCGGTTCTCCAAGGAGACTATTCCGTCGTCAACCTTCGCAAGATTCTCCAGTCGACGATCCAATCAGTGATTCCTGAGACGCCATCGAAGGCAAACCGGCTCAGTGCGTTGGGGATCACGACTTCGGATACCGGCCGTTTGACAGTGAACGAAACTCGGTTGCAGGAGTTCATTAAAGGGAACGTCGACGGCGTTGCGACATCTGATTTGCGGCAGTTATTTGCTGTGAACGGAAAGAGTACGACCGGTGGGATTACCTTCGTCTATGCAAGTGGAAAAACCTCGGCACCTGCGTCTCCAATTCAGGTGAACGTCACTCAGGCTGCAGAGCGTGCGTCATTGACTGGGAGTTCTGCGGTCCAGGAAACGACGGTCATCGACAGTTCGAACAACTCCTTGCGCATCAATCTTGATGGAGTTGAAGAGACCCTGATCCTGAAAGATGGAACCTACAATCGAAATGAACTTGCGAATCATGTTCAGGACGTGATCAACGGGCATTCCGCCTTTTCTGGACGATCTGTGCGAGTTGGTCTGGATGATGTAAATCAGCTGTCGATCAATTCAGAAAGTTACGGCAGTACGTCCCGTTTGACCATCTACGCCAGTTCGGCAGTCGCGACTCTCGGCTTCAGTGGTGGCGAAAGTGCCATTGGAAAAGATGTGGCCGGGGAATTCATCGTTGATGGCAAAGTAGAACAGGCCAAGGGAAGTGGGCGTATCCTTACCGGCAATGAAGACAACACTTACACAGCAGAGTTGCAGATTCGCGTCTCTCTGAACGCATCGCAGGTGACTAGCGGAGTCGAGGGATCGATTACTCTGACCCGCGGGGTCGCATCTCGCATGAATGCAGCAATTGATCAGCTGCTTGATGGAGAACGAGGCGTACTGGTGACGAAGAGCAATCAGTTTTTGGCGCAGATCGAAAGTGTCGAAAAGCAGATCGCCCGTCAGCAGGCGATGTTTGATAAGCAGAAAGAAAATCTGCTGCGGCAGTTTCAAGCAATGGAAACCGCGATCCAGAGTTTGCAGACCACTGGAAACCTGATTGGGGCTCAGCTCTCAGGCATCACAAAAATGTAAACCTGAGTTCCTTCAGAACATCCTGTGACTGCGTCAAAGTCGTCTTTTCGAAGTCATCCTGTTCCCGCGTGTCGGTCAGCCGCCACTTCAATTTGTCATCGAGTCGAGGGAAGCCATCATGTACGGACACAACGCTTATCGTAAGAACGTTCAAACGGCGTGGACTCGCGTTGACATGCTGCTCGCTCTTTACGATTCAACCATCCAGTGTCTTGATGACGGGATCGATATTCTGAACCGAGGCGATGCGACGGCCTATCCAGCAGTACAGATCAAGGTGACCGAACGGATTCTCTACCTCGTGGATGGAATCAATGTCGAGTCTGGTAACGTTGCGACAAACATTCATGATCTGTGCGTCTTCTGCATTGGCCAGATTGCGACTCCGACCGTCGAATCATGGGTCTCTGCCAGAGAAGTGATGACAACGCTCCGGGAAGGTTTTCAGGCGATTCGCGAAGAAGCGATTCAGCTGGAAGCCACTGGTGAGATTCCCCCGCTATCGATGTCGAGCTCGCAGACAATTGCTCATGCATAGCACTGCGATGTGACACATTCTAAGAATGTCTTCGAACTGCAAACTTGTCACCGCGAAGCGAGCTGAGTGGCTGTGAGCGTTGCAGGATTTTCGGCAAGTGGCAGAACGACCTGAATCGTTGTCCCGACTCCTTGTGTACTGCTGCAAGTGATGCTTCCGTTGTGTGCGTTCACAACGGCTTTGCAGATCGAAAGTCCCAGACCAGTTCCTCGTACGGCCGGCTCTCTTCCCCGGCCGCGGTCTCCCCGAAAGAATCGATCGAACACTCTGGGAAGGTCTTCCTCCGAGATCCCGATTCCCGTGTCCGCAATCGTCAGTAGGGCCGTGTTGTCCTTGTCGTGTCTTTCGAGCGAAATCTGAATCGTTCCGCCAGCGGGGGTGTATTTCACGGCGTTGTCGATGAGATTGTTCATGACTTGCCGTAGATAACGCTGACTACCTGCAACGAAACATTCGGCGTTTGAGGTCAACGTGAGCGTGACGCCGTTTTGCTCGGCGACCCCATTGAACATCTCTGTTGCCCGATAAATGACGTCATGGATCGGCACACGTTCCGGGTTGTGACCCCAGGGAGAGTTCTCGGTTTCAGTGAGAACCAGCAATTGATTGACGAGCAACTCAAGTGAATTCAGCTGGTCGATCAGGTCCTCCAGAAGAGACTGTTCGTCTGGCGGCAGGTCCCGTCCGTCCAGTGCGACCTCGATGGAACTGCGAATTGCCGCTAATGGAGTGCGGAGTTCATGCGCAGCATTTGCGAGGAAGTCTCGACGTTGTTTCAGGTACTCGGCGATTCGGTCAAGTAACCCGTTGACTGTCTTTGCGAGGAGATCGAGTTCGTCGTTTGTGCCCCGAAGTTTCAGTCGTTCATCAAGTCTGGTTGGGCGTAGTCGGGAGGCAGTCAGAATGATATCGCCGATCTGCTGTGTCGCCCGTTTCGCCAGCCAGTAGCCGGAAAGTGGCGCCAAAAGTGCAATCATCAGTAAAGCGATGGCGACAAGACTGTCGACGCGTTTGAGTTCACGATGCACGAATTTGAGACTCGCCCCGACAGTGATTAATCGGACTCCGTTCATCCCTTCATCGATCTCGGCGACGATGAGCCGGAATTCCCCGCTTTCAAAGGGTTGCCTCGCGCGAACTGGTTTCGACAATTGAAGGTTCTTCGGGGCGCCTTCGCTTTCCCAGACAGTCCGGCTTTCAGCATCTCTGAGGACGGTGAACCAGGAGTGCTGTCTGTGTCCTTGCGACTTTCGGTTCAGCTCATCCTGCAACATTGAAAACTGGATGGGTGGATTCTGTTTCAGCCCGAGCGAAACTTCCTGCACATCTTCCTGCAGTAGCTGATCGAATTCGCGATAGAGTGCCCATTCGACCCCCTGACGAACGAAAATCAGCGTACTCAACGTGATGAGCCCCACGACGAAGGCATTCATCATCGCGAGTTGAAATCGAAGTGTTCGCACGATTCGTCGAAATTCCATCACGCCGATTTTCAGTTACAGAAGTGGAAGTGACATCGTGTTTAGATAGAAAATCGTTCGCGATGGGGAACAGACCGGCATGTGAACTTGCAGCCGTGCTGTCGGTGCTTCAGTGGGAAAAGTTGAATCCTGATGCTCAGGTGACTCGCATCACGTAACCGCGCCCTCGAACGGTCTGGATCAGTTGCTTATCGAAATCTCGGTCCATCTTGCCGCGGAGCCGGTTGATGTGAACTTCAATCACATTGGTCACACCTTCCCAGTCTGATTCCCACAAATGTTCACAGAGCATTTTACGGGTGACGACCTGATCAATGTGTCGCATCAGGAACTCAAGCAATCCAGATTCGGTCGGAGTCAGATCGATCTCGCGTCCTTCGCGGAAGAAGCGTCGAGTGGAAAGGTCCAGAGAAACAGGACCGATTCGCAAATGCTGGCTGACGACCTTTTGAGTTCGTCTGGTGACCGCTTTCAGTCGTGCGAGTAGCTCTGGCATTGCGAATGGTTTGACCATGTAGTCGTCGGCGCCCACTTCAAGGCCGTCGACTCGCTCCTGAACAGACCCGAGCGCGGTCAAAATCAGAACAGGAATCAGATTGCCAGCGTTTCGAATCGTTGCCAGAACATCCAGTCCGGACTGGTCTGGCAACATCAGGTCGAGGACGATCACATGGAACTGACCGGCCTGAAGTGACTCGATGCATTCCTGACCGCTGCGTACCCAGGTGCAACGGTTTCCGGCATCTTCCAGCCCTCGGGCGACGGCTTTGCCTAACACCAGATCGTCTTCGACGAGGAGGATGTTGTACGGTGATTTCTCCAGAGTGGCAGTCGTGTCAGAGTCTTTCTCATCCCAGGATTGGGCCACGTTTCCGTCCTCTCAACTTGTGAATCATTCGTGATTCAAAAATGAATGGGGCTTCGGACATCTGTCAGAAACCTGATTCAGCACAATTCATTTTCCCGTGAGTGATCTCGTTCTGTTATTCAATCAGGGCGAATCACTGTCGGTTGATGTGTTTTTAAGTTTTAATATTACCCGGAAGCCAATAGACTTCCGAGGTCAGTCGGATGGCAGCAGCTTTCGTGTGCGAAAAATGTCGGCAAATTAGAACGGTTACATCTTCTCGTAATGATTCATTACAGAAAAGTAACCAATCGTATATTTCCACAGTCGGCAATTGCATAATAATTTTTAGAGATGTGGTCACCCCCTAATGTCCTGACGTCTGGCCTCTGAATTCGACAACGACATCGACGAAAAACCCTCCCGGTAGCTTTCTGCATCCGACGCGACTCCCTGCTCTCCTTAAGCGCTTGTCCTCCGTCTGTCTCCTTGCTTACTGGCTTCGTACTGCCAATCTAATTCAACGGACAGCCTGCTTTGATCTCTATGATCTCAATGTGGATCTCTTTCAATGGTCGATTTCAGTCGGTCTGAAGATTGCGAAAGTCAATCTGGTCACGAGACGCATCAATGTGAAGATTTGCTGAGTACCATTCAGCATGTCGTACATTTGCTGCCGTCACAAGGACCAATTTCGGTCTTCGTGCATCACAATACGTTACACGCGCTTCAGCACCTGCCCTTCTTCACTGCCCTGCGGCGAGGCATGGAGGTTTATGGATGCGAGCCATTCCTCTCTGAAGAAGCCTTTCATCAAAAGCTGGCTGATGGTCGAATTCGGCTGGAAGACATCGAGCAGGTGCTTTCGGAAGAACTGGGCTCTCGCAGCGGCGAAAGCATTGCTGGCCTGACAACACGCTTTCAGTTACGCCTGACAATGGCGAGAGACCCACTGTATCTCGGGTCGAGCGAAGAACTGGAATGGCAGATCGCAGAGACGCAGATCCTGAAAAAGATGCGGAGGGACGTCTCGGGAGCGACTCGGAAAGGCATGGTGGAGAGCACCCGGCATTGGGCACTTCGGCAGCGGATTCCAGTTGAAACGACGATGTCGCAGCAGCCATCGGCGACCGGAATCGACTTGGCTCCGTTCTTGCAGGAACTCAGTTTCGGGGCGTCTGAGTCAGCGATGGATCGCTGGACGGAACACCGATGGGAAGAGTTTTGCCTGAACGCGTTGTGGAAAGTCTGCCTGGCGGGTGCCAACCGGAATCGTCGGCAACGGACGGAGTCCGCCCGTCTGCTGCGTCCGTGTGACATTCTGAAACAAGCGACCGGAGAAGACTGTGATCGTCTGGTGAACGATCTCTTGATCCCGTTTACGGCCGCGTTTCTGGATCAGGGTTTGTCGCAATGGAATCTGCCGGGCCGCGATCAGGGCTTCTATGAAGCCTTCCTGTTACATGCAAGTCAGGCAGGTGTTCTCACCGAACGCTGGTTCCAGGAGGCGATCGTACATGCCAGACGATTACAGCTGGAAAACATTCCGGCTCTGGACGTCATTGAAGAATCATTGCAGAAACTGGGAATTGGAGTTGAGGAGACGGAAGCGTTTCTGGCTCAGACCCTGTTGTCGCTCCGTGGTTGGGCAGGCATCATCTGGCAGACAGAGACGCAGGCGGGGCGCATCGCGAGACCATCGCCGCAAGGAACCTTGGTCGGGTTTCTGGCGGTGAAGTTGTTGCTGGAATGTCACGCTCTGACGCAGGTTGCCAAAGATGCTGGCTGCTGGACAGGTTCACTGGCCGATCTTCGAACTCTGCCTGTTCCACCGCAGACCTCGCCTGACGAACTGAGCGCTGTTCAATGTGCGAGCGTTGTGTTTCAGGTGGCCCAACTGTTCGGATGGTCTCCTGAAACACTCTATAATCTGCCGGCAGATGATTGGCGGTCTTTGCTGAAAGAGATTGACTCCTTCAGCAACTTCGAACGTCGTCGTTTACTGCAACTGGCGTATGAACGGCGATATCGCAATCAGGTACTCGATGCCTTTACTGCTCACGCATCTCGCACCCACGTCGCCGCAGCTCCCATTCGAGCACAGGTTGTGACTTGTATTGATGACCGTGAGGAATCACTTCGCCGTCATATTGAAGAGGTCGCTCCTGACGTGGAGACATGGGGAGCTCCCGGCTTTTTCTCGATCGCCATGTACTACCGCGGAGTTGCGGACGCACGAGAGGCCCCGTTGTGTCCCGGCAATGTTCGCCCTCAACATTGGGTTCACGAAGAGGTCGCAACCGAGTTTGAATCTTCGGATCAGCTCCGTCGAAAGGCTCGCAAAGTCGTCGGGAAAGTGAGTCGCCATCTGCATCTTGGGTCGCGGTCCATGACTCGGGGGGCGATTCTGGCGACGTTCCTGGGACCATTCGCTTCGGTTCCCCTGATCTCACGAATTCTCTTTCCGTTGCAGACCGCCCGCGTCAGTGAAGTTGCACGCAAGCTGATGGAGGTGCCGAGTGCGACTCAGTTGCGACTTGAACGGACAACGCCTGAGCCGGGGAGCGAACCGGACCAGATCGGGTTCTCCCCACAAGAGATGGCAGGCATCGTTGAGAAGGTGCTTCGTGAAACGGGTCTGACTGCGAACTTTGCCAGTCTTGTCGTTCTCATCGGGCACGGATCTTCCAGCCAGAATAATCCCCATGAATCGGCCTACAATTGCGGAGCGTGTGCCGGGTCGAGGGGAGGGCCAAATGCCCGTGCTTTTGCTCAGATGGCGAACGACCATCGTATTCGGGATCTGCTTACTGAACGGGGAATTATCATTCCTGATTCAACGTGCTTCATCGGCGGGTATCACAACACCTGTAATGATGAGATCGAGTTTTTTGATGTCGATAAGTTGTCAACAACTGTTCGCAACTCCTTCTTCTCTTTGAAGGAGAAACTCGATGAAGCATTGGCATTGAACGCACTCGAACGTTGTCGAAAGTTTGAAAGTGCTCCGTTGACTCTGACACCAGAGGAGGCGATTCGACATGTGAAGATCCGGTCGGAAGATCTTTCACAGGCTCGACCTGAATTCAACCATGCCACCAATGCCATCTGCTATGTCGGGCGACGTGAGCGAACGCGAAGTTTGTTCCTCGATCGACGTGCATTCCTGCAATCATATGACCCCAAACAAGACACTCCGGACGCTTCAATCCTGTTGCGGGTGTTGCAGGCTGCCACTCCAGTCGCGGCAGGGATCAGCCTTGAATACTACTTCTCGTGCGTGGACCCGGTTGGGTACGGATGCGGGAACAAGCTCCCGCACAATGTCGTTTCGCTACTGGGAGTGATGGAAGGGGCGCAAAGTGATCTACGCACCGGACTCTCCAGTCAGATGGTCGAGATTCATGAACCCATCCGAATTCTGTTTGTCATTGAAACAACTCCTGAATTGATGACTTCGATCATGAATCGCGACGCCGGGGTTGGTGAACTGGTTCTGAACGAATGGGTGCAACTTGCTGTGCTCGATCCGGATTCCAGTCAGATGCATCTTTTTCACGGTGGCAGATTTGTGCCGTATCAACCGGAGTCGACACAGTTGCCTGTCTCCGGATCGTCGTACGAATGGTTTCGTGGGTGGCGTGGAGAGATGGGATTCGCGTCAGTGCTGGCATCTGAGCCCCGGACATTCGCCAGGACATCCCGTTCGAAGGAGGTCCTCTAATGGTTGATCTGGACTTTTTGAGTCAGATTCTGGCAATCACGACTGTTGTCATTCCGTTGCTGCTGGTTGCAATTCTGGGAGTTGCGAGCCTGTTCAGCCGGCGACTCTCCGAACGTGTCACGAGTCGACTCACGCAGATTGTGGGAGCCACTGGAATCGTGGCCAGCATCCTGATTCTGGTGCTGATGCTGATTTCTGGGAGCCGGCATAATCATGTGACGCTCGGGAATTGGGTGATTGTGAATGACCCTAGCCTGCATTTTCATTTCACATTCAAGATTATTTTCGATCGCCTTTCGGTTCCGTTTGCGATTCTGATTTTTGTGCTCTGCGAAGTCATTGCGACGTTCGCCAGACATTATCTGCATCGTGAATCCGGCTTTCATCGCTTCTTCCTCCTGTTCTCCATCTTTCAGGCAGGCATGATTCTGACAGCCGTCGCCGGCACCGTTGAGATGCTGTTTGCCGGTTGGGAAATGGTGGGACTTTCGTCTGCTCTGCTGGTGGCGTACTTCCAGAATCGAGCTGGCCCTGTGCGAAACGGGTTACGGGTCTGGGTTGTCTATCGCTTTGCCGATGCCGCTTTTCTTCTGGCGGCGATTATGTTGCACCACCTGAACGGCGGAGGCGATTTTGATGTTCTGACAGGAGTGACGAATTCGAATACGTGGCCGGAAGGTGTTGCGAACATTACCGCAACCGGAACCGCCATTCTTGTTGGGTATCTCCTTCTAATTGCAGCGGCAGGCAAGTCAGCGTTGATTCCATTCTCCGGCTGGCTGCCACGAGCAATGGAAGGGCCGACACCGTCGAGCGCGATTTTCTATGGAGCATTGTCGGTTCATCTTGGTGCCTATTTGCTGTTGCGTGTCTCGCCTGTGCTTGTGATTTCGCCCTGGCTTTGGGGGGCGGTCATCGCACTGGGATTGGCGACTGCAATTTTCGCCTCGATCACGGCTCGGGTGCAGACCGACATCAAGGCTGCACTGTCGTTTGCCGCGTTGACTCAGATTGGACTCATTGTCGCTGAAATTGGACTGGGTGCTGCGATTGGCGGACGTGTCGGACATCTGATCTGGTACTTCGCCCTGTCGCACATCATTGGTCATGCCTGTTTGCGAACGTTGCAGTTCATCCGCGCTCCGTCGCTGCTGAAAGATTATGGCCAGCTGGAAAACGCAACGGGATCGCGATTGCGGCATCATCCGGTTCTCTGGGAATCTACATTGCCGGGGCCGTTGCAAACACGTTTATACCGCTTTGCACTCGATCGAGGTCATCTCGATACGATGCTGACACGATTTGTTGTCACTCCATTTCTGAAGCTGTTTCGTGGTTGTGATTCAATTGAACGAGCATGGGCAAACCTGCTGCAAGGGGGCGTTCCTGATAGTCCTCATCATTCGGAACCAGTCCAACAGCAAAGCGAGTCACGCTCATGAATGAACTCCATTTCCCATGGTTAGAATGTGCGATCGGGGTTCCTCTGCTTGGTTCCCTTTTAATCCGCTTTCAACGGAATCCAGAGATCGCAAGACTGATCTGTATTGCGATCACTGCCGTTTCGTTTGTGATGACACTCGGGGCCTGGATTGATTTTTCGGTTCAGCGCACCTCGAATGCGGTCGTGCAACCCGTCGTTGGTCATTTATCATCTGGAATGCAATGGCCCGGTGTGAATGGATGCGGCCCGCACTTACTGACAATCGATCATCTCAATGCTCCGTTGTTACCGCTGACGTCGTTGCTGCTGTTACTGGTGGCATGGACGACACTGCGATCCAAGCTGAAGCAGTTTCCGTTCTCCCTGTTTCTTCTCCGATCAACCGTGTTGCTCGCGGCGTTTTCGTGTCGCGATCCATGGGCTGTCATTACGTTACTTGGGCTGGCAATGATTCCGCCGTGGCTTGAACTGCGGCAACGTCATCAGCCAACGCGCATCTACTCCCTGTATATGGGGGCATGCGTTTTGTTGATGGTCGTTGGACAATTCCTTGTCACGTCGATGCCGAATCATTCGACCGGAGAGACGGTCGGGACCATTCTGCTTGTGCTTGCCGTGTTGATCCGGACAGGGATGTTTCCATTCCATACGTGGTTGCCAGACCTCTTTCAACGGGCCACCTTCGGGACAGCATTGATGTTTGTGGCCCCGATGCCTGGAGTTTATCTGGCGACTCGTTTGCTCTTGCCGACTGCCCCGGACTGGATTCTCAGAACGGTTGCGTTGATCTCGGTTTTCACTGCTGTTTATGCCGCAGGGCTGGCTTTGGTGCAGAAAGAGTCGCGTCGTTTTTATGCGTATCTGTTTCTCAGTCAGTCGTCTCTGGTTCTTGTGGGACTGGAACTTGTCACCGCTGTTGGGCTGACGGGTGCCCTGTCGCTCTGGCTCTCTGTAGGTCTGGCACTTGGCGGCTTTGGTCTTGTCCTACGGAGCGTGGAAAGCCGTGCTGGTGTCCTCTCGCTGAAGGAGTATCACGGGTTGTTCGACCACATGCCGACGCTTGCTGCATTCTTCTTACTGACCGGTTTGACCGCAGTCGGATTCCCGGGCACCTTCGGGTTCATCGGGGCAGAAATGATCGTGGAAAGTGTCGTTTCGGTTTACCCCTTCATTAGCATCATGGTTGTGCTGGCGTCGGCGTTGAACGGAATTGCGATCGTCATGGTCTATCTGGCAATCTTCACCGGAACGCAGCATCGCACCACAATTTCCCTGCGAATGCAGACGAGAGAACGTTTCTCTGTGATAGGGGTGACTGCCATCATCGTGCTGCTGGGAATCTGGCCGCAGCCGGGGATCGATTCTCGTTTTGAAGCAGCGAAGGATATCATGCAGTCCCGTCGATCTCTGGAGACGTCCGAGCCTGTGAACGCAACCGGGGAGCATGCTCCTCACTGAGTTCTACTACTGAGTTCTACCAGACTTCGTTCACAACGTTGATGATCCGTTCTCCAAGGAGAGCCCGACGGCAGTTTGCGCTCCCTTTAATTCGCATGTCGTCCAGTCCCTGCTCCGAATAGAACGCCGAGTGAGGGTTAAGAATCAGTCGATCGAACGCGGGGTGCTCCGGATTGCGCCACGCTTGGACAACCGGATCATCAGCGTGCGGAGGCTCGACTTCCAGAACGTCGAGAGCGGCTCCCCGGAGGTGTCCGGATTCGAGAGCATGGAGGACGGCGACGGCATCGACGACCCCGCCCCGCGACGTATTGACGAGATACGAACCCGGCTTCATTCGGGCAATGGTCTCTGCGTTGATGAGATGTGAGGTCTCTGGAGTGCGCGGGCAGTGAATGCTCAGAACATCCGAGATGGAGAGGAGTTCTTGAAGGGAATCGACTTGTTCGACTCCGATCGCCTTGTCGAGTCCTGATGCGATATAGGGATCAAAGTAGACGACTCGCATGCCCAGTGCTTTTGCTCTCAATGCGGTCGCAATGCCGATTCTCCCCATGCCGAGAAGCCCGAAGACCATGGTTCGATGGCGATTCAAAGGGACGACCTGATGATAGGTCCAGGCATCCGCCTGACGCTGCATTCGACTGTTGGCGAGATGAATCCCGCGCGTCAGGGAGAGTGTTAACCCGATCGCGCTGTCGGCGACTTCTTCTGTCCCATAGTCCGGGACATTGGCGACAGGAATTCCTTTTGCTTTGGCTGCGTTCAAGTCGACATTGTCGAATCCGACCCCGCACCGGACGATCAACTTGCACTTCTTGAGTCGGTTGATTGTCTTCGCTGACAACGTAATGAAGTGGTAGACCATCATTGCGTCGACTTCTTCGATTCGCCCTGTCAGATCGTCTTCGCTCATCGCTTCAAGTGCGGTGACGTCTGCGATATCTCCAAGATGCCGTTGTTCAAGATCCAGTGGAGAACGAATGAAGTCGGTAACGACAACTTGAAATCGTGACATCGGAACGCTCCTGTGCGGCTGACAATCTGGTCACTCCATTAGACTATAGATCGACAGGCATTGATGCCATTGCAAATTCCGCTGAGGGGCCCTCTGAGATCGCGGACTGATTTGAAGCGAATCCGAGATGCGCGCAGGGATCTGGCGCGAGGGATTCTGACTCTCTCTGCCAGAGAAGACAGCTGCGCGACCAATTCAACAAACCGGATCGGTCTTAGCGGATGGCGCCGCCGTTGGCGTTGATGACCTGACCGGTGATGTACGCAGCATCATCGCTCACGAGAAATCTGGCGAGTTTGGCGATATCCGAAGGGAGTCCCCAGCGTCGCAGCGGGGTTTCGCGAATCACACGTTCCTGCCATTCCGAGTGGACCTGTTCTCCCCAGGCGGTTTGAATCCAGCCGGGAGCAATACAGTTCACGCGAACTTCCGGGGCAGCAGTCAGAGATAAGGATCGTGTGAACCCCATGATTCCATTTTTCGCAATGGAAAAGAGTTCGGCACTGTCCCCTTCCATGCCACGATCTGCCTGATCCCAGCCGATATTCAAGATCGTCCCGGAGCCAGCCTGCTTCATCTTGGTCAAAGCGGCGCGAGACAGATGAACCGTCCCCTGAACATCAACCTCCCAGAGCATTTCGAGCTTCTCTGCAAAATTGCGTTTGGCACCCGGTCCGGTCAACAGGTCGGCTCCTGCGTTGTTGATCCAGATATCAATTCCATCCCAGACCGACCAGGCATCATCGACAAACGCCTGAATGGAATCTGATGGGAGTGAAAGCTGATGGGAAACACTGTTGCGTCCCAGCGCCGTGATGGCTTCGACGACACGGTTTGCCGCTTCTTCCGATCGGCCATAATGGACAATGATGTCGCACCCGGCGCGAGCGAGTTCCATGGCGATTTCGCGGCCAATTCCGGAAGACGCACCTGTCACAACAGCGCGTTTTCCAGTCAGATTTCCAAAAGACGACACGGTTGTCTCCACCAGATTCCGACCTGTTCCGGAATGAGATACGCTGTTGGTCTCGTCGTAACCTGTTGAGCCGTTGAATGAAAGGGCTCAGGATAATTTTTCTGCCGGACCACTTATCCCTGCTCGCGACGAGTCCTTTGCCAGACTATACTCAATGATTCCTTTGTGAGTCACGACAACGGCACAGGAGTCCGACTTCTGTTCTGCCTGAATCGAGTTCCTGATTCGATTTGAAATTGATGTAGCGACTGTCGTCGTGCAGTAAAAATGATCGCAGAGACAATACTGTGATCAAATCGGTCGCTACGCTGACAAAATAGACGAGCGGATCGCTCGTGTTGCCCTTGGTCGATCACGCCTGACACGGCGTGGCAGAGGATATTTCGACGATGAAAGTGCTGGTGGTCGGATCAGGTGGTCGTGAACACGTCCTCGCCTGGAAACTGAAGCAGTCTCCCAAAGTGACGCAGGTTTACTGCGCACCGGGGAATGCCGGAATTGGTGCCGATGTTGTGAACATCGACATCGAGGGAACTGATGCTGACCGTCTCGTTCAGTTCGCGAAAAACGAGAAGATCGATCTGACCGTCGTTGGTCCAGAAGCGCCGCTCGTGGCTGGTGTCGTCGACGCATTCAAGAAGGCGCGCCTGCGTGTCTTCGGGCCATCGAAAGCTGCTGCCAACCTCGAAGGCAGTAAAGCATTCTGCAAAGACATCATTCGACAGGCGAGCGTCCCGACAGCGGATTATCGTGTGTTCAAGGACGCAGAAGCGGCCATTAACTTCATTCAGGAACGTGAAGAAACTCCGCTCGTCGTGAAGGCTGATGGTCTTGCGGCAGGCAAAGGGGTTTCTGTTTGCGAAACCAAAGACGAGGCGATTGCGGCCGTCAATTTGATGATGACGCAGAAGGCCTTTGGGGACGCTGGCAAAACAGTTGTGATTGAAGAGAAGCTGGTCGGTCAGGAAGTCAGTATTCTGGCACTGGTCGATGGCAAAACGATCATCACTCTTGAAGCCGCCCAGGATCACAAAGCGGCCTACGATGGCGACACCGGACCCAACACCGGCGGGATGGGAGCCTACAGCCCTGCTCCGTTCGCAACTCCGGAGTTGATGGACAGTGTGATTGAGAAGATCCTGATTCCAACCGTGCACACGATGCGCGTGAACGGAACGGAATTCAAAGGGGTTCTTTACGCCGGTCTGATGCTGACTGCTCAGGGACCCAAAGTTCTCGAATACAATGTGCGACTCGGTGATCCGGAAGCACAAGCGATTCTCATGCGTTTGAAGACGGATCTCTTCGACGTTCTCTGTGCTGCAGCTGACGGAAAACTCAAAGATCTGCCACAGCTGGAGTGGGATGAACGGACAGCGGTTTGCGTTGTGATGGCCTCCGAAGGATACCCAGGGAAGCTCTCGACCGGGCACCCGATTCGTGGTCTGGACGCTGCCGATGCACTGCCGGACGTGAAGGTGTTCCATGCAGGAACAGCCATGCAGAAGGGACAAGTCGTCAACACAGGGGGCCGCGTCCTTGGCGTGACTGCACTGGGTGACAACGTTTCCGATGCAAAACGAAAAGCCTATGAAGCGGTTCGTTGCATTCGCTGGCAGGGAGCCTGGTGTCGAAAAGACATCTCCGACAAGGCACGCTCAGCCGAATAGCGAGAAGCGAGTTCAACAAGACGTGTCGGTTTCCAGCATTGGAGACCGGCACGTTTTTTTGTTACTTCTCAACCGTTGAAGTGCAGGATGTGCAGTGGCCCTTCAGCAGAATCTCGGTAATGCGGCCGATTTCGTCAGAGCGGTTCCGGGAAGATTGAGTGAACTCGAGATCGCCTAAGCAGGTGACTCCGCCGCAGTCGATGCAGACAAAATGGGGATGACCATCCTCATGGCTATCGGCATCACGGTACTCAAATCGCCAGACATGGTCGCCCAGTTCGGTGCGACGAACGATTCCTGCGTCGGCCATATCGGTCAGATTGCGGAAGACGGTCGTTTTGTCGAAACCTAGCGGAACAAGCTGGTCTGCAATATCCGCGTGAGTCTGCGGAGTGTGAGCGGCTCGAAGCAGTTGCAGGACTGAAATGCGTGCCGGAGTACTTCGCAGCCCGGCCGTTCGCAGGATCTCTCGAATTTCCTGAACTTCATCTGGATTTGATTTTCGAGTCCCCATGACGTGCTCCAGTCCCTTCAATGCCGAATCCGTTTCTTGCTGAATTGTATCAACGTTTGCTCGTTATGTGCAGTTTGCTTGCAAAACAGATCAAACCGCAAAGGAATTGCGATTGCTGACAAACAGATTTTCGAAAAAGACTCTATTCGATCAGGCAGGTCACTACGATTTGTGAACTTCCTCTGGAGTTTTCTCTGAACTCGTCTCAGAAGACGTTTTCTTTTTGAATGTCAGCTTTGGTTCCTCGCCTTTCAGCAATCGCACGATGTTGGTCCGATGTCGGATCAGAATCAGCAACGGAATCGCGACTGCAAATACGCCGAGAGCCCAGGAGTTGGGCGCCCAAAGCTTTTCACCCATCAGAATGAATTCAACAACGGCGTAAGTGATTGCCGCAACGATTGAAGAAAGCGAAACGATTCTGGACAGGGCGAATGTCAGGATGAAAGCGAGCAGCGCGCAACCTGTCGCAGCGGGAGCCAGGACGGTCACAACACCGAGTGCAGTTGCGACTCCTTTGCCCCCTTTGAATCCGATGAATGGAGAAAACATGTGTCCCAGCACAGCGCACGCTCCGCAGAGAACCTTCTCATTGACGAGCTCCGGGGAAGCATGACTGAGGAATAATGGAAACAATGCTGTCGGCAAAGCGCCTTTCGCGGCATCCATCAACAGGGCGATGAATCCCCATTTGGCGCCGAGTGTTCTGGCGACGTTGGTGGCCCCGACGTTGCCGCTGCCGTGTTTCCGCAAGTCGATGCCAGCCACCCATTTTGCAATCAAAAGGCTGAACGGAATTGATCCGATGAAGGCAGAGGCAACTGCGGCCAGGAAAAGTTCGATCCCACTCGACATGATGTCATTCCGGGTAGACGGATTCTGAGTTCACTTGCGGAATGACGGCCGATTGAGCCAGCGGCCCGATCTCGACATTTCCCGCGCTGCACACGGTAGAAGATGCGAGGCTATTGTGGCAACCGGTCTCGAAACCCCGGCAATGCTTCAAGGATTTTGCGAAGCCGTCCAATCGCTCGGACATAGCGAAGACTTGCCGCCTGTTCAGAAATTGCCAGTGCTCGGGCGGTTTCGCTGTTGGTCAATTCCTCGAAATGCCGGAGAGCGAGCACCTCACGGTCGAGATGAGTCATCCCCTCCAGTGCAAGGTTGAGCTGCTCCGCCAGTTCGGCTTTGACGACCGCCTGACTGGGGGACGTGATCCCGTCCAGCAGGTGACGGGAAAGGGAAAACGAAGTCGACTCGGAACTCCAGCCTCCGGAGATGGATTTTTCCCGGCTGGCATCCCGTGCCTGGGTTCCCAGATGCCGTCGGTGAACATCAATCAATGTCTGATTGACGATCATTCGCAACCAGATAAAGAACGAGTCCGGGGAATCATAGAGGAAGTGTTCAATCCTCTTCTCTGCGTCCAGATACGCTTCCTGCAGAACATCATCAGCGTCGATTCGCCCCACGAGTCGACGATCCATTCGGAACTGGACGATCCTCCACAATCGGTCTCGATAGTAATCGAAGAGCTGTGCCAGCGCTCCGCGATCACCATGGATCACCTGATCCACTAATGTGTCGAGTGAAGAATCGTTGGAAGGATGCGGCATATTGCTGGTCGAAAGTGATGGTTCCCGTCACTTCTCTGATGAGTCGGCACGCGCCAGTTGAGACATCTGCCGGAGAGGAACACGGTGAGGCAATCTGCTTCAATTTCGAGACTACCGCATTTTCTCACACCTGTCATGCCTGATTCAAAGGGGATTGAGGCTGAATGAAATTTCGTGACGCATGAGAACGTTTGAACCAAGCTAACCCGCCGCGACTGTCCATTCACGCTGTCAGACTTCGTCCGGGAGTTCAAGTGGTGTCTTCTCGATTACTTGCATCGTCTTCCATTTTCCCCCCTGGAATCGCCATAAGAAGCCGAATCCCATCACAAAAACGGTGACGGTCACAGCGATCCAACATCCATGCAGCCCCCAGCCGTTGCGAACGGACAAGTAGGCTGGGACCACCATCAGCAGCCAGCCGCATAACATGGAAAAGACCAGGGAGAATGTCGTGTCTCCCGCTCCTCGAACTGCGGCGCCAAATACAATCGCCATGGCATCGAAGAATGTATAGAGCGCGACGTACTTCAACAGTACGACCACGGTTGGCCGCATCTCATTGAAAAGCTCGACCTCTGAACTATTCATGAACGGTTTGAGAATCAGGTCTGGCAACGACAGGTAGAGAATTGCGAATGCAATCATGTACCCGCCTGCGAGAAACATTGCTTTCCAGACAGTTCTGACTGCAAGTTCGGCACGCCCTTCACCAATGCGATGGCCGACAAGCGTCACGATTGCGGTCCCCATACCGATCATGGGAATGAATGCCAGTGAATTCAGGGTGAATGCCAGATTTGTTGCTGCCTGTTCGACTGCGCCTAACTGCCCGACAAACGCAACGAAAAGCGTGAATGCCCCCACATCGAGGAACATTTGGATTCCGTTGGGGAAGCCGTAGCGAATCATGCGGCTGAACAATGGCCATTCGATCCGACATGTCTCACGGAACGGATAGCCTTCCCGTTTGCCGTCACGAAACATCAGAATCGCCAGTGCAATCGCCCCGATGGATTGGGCTGCAACAGTGGCAATCGCAGCGCCGGCGATATCCAGTCCTTTGAAGGAGCCGATGCCAAAGACGAGAATATAGGCCCCGACGACATTTAAAAGTGACGTCACGACGTTCACCCACATGATGACGGCGGATCGTTTTCTCGCTGTGAAGAATGCCGAGAGAACCGCGGTTAACAGAGTGGGAATAGCGACCGGACAGAGCCAGCGAAAATAAGTGACTTCCAACGCCTGCACATGCGGGGTATGCCCCATCATGGCAAAGATCTGTGGGGCGTAGATCATCATTGGCAACAGGCCAATGCCGCTCACCAGAGCAATGAGCAGTCCCTGCCAGATCGATGCCGCAACACGTTCTTTGCGACCGGCACCTTCATACTGAGAGGCAAACGCGTTGGCATATCCAACGATTCCGTATGCAAGACTGATGGAAGTCCAGCTCAACATGGCTGCAGGCAATGTGGCTGCGAGAGCGTCGACACTCAATTGCGCGATGAAGATGCGGTCAACCACATTCATCAGTGACAGAGAACCAGCACTGACCACGAGTGGAAATGATACCTGCAACAGTTCCCGCATTGTTCCAGCAGCTGGCTGGCTGGGAAGGTCGTCTTGCTGTCCTACCATAACGTGTTTTCATGGCTGATGTGCGTGCGTCTGAACATCAAGAGACCATGTCGTCCTGCAATTCCATTTGCGGAACCTGATGCCAGTTTTCGAAACCGTTTCGCTGGGGCGCGAGTGCTCCGAGCAGACAGTCTTGGCGGCAAATTGAAATTTCGCAAGGTGAGTGCGATGCGAATTTGCGGGGCCATCGACCCTGACACAGTGCTGTGGGGACCGGTTCGGAGTCCGCTTCCAGGAGGAGATCCAATGTTTTCGGGAGGGGAGTTATCAGGATTTTCGTGAAATGATGCTGTGAAATGACAGCACAAACATCGGCGAATGATCTGTCGTATGTGACTGTTCTTGCTGGTGCACTTTGGAAGTTTGGTTGCAGCTCACGATGTCAAAAAAGTGGTTCGCAGGTGAACGGAGAGCGGGCAAAGCCACGGATGCTCTTGCGGGGAAAGTTGTTAGGCGGACGGGGGCGAGACCTTTTCCCCTCCAGTGCGTCTGAGTTGGTTCAGAATGATGCATTGGAATTCCATGGTGTTTTGAAGGGAGAGAGAAGTGAGTTGTTAAATTTGATTGAGTTTTCCCGTAACTGGAGAGTGTCTCATGGTGAGATTCACGTTCGACTTTGGTGTGCCTCACATTGGAAATCCAAATTGCTTGCGTTGATAAGGCCTGATACGATCTGGTTGACCAGCGCATTATGAGATTCGGAGACGTTCGATGCAGATTCGATCCAGTACCAGACGATCGGCGTTACGCCCGCGTTATGGATTTACGTTAATTGAGCTTCTGGTGGTGATTGCCATCATTGGTTTATTGGTTGCCATGCTGATGCCTGCTGTTCAACGGGCACGTGAAGCGGCACGGCGAAACTCATGTCTGAATAACATGCGGCAGCTCGGTCTTGCTGCCCATAACTATCTGAGTACACATCGGGTGTTCCCATCCGGTTGGTGCTATGACCCGAACGAGCCGATTTGCGATGTTCCGGTCACGCCAAGCCCGTTTAGTCAGCCGATTACAGTGCCTGTCTCCAACTCATTGCCAGGCCAGTCACCAGTCCCTGCAGGAAGCAATCAGAATGTGACTCAAATCACGGACTGGGTGCTCGGAGCATATTGGAACTGGCAGGCTCTTCTGCTTCCGCAGATGGAGCAAAGCACGCTTGCGATCAATTTCACCCTGCCAAAGACAGCCCACGATCCGTCACCGACAATCGACAGCAACTGGGAATACATTCGGGTTCCAATCGAATCCTATGTCTGTCCAAGTGCGGCGTTGCCGTCGACGCGTCCAGGTAACCTCGGGTACAGCACCTATCGTGGAAACATGGGAGCATGGCAGACAAACGACCCGAACGCACCGCTGATGAATGGGATGTTCTATGAGAACAGCTCTGTCGGCGATCGGGACGTTACTGACGGAATGTCAAACACCTTCCTGTTTGGAGAAAGTCTGTTCGGTTTCTGGGGAGACCATTACTCCAGCACTGCTCGGGCTCGAGACGATCAGCCTGGCTTCAATCGTTATTGGACAGGAACACCAAACTGCAGCGTCCAGGGAGCTCCTGGAATCGTCTACTTCTTCGGGTTTGGCAGTTACCACACAGACGCCATCAACTTCTGTCTGACAGACGGCTCTGCTCGTCCCATTGCGTTGAACATTGATCAGAATACGTTCTGGGCATTGTGCACCCGCAACGGTCGAGAAGCGATTGGACAGTCCTTCTAACTTTCCGGCTGGGATACTCAACGTCGATTCATCAAACTTGATCGTTCCAAAATGCGGACTCCGTGATGTACGGGTCCGCATTTTTGTTTGTACTGCGAAGCGTTCGTTGGATGTCCATGACTGCCGCCTGCCAGATTTGGGCGTGTCCCGTCTATGCCGATTCGGCGGTTGGGTTTGAGCAGACTTAGTGATCCCGGGTAAACTGCCATTTCGGCTCCTTTACATTTTGGATGGAACCTGTAATTTTTGCGGTTGCCGAGTTGTTGGGTTCATCGGAGAACTGAATTGGCTGTCAATCATCACGATCCCGCGAGCGTCGCGATCAGTGTTTTAATTGTGGATGACGACGAACCGCATGCTCAAGCGGTCGCCGACAGCCTTGAGACGCTGAGTTGTGACTGCACGATTGCCACCTCCGGCTCAAAAGGGGTGGAATTAATCGAGAGCCAGAATTTCGATATCGTCATCACTGATCTGAAGATGGACGATGTCGATGGGCTCGCAATCCTACGCAAAACCAAAGCCGAACTTCCGGATGCGGAAGTCATCGTGTTGACGGCCCACAGTTCGATTCCATCGGTCGTGACCGCGATGCAGGGAGGAGCATATACCTACCTGACCAAACCGCTGGATATTCAGGAGTTGCGAAGCTCGGTCGATAAGGCGTCGAGTCGAATCCGCCTGATTCGCCGCAACGTTGCCCTGAGTCGTGGTCTGGATGAGCGGTTCGGGTTTGAAGGGGTGATCGGGAACAGTCCAGCGATGCATCGTGTGATTGAACAGCTCAAAAACCTGGCCCCGACTGACACCACAGTGCTGATTCTGGGTGAAAGTGGAACCGGGAAAGAACTGGTTGCCCGCGCACTGCATCAGAACAGCCCACGGAAAAGCAAACCATTTGTTCCGCTGAATATCTCGGCCCTGCCAGAAAGTATTTTGGAGAGTGAACTCTGGGGGCACGAAGCGGGAGCGTTCACGGGAGCAGCAACGCGACGAATCGGAAAATTCGAGTTCGCAAATGGAGGGACACTGTTCCTCGATGAAGTCGGCGAAATGCCAATGGACACGCAAATCAAATTGTTGCGTGTGCTGGAAGACCGCAAGATTACTCGTCTGGGATCGAACGACGAGAAGTCGATTAATGTGCGTCTGGTCGCGGCTACGAATGCCGACCTGAAGGGCATGATGGAGAAAGGTGAGTTCCGTAGCGACCTCTATTACCGTCTGAGTGTCGTCACCATTTACCTGCCGCCGCTTCGGGATCGCCGGGAAGATATTCCTCTGCTGATCGAACACTTCCTTAAAGAGCTTTGCAAACGTAACGGACGGGATGTGGAAGGGATTAGTCGTGGGGCGAGACAGGTTCTCGTCTCCTTCGACTGGCCGGGTAACATCCGCCAATTACGGAACGTCATCGAAGGGATGCTGGCGCTCGATACGGATGGCAAACTTGACGTCGATGATTTGCCAACCGAACTGGCAACTCTGGCAGGCCATTCGCAAGACGGTTTCCCGGCGGCAGCTGGAACCGACATGCTGGTCGGACGCCCGTTGAACGACGTCGAAAAATATTACATCGCGAGAGCATTAGAGCTGACCGGTGGACGGCGCGAGGAAACTGCCAAAATGCTCGGGATGGGCGAGAGAACGCTTTATCGAAAGATCAAAGAATACGATTTGAAGTAGGCGAACCTTGCCTGCCGTCTGTCCTTTTGCATCCATCTCGCCTGATGCGGGATTCCCCCGGTCTCATGTGAGAACGAGGGGTTAATGGTATGCGGAATGGGGCTTAGTTGTTTTCAATTGGCAGGCGTTCGGTTCTCTGGTGGCGTGCTGGGCTCGTGTGGCTATGATTGAGGTAACAAGTTTACTGACGAACGGCTGATCATGGTGACTTCGAACCAGACCGACAGCGGCGTGGAAAATACGGTCATGATGCCCGCACTGGCATCTGGACCCAAAGCGAACCCGCCTGCCGCCTCCCCTGCACAAGGGAAGCCGGTGGCCTTTGTTGAAGGAAGTCGCCCTGATTTCTCTAGCGAAACCAACAATCTGCTACGAGGTAGGCTACGGCAAGTCGCGCTGATTTTGAGCTTGGGATACAGTGCCTTTCTGCTCAAATCCTGGATTTTTCCGTCTTATGACCCCAACGAAGCAACGCGGTTTTGCTTCGCTCTGATGGTGGTCGTTACAGCATTCATCGGACTCATCGCCTACCGGCTCTGTATCGAGTGCCAGTACGCCCTGCAGAAATTACGAACTGTCGAGAATCTGATTTTCGGTTCTTCGGCAATTTTGTTCGTTGCGGTTGGGTACGCGAATCTCGTTTCGACAGCTGAAGATGGATACCTGATCAATATCAGCCCGCCATGGATGATATTGATCTTCACTTATGTCCTCTTCATCCCGGCGACATTCCAACGGTCATTGTGGACGATTATTCCCTTGGCATTTGGTCCGTGGACCAGTCTGTGTCTGGCATGGCTGACTCATCCTGAAGTGAAGGCGCTGATTGATAACACAACGGATTTTCACCATGTGTTTCTCGAAGCATTCATGGGAATGGCATTCACTTCGGCGTTAGCGATTGGAGGCGTTCGTCAAATCAGGTCGTTGCGGACTCAGGCCTTCGAAGCACAGCAACTCGGGCAGTACCGTCTCAAGCGTCTACTGGGCCGTGGCGGGATGGGCGAGGTCTATCTTGCGGAACACTTGATGCTGAAACGCCCTTGTGCGGTGAAGATCATTCGACCAGAGAAAGCCGGTGATCCAGCAACGCTCGCTCGATTTGAACAGGAAGTTCAGGCAACCGCCAAGCTGACACACTGGAACACCGTCGAGATCTATGACTTTGGGCGGACCGATGACGGTACGTTCTATTATGTGATGGAATATCTTCCCGGCATGAGTCTCGACCAGATTGTCGACATGCATGGGCCGTTGCCGCCTGAACGTGTGATTCACCTGCTCGCGCAAACATGCGACGCTCTCGCAGAAGCCCATGGACAATGCCTCGTTCACCGAGACATCAAGCCCGCCAATATCTTCGCTGCGAAACGTGGTGGAGCTTACGACGTTGCCAAGCTGCTCGACTTCGGTCTGGTGCGGTCACTTGCTTCGGATGCAGCCCCTCACCTGACGCAGGAGAGCGTCGTCACCGGGTCTCCGTTGTATATGTCTCCAGAGCAGGCCCGCGGAGATGATGTGGATGGGCGAAGCGATATCTATGCGTTGGGCTGCGCCGCGTACTTCATGCTTTCGGGGAAGACTCCGTTTCAGGAAGACAAAGCAATCAAGCTGCTGCTGGCCCACGCTCAAAAAGTCCCTGAACGACTTGCCATCTTGAATCCGTCGATTCCCGCCGATTTGGAACAGGTCGTCATGAAGTGCCTGGAGAAGTTGCCAGAGGACCGGTTTCAGTCGGTGTTAGAACTGCGGGAAGCATTATTGAACTGCAGCATCGATGGTGCCTGGACTCGTACCAGAGCCGTTGAATGGTGGCAGGCAAATGGATGTCCGCAGAAGCGTGAACTCGACCATTTCGTCAGTCAGGGAATCGATCTTAATCACCGTTCACAGTTGCAGGAGGAAACATCTGCAATGAACACATGCGTCAAGATCTGACACATGTTCGGGAACGGATCGACACTTCAGACTTCACTCCAGGAATCGCAATGCCCGCTAAAAGAATTCTTGCAATCGCAGGTGATTACGTCGAAGACTATGAGTTGATGGTCCCGTTTCAGGCCTTGCTGATGCTGGGATATACCGTCGATGTCGTCTGTCCCGACAAGAAGGCAGGCGACCAGATTCGGACTGCAATTCACGACTTCGAAGGGGATCAGACCTATTCTGAAAAGCGTGGGCACAATTTCACTTTGAATGCGACCTTCGATTTCAGCCCCCCTGAGTCCTACGACGCACTGCTGATCCCCGGCGGTCGCTCCCCGGAGTATCTGCGGCTGAATTCCCGAGTCATCGAAATCGTGCAGCACTTTGATCAGGCGAAGAAGCCGATCGCTGCGATTTGTCATGGTGCACAATTACTGGCCGCTGCAGGCGTTCTCAAAGGACGCTCATGTACGGCATACCCGGCCTGTGGACCAGAGGTCACGCTGGCTGGTGGGACCTACGTGAGTTGTGATGTGACTGCAGCCCATGTTGATGGCAATCTTGTGACCTCACCAGCATGGCCGGGGCATCCACAATGGCTCGCAGCCTTTGTGAAAGTTCTCGGTGCGAAGATCGAAATCTAGTCCGGTTCGGTCTCTCAGTTGCCCGCTCTGCCGGATTTTCAGCGGGTTCACGAGGAAACTTCTGATCAGAAATCGAGTGAGTGATGGCGAGCAATTGCGGAACATGTTGGATTCGAATCGGTGCCGTTTGTGCTGCGCTGTCAGTGGTCCTGGGAGCGTTTGCAGCTCACGGGCTCGGAGATTTTCTGTTGAAGAAATATGACGGCCAGACACACACAGTGCTCGGCGAAGTCATTCCCAGCGCTGCGAAGTACCTGAAAGACTTCAAAACAGCAGCGGAATACCAGATGTATCATTCCATCGCTGTTTTGATCGTTGGGATCTTGGCTCTGCAGCGACCATCTCGACTGTTGAACATCGCTGGTTGTTCGTTCGTCGGAGGGATGCTGCTCTTCTCTGGGAGTCTCTATCTTCTGGTGCTTACCGGAACTCGCTGGCTGGGGGCGATTACGCCACTCGGCGGTGTTCTCTTCATTATTGGCTGGGTGCTGCTTGCGTGCTCCGCGAAAGCTGTCTGTGCGCCATGTGTGAGCAAGCCTGAGTAACGAAAATGAGCGCCTGATTTGGAAGCAGGCGCTCATCAACGGCATAGGTCATTGAGGGAAAAGTTATTCTCCACGCGGGCGAGGAGTTCGCCCTCGCCCTCCTTTGCCGCGCCCCTTCCCTTTCCCTTTGCGTCCACGCTCGCCTCGACCAGACGACGTTGCGAAACCTGGTGAATCTTCATCGCCAATGGTGGCGGTTCCGTTTCCAGCAGCCAGGCGACGCTGCAAATCGGTAATTCGGTCTCGTAGCGTTGCTGCTCGTTCGAATTCCAGATTCTCTGCCGCTGCCATCATCTCGCGTTCGAGCTCGGCGATATATTCCTGCGTGACATACTGCGCCTCGCTTCCCACACCAGAAGCGCTTCGTTCGATTGTTCGTGCAGAGATCTCGTCTTCGATCCCCCGACGAATCGCCTTCTTGATCGTCTCTGGAGTAATCCCGTGCTCTTTGTTGTACGCCAGCTGCAGTTCACGACGTCGGTTCGTTTCATCGAGTGCCCGTTGCATGCTCTGGGTGACTCGATCTGCATACATGATCACTTCTGCATTGACGTTTCGTGCAGAACGTCCGATCGTCTGAATCAAACTTGTCTCACTACGCAGGAAGCCTTCTTTGTCTGCATCAAGGATACAGACGAGTGAGACTTCAGGCAGGTCGAGACCTTCTCGCAACAGGTTGACTCCGACCACCGCGTCGAACTTTCCTTCACGGAGTTCTCGCAGCACTTCGACTCGTTCGATCGCGTCGAGCTCACTGTGCAACCACTCGCAACGAATCCCCTCCTCTTTCAAATAAGAGACCAGGTCTTCTGACAGGCGTTTGGTCAGTGTTGTAATCAGGGTTCGTTCACCGCGCTCGGTACGAATGCGGATCTGTTCGATCAGGTGCGGAACCTGCCCTCGTGCGGATTGAATAGTGACAATTGGGTCAACCAGCCCGGTCGGACGAATGATCTGTTCGATGATCTCGCCTTCCGACTGTTCGAGTTCCCAGTCGGCAGGGGTCGCAGAAACGAAGATCGCCTGATCGCGCCTCTGGTTCCATTCATCGAATTTCAAAGGCCGGTTATCGAGCGCCATGGGCAGACGGAACCCGTGGTCGACGAGGGTGCGTTTGCGAGCCTGATCGCCGTTATACATCGCCCGCACTTGGGGAACGGACTGGTGCGATTCGTCGACGACCAGCAGGAAATCGTCAGGAAAGAAGTCGTACAACGTCGCCGGAGGGTCGCCTGCTTTTCGTTTTGCCAAAGCACGCGAATAGTTTTCAATCCCGGGACAGAACCCAGTTTCCTTCAGGAGCTCCATGTCATATCTGGTCCGTGCGGAGAGTCGTTGCGCTTCAAGCAGTTTGCCTTCCTTCTGGAACACCGCGAGTTGCTGATTCAACTCCTCCTGGATTTCAGACATCGCCTCATCAATGCGGCTTTGCGGCAACACGAAGTGCTTCGCCGGATAAATGTAGATGTCCTGGAGCTGCTTGCTGCCGGTCCCGGTTAATGGATCGATGATCGAAAGTTTCTCGACCTCGTCTCCCCAGAGTTCAATCCGATAAGCGAACTCTTCATACGCCGGCCAGACTTCAATGACGTCTCCCCGAACGCGGAATTTACTGCGCTGGAAATCAAAGTCAGCGCGGTCGTATTGAATGTCGACCAGCTTGAGCAACAGCTTGTCTCGATCAACTGTTTGACCGACCTGCAATGGCACCATCATCGCGAGGTAATCTTTGGGAGAACCCAGCCCGTAAATGCACGAGACACTCGCAACGACAATCACATCGCGACGTGAAACGAGCGCACTGGTGGCAAGCAACCGCAGGCGATCGATTTCCTCGTTGATACTGGCATCTTTTTCAATGTAGATGTCGCGCTGAGGAATGTACGCTTCTGGCTGGTAATAGTCGTAATAGCTGACAAAGTAAGTGACAGCGTTGTTCGGGAAGAACTCTTTGAATTCCCCGTAGAGCTGGGCCGCGAGAGTTTTGTTGTGAGCCAAGACCAGAGTGGGCCGCTGCACACGTTGAATGACATTGGCAATCGTGAACGTTTTTCCTGTTCCGGTCGCCCCAAGCAGGACTTGCGATCGCTTCTTTTCCTCAAGCCCGCGAACAAGCGTTTCAATTGCTTTCGGCTGATCTCCTCCGGGGGCAAATTCGGAAACGAGTTCAAAAGCAGGCATGATTCACTCTGTCGTCGGTCTTTTCGGTGTGCAAAATTCTTTCCCTGTACAGTATACACATGGACAGACGTGTTGGCGATACGGGCCGGTTGTCGTTCCTGATTCGCCGCGTTTTCAGTAGTTGTTGAGTGCCAGCGGATCAGCGATGATAGAAGAAGATGCCGTCGCTTCGATTGAGTTCGTGCGGTGACAGAAGTGACCGAGAGACGCAACACAATTTCTGAGACGGTCTGACGTGAAGGTTTCAGTTCATGGCAATGAAACGTGACTGGTTGCGAAACGCATTTGCAGTCAATCCACACATGGATCCTCCAACGGAAGAGCAGCGACAACTTGTCGAGAAGCTTTCCCGGGAGATCGTGAATCGTCACATGATTTCGCCGGCACTCGCTTTCCTCGAAATGTCGCGGCCTATGAATTTTCTGGGGGCACAAGCGATGCAGTTTTTCGCCCCGATCCTCACTACGATTTTTGATGCCAAGAGTTATGAGCAATTTACTCGCTTCCTTGAGCGTCGCGACGCGATAGATATCTGGTGCGACCAGATTGAAGAGATTGCCAACGAGTCGACTCAGCCACCTGCGGACAAAGGGGATTCGGAGTCCGAGTCAATCTCGTAGAGGCGTGGTCGAGGATCGCGCTCTTCAAGTGTTTTCAGAATTGCGGCCAACTTCCTGTCGGTGTTGAACCCGGTGCAAAGTGCTCTCGAATAGATCGTTTGAATGATGAATCAGTCCTCTGCTGTGAACTCGTCCGCTCCAATGGGGGAAACTGGTGAGCCGATCATCGGTGTGGTCTGCGCGTTGCACCTTGAAGTCAGCTCGTTTCTGGATCGCGTCAAGAAGCTCCATACCCAGTCGGGCAACGGGTTCCATTTCCGTGGGTGTCAGTGGAAAGGGACTGCAATCTGCGTTGTTGATGGCGGGACCGGTGCGTCTCGTGCCAGACAAGCGACGCAGGCGCTTATCGATGCATTTCGCCCACCATACGTCCTGTCCGTGGGGTTTTCAGGAGCACTGATCCCGGAACTGAAACGAGGCGACATTGTAGTCGCCGACGGCGTGACAAGCGCAGATGGCGAAACGCGACTCGCGATTGATTTGAAAATGCCGGCCGACCCGCAGCATGGTCTGCATGTCGGGCATCTTTGCATGACCGATCATATTGTGCGATTAGTGGAGGAGAAGAAGGCTCTCGCACAACGAACCGGAGCGATCGCTGTTGATATGGAATCGCTCGCAGTCGCTCAGGTGTGTCGGGAGCGCGGTACTCGATTTCTTTCTGTCCGAGCGATCAGCGATGATCTCTCCACTGACCTTCCGCCTGAAGTGCTGGCGATTCTTGGTCCGAAGGGAGCAGTCCGAGCCGGTGCATTGTTCGGATCGATCCTGAAGCGACCGGGCTGTGTGATGGATCTCTGGGGCCTTCGCGAGAATGCTCAGCTTGCGTCCGATCGGCTCGGTGCGTTTTTGCCTGGGATCATTGAGCAGCTTGCGGCATCATTGAAGACTCCAGCAAAGCAATAAGAACAAAGCCGCCCGATGTGATTACTCAACATCGGGCGGCTTTAACTTTGAAATTGCAACGATTTCGAATCTGAAAGCGTTGCTGATTGTCAATTACTTCGACTCTTCGCCTTCCGGGGCTCCGACTTCAGCGAGAGCTGGTTCAGCTGTCCCCTCAACGTATTCCCCGACGAACTCGAGTCGTTTCTCGCTGCCGACTTCGATGACTTTCACATTGATGTGATTCTTGCCATCGAAGACGCCCCGCAAGAGTTCTTCAGCAAGCGGATCCTCGACATAGATTTCGACTGCACGTCGCAGTGGGCGAGCACCGTAATCGGTGTGATCACGTTCGCTCTGCTCGGAGCGGCTCTTGTCGATGACCAGCTGCTTTGCTTCGTCTTGCAGTTCGAGGATCAGCCCACGTTCTTTCAAACGTTCGCGGACCTTCTTGAGTTCGTATTCGACGATGGTCTTCATGTCGAAGTCGGTCAACTTGTGGAAGACGACAACTTCATCAAGACGACCGATGAACTCAGGTTTGAACTGACGGCTGACTTCCGCCATGACGTTCTTCTTCATGTCGTCATGTGCGGCATCGCCAGCTTTGTTTCCGAACCCGAATGGAGGGCTCGAAATCGCCTTGGCTCCGACGTTCGTCGTCATGATCAGAATCACGTTCTTGAAGTCCACGCGACGGCCGAAGCTGTCGGTCAGGTGACCTTCTTCCATGATCTGCAACAGCATGTTGTAGATGTCTGGATGTGCCTTCTCGATTTCGTCGAGCAGCACAACAGCGTATGGACGACGGCGGATCTTCTCGGTGAGCTGACCACCTTCTTCATAACCGACGTATCCCGGAGGAGCCCCGATCAAACGGCTGATGTTATGCCGTTCCTGGTACTCGCTCATGTCGATCTGAATCAGCGATTCTTCATCACCGAACATGAATTCGGCGAGCGCTTTCGACAGCAATGTTTTTCCGACCCCGGTTGGCCCGGAGAACAGGAACGTTGCAGTCGGGCGCTTTGGATCTTTCAAACCACTGCGGCTACGGCGGACAGCTTTGGAAACGAGCTTGATGGCCTCGTCCTGACTGACAACACGCCTGTGCAGATAGTTTTCCATCTCCAGCAGACGAACAGTGTCTTCGCTCGACAGGCGTGTCAGCGGAACACCGGTCATCTTGGCGACGACTTCCGAGATCACTTCAGCGTCAACGACACCGTCAGTTTCCTGCGATTTTTGACGCCAGTCTCGGGTGATTGTTTCCTTCTTGCGTTTCAGTTTGTCGGCCTGATCACGCAGGGAGGCGGCTTTCTCGAAGTCCTGATTTGCAACCGCTTCTTCTTTGGCCGCATTCATTCGTTCGATGTCTTCTTCCAATTCTTTCAAATCGGGCGGACGAACCATCGACTTCAGACGAATGCGGGCACCCGCTTCGTCGATCACGTCGATCGCTTTGTCTGGAAGACAACGGCCTGTGATATATCGGGTCGACAACTCGACGGCAGCTTCAAGTGCATCGTCGGTGTACTGAACCTTATGGTGCGTCTCGTATCGATCCCGCAGACCTTTGAGAATCTCAACGGCCTGTGCTTTGCCTGGTGGATCGACCATGACCATCTGGAAGCGGCGTTCGAGAGCGGTGTCCTTCTCGATGTACTTACGGTACTCGTCGAGAGTCGTTGCTCCGATACATTGCAGTTCGCCGCGGCTCAACGCAGGCTTCAGGACGTTGGAAGCATCAATTGCCCCTTCAGCGCCCCCTGCTCCCACGAGAGTGTGCAACTCGTCGATGAAGAGGATGACGTTTTTGGCACGACGAACTTCGTTCATCACGGCTTTAATGCGCTCTTCGAACTGACCGCGGTACTTTGTTCCGGCCACCATCATGGCCAGGTCGAGTACAACGATGCGACGTTCACGGAGAATCTCTGGAACGTTACCGTCGACGACCAGTTGGGCGAAACCTTCGACGATCGCGGTCTTACCGACCCCGGCTTCCCCGAGAAGAACTGGATTGTTCTTCTGGCGACGGCAGAGAATCTGTGTGACGCGCTCGATCTCGTTGGCACGTCCAATCACTGGATCGAGTTTCCCCTGACGGGCCAACTCGGTCAGGTCGCGACCGAAGCTGTCGAGAGCGGGAGTTTTGCTTTTGCTGGTCTTACTGGCTGGCGCTCCGCCGCGTTCAGTCGGCTCTGCACCTTCGATCCCGTGGCCGAGGAGGTTCAGGACTTCTTCCCGAACGTCATCCAGCTTCAGACCAAGGTTCATCAGAACCTGAGCGGCGACGCCTTCCTGTTCACGCAGCAGGCCGAGCAACAGGTGCTCTGTCCCGACATAGTTATGGTTGAGGTTTCTGGCCTCTTCCATTGCGTATTCAATGACTTTCTTGGCGCGTGGAGTCTGTGGGAGTTTCCCCATCGTGACCAGATCCGGGCCGGACTGGACGATCTTTTCGACTTCCAGGCGAATTTTTCGCAGGTCGACATCAAGGTTCTTCAACACATTTGCGGCGACTCCGGAGCCCTCTTTGACGAGTCCCAACAGGATGTGTTCTGTCCCGATGTATTCGTGATTAAACCGCTGAGCCTCTTGGTTGGCCAGCTGCATCACCTTCCGGGCCCGATCGGTAAAACGCTCGTACATGACTTCCAACTCCTCTCTGGTCCCGCCGCGACCAGTGCCCCACTTCCCGATAATCAGTCTACTTGCCAACAACACAACAAGCGCTGCAGCAGCAAACTCACCCGAGAAGGTACTCGGCTTTCGTCAGCAACTCTGGATTCTAGTTTGCCTCTGAAAGAGCGACAAGATTTGCCTCGACCCGGTTAACAAATGTCGAGAGAATACTTGAAGATACAGATTTGGAAATCTTTTCCATTGATTGAAAAAACTGCCAGAAATTTCAGCCGATATGGCATCAGGACAGGGATATGGCAGGTTGTACACTGGTCAGTTCCGCCGGTCTGGCAGCTTTCCGGCGATTCCCGCTTCTGCTCCCTGAGTGATTTCCATTCAAAGAAATTTCGGAATTCCTGTTTTTCAATCCTTAGTATCTGCGGATCACACTCTGCAGGACACCTAGGATTTCAACGTGATCGCTATAGATCGGACGCATTGATGAGTTGGCAGGTTCCAGTCGAAACCGGCCATTTTCGCGATAAAAGCGTTTCAGCGTGGCGTCTTCACCGTCGACAAGCGCTGCGACGATTTCGCCGTCGCGAGCTGTCGGCTGTTTGCGAATGATGGCAAAGTCACCATCTGCAATATGATCTTCGATCATCGAATCGCCGCGGACTCGCAGGCAGAAAAGGTCGTCATCCTCAAAGAGGTCCGAAAACTCGACCTGCTCCCGGTCTTCGACGGCGAGTACCGGAGTTCCTGCGGCAATCTGGCCGGCATATGGCAGGCTGGTTTTGCCGCGGTGCAGCGACTCGGTGAGCTGGATGGCTCGGGACATGTTCTGTTCACGACTGATCAAGCCCTTCTTTTCCAGGGCTTTCAGGTGACACATCACGCCGTTCGGAGAGCGAATTTCAAATTGTGTCCCAATTTCCCGAACCGTAGGGCCATAGCCTCGATTCAGGATTCGGTCTTTGATGAATTCGTAGATCAGCAGTTGCCGATTCGTGAGTTTTGATTGGTCGGACACTTCGGAGTCTCCCGGAGTTTGTTGATTTGGAAGCACTGATTTGGTGCGACCACTCTGTTCTGACAGGTTTTTGAACAGCAACTGCAGGCTCGTTGACCTGCTCGCAACAAGTTCTTCAATCTGTCAATTCAGGTTCGATTCTCCACTCGGTATCAACTGCAGAACAGTTCAGCAGGAATTGATCCTGATTCGTGTGATCTGCTGGTGCGAGTCGCGTGCGAAAAGTGCTTGTGTGTAAACCAGCTGTTTGGCTCTTATCGGCTCTATTTTCCAAGGCCGAGTCTCTGTCAGATAATGCTGTACAGAATACAACGTAATATACCAATGTGCAATGTTCATACGTATCGTATGAAATTCGTTGGGGTTTTATGGGCTTGAGTTTTTCTTTTCTCGTGGCGGTGGAATTTTCGGTTTCAGTTTGCGTAATCGGATCTTTTGGTACAGGTGGACCGGCGGGTTGTGGGTTGCAACTGTTTTAATTGTTGCAGAAGACAAAATTGGATTCTTTGGCCGATAGGGATTCTGGGCACGCGATGATCTCGCGAAGTAATAACGCACAGAACTCAGGGGTCGCCCGGCAGGATCATGTCCAGAGAACTTTGCCTAGCTGTGATTTGTCTTTCGCTCTTTGCGAACATTGGTACGACCAGTGTCGCCGGGGTGGGCGACTTTCAGTACGCCAACTTCACAGATGTCTCTCAATCTCCGGACTCAATATTTGGTGATCAGGGACGTCCAATTCCAGGACTTCCAGCCCCTCAGCCAGAGAGCGCTCCTCAGACGTTACCGGCAGAACTTTGGAGTGACGAAGCGGCTTTGAGTGAATACGTCGCTCAGCCACAAACCACGATTCAGATGTCTCCTGCTCAGTATGACACTGTTGTGGAAGAAACATGGCAGTTGATGCCAGAAGGGTTGCTCTATCATTCTTACCTCGCTGGTGAGAAAGAGCCGCGGTTTGCCGCTCAGTGGATGTGGGAGCAAAATCGTGGGCTCGTCTGGGAAACAGCGGTCGGGGGGCGTTGGGGGTTGTTCCGAAAAGGGACAGAAGGGCCGAACGGCGAAGGTTTTCAGTTCGACGTGATCGGCGGGGCTTTCGTCCGAATTGATCCGGAAGAAGAGTCAGATGTGGAAGCCGCAGACTTCAATGCAGGTTTTCTCGGGACCTGGCGAACCGGACGCTGGCGATTCAAGTTGGGATACAATCATTACAGCTGCCATGTTGGTGATGAGTACCTGATCAAGAATCCAACGTTTGTGCGTAATAATTACGTCCGGGATTCGATCCTCGGCGGTGTGATGTTTGATGTCACTCCGAAACTTCAGGTCTACGGAGAGGTCTATAACGCACTCGGAACCGGTGGATCGGCAGAACCTTGGGAACTGCAATTCGGGGTCCAGTATGCTCCTTCTTGTGAGACTGGATTTCGAGGGGCTCCGTTTTTCGCAGTCAACGGGCACTTGCGTGAAGAATACGACTTCGGCGGAAATGTGAACGCTCAGATTGGATGGGCCTGGCGGAGCGGACGTGCGAATCGTCTGTTTCGAGTCGGAGCTCAGCATTACAACGGGCAATCCATGCAATGGTCATTCGCTGATCGCTACGAGAACATGACCGGGATCGGGATGTGGTTCGACTATTAAGACCGATTTTTCCGGAGAGCTGTGGGGAAACATCAGCTTGAAAAGCGAAAACTGATCGGCCCAACGAAGCAATCGAGCTGCCCCTTTTCTGCCGGTCTGCCTGATCAGATTTGTTATTAGTGATGCGAAGCGTGAGTGTTGTGGCAGTCGTCGTGTCCGGTTGGTGACGGTATTTTGGGCGGATGTCTCCAGGAAATTGGCACTCGTTCAGGAATTTGAAGTAACAGGTGTCGCCATCAGTTGACCGCTTTCAGCGAATGGCTACACTTCCTCAACTGCCGCGGTCGTGGCGGAATTGGCAGACGCGCAAGATTCAGGTTCTTGTGTCCGAATGGACGTGGAGGTTCGACTCCTCTCGACCGCACTTTGAGAACACTTAGTGTTTTCATGAAACTAAAAGAGGCCTGTCTCAATTTGAGGCAGGCCTCTTTTTTTGTTGTCTTGTTCCCAGTTCAACGAAAGAAAGCGGCACGTCAGGCTGATTGCTCGCTGCCCGTGCCGCTTGAGTGAGTCGGTTTTCTCGAATCCGATTTCGCTAGAGAACTTTGCGAATCTCGGCTTCCGTCACAGGTTGGATGATTCCTTTTTCTGTGATGATGGCGGTGATCAGTTCTGCAGGAGCGACGTCGAAGGCCGGGTTGTAGACCTGCGTCCCTTCTGGAGCGGTTGCTTTTCCGAATCCGTTTGTGATTTCTTCGGCTGAACGCTGTTCAATCGGGATGTCTTCACCGGATGTCAGTGTCAGGTCGAAGGTGCTCGATGGAGCGGCCACGTAGAATGGAATTCCGTGTGCTTTTGCCAGCAACGCGACGGAATAGGTTCCGATCTTGTTAGCTGAGTCCCCGTTGGCTGCGATGCGGTCGGCACCAGTGATGACCGCTTGCACCCGCTTTTCTTTCATGACCCAGCCGGCCATGTTGTCGCAGATCAAAGTGACTGGAACTCCGCGCTGTTGGAGTTCCCAGGTGGTCAATCGAGCACCCTGCAGGAGCGGACGTGTTTCGTCGGCGTAAACCTGAATCTGCTTTCCTTCGGCGGCAGCTGCAAACATGACCGCGAGCGCAGTTCCGTCTCCGGCCGTTGCCAATCCACCGGCGTTGCAGTGAGTCAGAACCCCCATGCCATCCTTCAGGAGGGCGGCGCCGTGACGCCCGATCGCGGCGCACATTTCGCGGTCTTCGATCTCAATCGCCTTGGCTTCTTCGAGCAGACGCTGGTGCATTTCTCGTGGGGAGAGTGAACCGTTGCTGGCTGCGACGGCGTTAATGCGATCAAGTGCCCAGAACAGGTTGACAGCGGTTGGTCGACTCTCGGCAAGATACGTTGTGACTTCTTTGAGTCGAGCATTGAATGTCGTGCGATCGGCATCGGAAGACAGCGTCTGCAGGCCAATGACGACTCCATAGGCAGCGGCGCAACCGATGGCAGGTGCTCCGCGAACTCGCAGCTTCTTGATTGCTTCCCAGACAGCTTCAACGGTTTTGCAGTCAATTTCTTTGAACTCACCGGGGAGCAATGTCTGGTCAATCAGCGTCAGGTAGCCGGATTCATCGCCAATCCAGTGCATTGTTGCCGGAGGAGTCGTCTTCATATTCATTCCGTTTTTCCGTCAATTCAATTTCTGCGTCGGAAGCATGTGATGCAGTCGACGAGGCAAGTCAAAATCAATCTGGATATCAGAGGATTGCCTGATGCCAACGGTATGGCTAAATCGCTCTGAATTTCCCTCAGGGAGTTTACTTCAGGACTGGAGCGGGAGCAGAATCCCACATCCGGCCGGGGCTCAGGACATTCGCCGGATCAAACGCGGTTTTCAGGCGTTGATGCAGTGCGAGTTCAGCCGGTGATGTAGCGATTGCCTGCATCTGTGTTTTCCAGGCTGGGTCACAGTTCAAAAGTTGGAGTGATCCGCCAGCAGCTTCCACTGTCGTTTTCAACTGACGCATTAGCCCTGCAGCGGACTGTGCATCAGCATACTGGTCAGGGAGGTGGCCAATGAGGACTCCGTTTCCGGCGTGTGCCTGAACTGCGAGTCCGAGCTTTGATGTTTGTTCGAGGATTTGTGTTGTTCGGGATGGCAACACGGAGACCTGACAAGTCAGGGGATCGTCGGATGCGATCTGGAACTCGGTGAGTGATTGCCAGAACTGGTCCGCTGCCGCGCCAGAGAAGAGGTCAACCTGCGATTTGAAGATCGAAGAGAGTTCTGTCTTTGCGGTTGCTGTCTGCCAGTCGCACTCGGCCGAACCACCTTCATATCCGAGACACAGTAAGTAGTGTCCCGGCGGACTTTCGTACTGGGTTTCTTTTCGCAGGTTGCTGGCCGCAAGTGGATTCAACACGTCCAAGGCGACTGGTCGAGTTGCGGACGTGTTGAGGAGATTCAGTGCCTGAGTGACCTGCTCGATTGACTCTGTTGCAGCAACGACGAGATGGCGGCATTCGACCATCGGCTTGAGCTTCAGGGTGAGCTGAGTAATCACTCCAAGCGTTCCGTGAGAACCGGTCAGCAGTTTGCAAAGATCGTAACCGGCGACGTTCTTGACGACGCGTCCACCGGACGAAAACAGTCGTCCCTGGCCATCGACGGCAGAGATCCCGATGACATAGTCGCGGAAAGTTCCATATCCGTATCGACCAGGGCCAGATGTGTTCGCGGCAACTGCTCCGCCGATCGTCGCTCGATGTGATTGGGCGATATCAATCGGAAGTCGTTGTTTTTCTTTGGCGAGAACTTGCTGTAACTCATCGATACGCAAACCTGCTTCGACGGTGATCGTCATGTCGCGTGCAGGATAGTCGACGATTTTCTGGAGATCTGCTGTGGAGACAAGTATCGAATGAGCCGGGACCGGGCCCCCATAATGCAATGCTGTGCGTCCACCAACGGGAAGAAGTGGTGATTGCGCGCCCTTCGCATTTTCTGCCAGCATTCGCCCGAGTTCCAATGCGCCGGCAGGTCTCCATTCTGATGACGACACGATGTAGCAGCCTGTTAATGCCAGATCTCAATTGGGAATCACATTAAGATAGACAATGATGGCTCAACAGGCAGACTGCAAGGGACAATTTGTTCGAGAGATCATCATGGCGCCAGATCTTGGCAGGTGACACGACTGAGTCGGATTCTCACCGGAAATGACGGCAAATGAGTCTCTCTGGTGGGCCGAATTTGTTGATGCCCCGTCTCTGAAAACGATGTCGCGTTCGCAGGCACTGAGAGTCTTTCTCTTTGTGCCAGAGCGAACGCAACGTCAGGGCTGGAGATGGATAACGGAATTTCAGGTGGCCGGAGCTTTGCACACTCGCAGGTGTCTGTGTCTTTCCGTTCAGGCACAGGGCTGCATGGTCTTGCCATAATCCGACCTGAATTAGCGGTGATGGTGGTGGTGCCCATGTCCCCAGTGCCCATGACCTGGGCGGTGTCCCCAGTGTCCATGCCCCCAGTGTCCATGCCCCCAGTGTCCATGCCCCCAATGTCCATGGAGTTTCCCACGAATGGTGGGCGCTGGAAGGTGGTTATGCGGCCTCTGCGAACTGGACTGGGGTTTGATAGTTCAAGGCGGAGTGTCTGCGGATCCGGTTGTAGAACACTTCGATGTATTCAAACAGGCTCGCTCGAGCCTCTGCTCGGGTCTGATACTGCTCGTGATGCACCAATTCTTTCTTCAAGGTGGCGAAGAACGATTCCATCGGTGCATTATCATAACAGTTGCCTTTGCGACTCATTGAACACGTGATGCCATGTTCCTTGAGCAGTCTCTGGTAATGCTCACTCGCATACTGCACGCCACGGTCGGAGTGAGCCAGCAGTTCTTCTCCTGGACATTGACGAGCAATCGCCATTTCCAGAGCGTCGACCACCAGACGGCTGTCGATCTTCGCCGACATCGACCAGCCCACGATCTGTCGAGTGAATAAATCCTCCACGGCCGCCAGATATAACCAGCCTTCCTTCGTCGCCACGTAGGTGATGTCAGTAGTCCAGGTCTGATTCTGACCTGATGGCTGAAAGTCTCGATTCACAATGTTGGAAGCCACGGGATGAGCATGGTTGGAATCGGTCGTCCTCACACGGAACTTGCGATGCGATTTGGCTTGAATCCCAGCATTCCGCATGTATTTTGCCACGGTCTTGCGGTTGCAGCGATGACCTTGAGCAAGCAGTTCGGCATGCACTCGGGGGGAACCGTATGTTCGCCGACTGGTCTCGTGAACTTCACGAATCCGCTCCGTCAGCTCCGCACGACGCACAGCTGTGATGCCCTCTTCACGAGAGCACCAGGCATAGAACCCGCTTCGTGAAACTTGCAGCACACAACATTGCACCGAAACCGGCCACTGCTCACGATGATCGTCAATAAAGGAGTATCTCACTTGAGCTCCTTCGCGAAGAATGTGGCAGCTTTTTTTAAGATGTCCCTCTCCATCTTGAGCCGAGCATTCTCCTCCCGCAGACGTCGATTCTCTTCCTCCAGAGGAGCCAGTTGCCCCTTGCCAGGAAATGCCTGTTCTCCTTGAGACTCCAGTCGCCGCTGCCATTTGCGAATCGTGCTGGGATCAATCTCCAGACGCCGAGCCACTTCGGCTTGTGAAAGACCTTCACGCTGCATCAGCTGCAACGCGTCACGCTTGAACTCCGCTGTGAAAATACGACGACTCTGCGACATGCAATGCTCTCCTCACTGGGAATCATAAGGGCTTAACCCAGCGCCCACCATTCGTGGGAAACTCCACCATGTCCCCAGTGACCGTGACCCCAATGGCCATGCCCCCAGTGTCCGTGCCCGTGGCCCCAATGCCCGTGTCCCCAGTGACCATGATGATGACCGTGGTGATGACCGTGGGATCGGCGAGGTGAATGGGCCTCAGCTTGATTTGCGGTTGCAAAGAACAGCCCACCTAATGCAACGGCGATGATTGCGAACGTTTTCATTGTCTCTCTCCTTGAAAAGTCGTGAGTGACGACAGGTCCACGTGACCAGGCAGATTCAAATCAGCTTGCAAATCGACTCCGCTGCGTTTCGATCCGTGACAGGCTGGAGTGCAAGCTGTTTCTGTCGGCGTCTTGTGCTTCAGGAGAAATACACACTTCGTGCCACATTTTTATGAATGGTTGTAACCAGATTTATCGTCATGGTTTATGTGCTGTTATCTTTTCGAAAGATTTGCGAGCGTGTGTTGTAAAACTGACAATAGCGCCATCATTTCGAGGACGGTTTTGTAGTGAAAAGAGGTTGCTTATAGGTGTTGGAGGGAATTTGCTGCCGGAGAACCCTTCTTAATTGGTGCAGTCGTGAGCGTTTTGCGGTGTCAGCGTGGACTAACCGTTATCCCTTATCGAGTTTGTTTTACGCTCGATGCTTTTTCACAACATTTTTGGCGGCAACGGGGCGAGTTGTGAGCTAGAGGTTCAATATGCCGGAAAATACGCAGACCTTGCGTGCGTTTCTGTGAACTTCAGCCGAGTTTGAGTTATGTCGATGCCATCAATTTCAACATTTGGATCCGACCGAATTTCCGCGAGAAATTCGTCTGGGGCAAATTCGACTCTGCCAGGCATTCAATTAATCCCAGTGCGCCGGCATGCTGGCCGTCAGCCGATCTCGCTTGGCCCAGGGCGATATACAATCGGTTCCGGGGAACAGTGTCACATCGTTTTGCCGGAGACCGGGGTCGCGTCCCGACATTGCACTCTGGTTGTTGGCGAGTTCCAGAATATAGTCAAAGCCTGGTCGCCATTGACGTGGATTAACGATGGGGTCTTGACTGAAGGTTCGCTGCGAATCGGTGATCGTCTGATTGTTGGCCCTGTGGAATTTCGGGTTGCTCAGAGAGATGCAGAGGCGACAAATTCGCAGAGAGTTCCCGCATCACCAAAATTGGATTCGGAGGCACTTCTCAGTGAGGCGCTCTTTGGAAAATCGCCCAGGCAGACAGGCGACGTGCGACGGAAGGAGCAGTTGGAAGAGTTGCTCAGTGCGGTTCAGGCTGCGTTAAATGACGTGCTCGAACGGGAACGGGTCGTGCGAGACAATCTTACGCATGATCGAATGATTCTTTCGCATCGCAATGAAGAATTGTCTCAGCAGTGGGAGCTGTTGAATGACGCCCGAGCACGCTTGTTAGCAGCCGCTCCCCAAGGGGCAGAAGACGAGACCCGTCACTCAGAAGCAGAGCGTGAACTGGCTCAGTTTCAGAGATTGCTGGATGACCGGCATGCGGAACTGGCTCGACGTGCGACGGAACAGACACGAATTCATCGACTGCTGAAGTTCCGCATCAATGATTTCAATCAGCGTCAGGATGGACTCGCATCACAACTGTCAGAAATTGAGAATCGTGAAATCGGTTGCCGCAATTTGCTTGCGAGAAACGATGCTCAGTTTCGACAGCTCAAGTCGAGAACCGTTGATCTTGATCGTCGGGAAGAAGAAATTCATCGCCGTCTTGCAGGCATTGCTGAGCTCACCAGGCAGAGCGAAGTTCAGGCGCTCAATTTCAAGCAGGAGCAGGAACAATGGAATCAGGTTTCCGAGAACCGCAAGAACCTGCTTGATGAACTTGAGCAAACTCTGCTTTTTCGAGCTCAATCCATTGGGGAGGAAGAGTCGCAGCTGGCGATTCTCAAAGACGAAATTGGCGAACAGAAGAAAACGCTCGACGCTCAAGTTGCGAGTGTTGAACAGCGTGCGAAAGCGAATGAAAGCGTTTCAGGTGAATTGCGCCTGCGAGAACTGAAGCTGGAGAATGAGCTTCAAACCCTGGAAGCACTTCGGGGGGCATTTGCACAAGAACAAGCCGAGCTGGCGCAATCTCAACTGCGTCTGGAAGAAGCGGATCTGGAATTGAAAGAGCAATTCGCTCGGTTCAGTTCAAAAGTGACTGAGTTTCAGGCTCGCGAACAGAAGTTGTCGCAGCGCGAATCCGAGCTGCAGATCCAACTGGAAAAGCTGCAGGAAAGTCAACGGAACTTTCAACTTAATGAACAGCAACGGACTTCTGAGCATGTGACCGAGGCGGACCGGCTGAATCGAGAGCTGCAACGGATCGCTGTGCAGCGAGATGAGTTGAAGACCGAGGCGCTGCGGATCGAACAGCTCAAATCCGAATTGGAATCACGGACACTCTCGCTCGACGCCCAGTCAGAGCAGATTCGTTTGCGGGAAGAGCGCGTTGCAACTCAAGAAGCAGAGTTCCAGGAGAAGCAGGCTCGGCGGTTGCAGCTGCAAGAGGACCAGCAACTCAATTCAGCGGAGCTTCAGAAATCCCTTTCGGAACTGGCTGCTCAAAAGATGGAATTGGAGCAGGAACGCGAGGCTGTCGAAATTCGTCAGGCCGAAATCGACGCGGAGCAGCAGAACTTTGTTCGATTGCGGAGCGAGATCGCGGCGGAACGAAGTCGCGACGAATATGATCGTGAGCAACTGCAAATCCGCCGACAGTTGCTCGATCAGGAACAGGAAGGTCTGTCGAAGATTCAGCAGGAGCTTGAAGCGCTCCGCGAACAGTTGAATCAGGAACGGACCGAGTTCAAGTTCTTGACTGAGAGTCGGGCACTCGAACAGCAAGAGAGCGAGCAGCAGACTCGTCAATTGGAGTCCTCGCAAAACGAAATCAACGCCGCTCTGGAGGAAAAGCTAGGGCACGCTGAAGCCGCGAAGAGCCAACTTGAATCTGAGTTAACTCAACTTCGACGCCAACTCGCGGATATGCAGCAGGCGAGTGTCGTCCTGAATGCAAAGTTCGAGGAGCAGCGTTCTACTCTGGGTGATCGTGACCGCGCTCTCGTCGATTTACAGGTTCAATTACAGCAGTTGGAAGAGCAGGCAAACTACCTGACATCCGAGTCCGAGGATCCTGTCAGGACTTCGTTCGACAAACGTGGCATCGGGGACGTCGAGGAAGATGAACCAGGGCATCGCGATGATTTTGATGTTGAGGATCTGCCTGTCTCGCCGTTGCTGAGAAGTCTCTTCAAGTCGAACTCAACGGATCAGCAGTGTTCACTGAATGTTCGGGAGACTGGCGAACATCATGACGAAGAGTCAGGTGAGAGCGGACATCAACTTGACGATGCAGATGAAAAGGCGCTGCAACTGCGGAGTCAGTTGGCCAGTTTGTTCGGTCTCGATTCGAAAACGGAGTCGCATGAAAATGGGAATGAGCCGCGTGAGTCGGCTTTAGACGATCGTGCTGAAGTATTGCGGGAGACTGTTCTTCCACAACAATCGCAGTCGACACAAGTGGAAAGTTCGGCAGCAGAGGATGACGGCGACCTTGGGATTGAGCAGTACATGCAGCTGTTGCTGGCAAGATCCCGACCGGGCGGGCAGGATGTCCCTGAGGTGATCAAAGCAGCGTCTTCGAATTATGTTTCAACGGGGCAAGCCAAAGTCGTCAGTCACGAAGAGAAGGAAGATTTTGGGGAGGAGGCCCCTGCTCCGGCTCGCCGCACTCGAAAGCTGGTGTCTGGAGAGAAGGAATCAATTCGGGCGGATATCCATTCGTTTCGTGAATTGGCCAATTATTCCGCCAGAACAGCGGTGGCTGTCTCGCGTGTGAAACGCCGTTCGGCGCAAGGACACGTGATGATGGGCATCAGTGTCGTTGGGTGGATTGCCACCGCGGCATTGCTGGCCGGGGTCTTTGCGCTCCGACTGCCATTGCTTCCAGAGGCCGGAATTACAGGAGGCGTATCGTTTCTATTGACCTGTCTGGCAAGTATCCGAATCTGGGAAGCAAAACAGATGGCGGCCTTACCAGCGTTGAATTTGGGAAAGTCAGCCTCATCGGATGGGGTGGCCGACGTGAGCCCAGAATCTGGCGAATTTGGGAACGATGCTTGCTGATGTGTTTAAGTTGTTGTCATTGTTGTGATTGTGTTGTTTTGGCTGGTTCGCGTCTTTCTGCCTGACTGGAACTGAGAGAAGATTCGAAATTTCCCCTTTCCGTACTATTGCGGGGAACTTTCGAAGCGATTACCGTGTCGCACTTCCAAGACGAAGGCGTAGCTCAGTTGGTAGAGCAACGGACTTTTAATCCGTAGGTCCTGGGTTCGAGCCCCAGCGCCTTCATTTCTCTTGGTTTCTCATCTTCTCGAACACATTGCGTTGTTTGAGGTTATCGCAAGCCTTCTCTTTGGGTTTGCTGTGCTGCTGAAGCCTTCCTTGATCTCTGGCGATTCTGTCAGCGGAGCGAACTTTGTTTCTGCTTGATCTGGTCGAATCAACTATCTGAATTGTTTCTGCGAAGAGTGCGTTAATTTTTCGTAGAGCCCCTGATGGCGCTGTGCTCTCGTTTGAACCCTGTGATGCGCGGCGGTAAAGTGGCTGGACGCAATTCTTTCACGGTTTGAATCAATCTTGCCGCTGGTAAATATCTGCGGTGGATTCAGGCAGTTTTCGTCTCGTGTTTTTACAGCGATGAGGATCAGTGATGGGGACATTAAGTCTTTTGGCCCAGGCGCCAGATGAGGTCATCCATCTGCCATACACTGCATTGGCGATTGGATATGCGGTTTTCATTCCGCTTCTGCTGCTGTTGAATTACATGACGCAATCCGGGGTGATTGCCCGGGCGACGACAAAAGAAGCTGTGCGTCAGCCGGTCTTTTTGATGATGACCGCGATCGGACTGACCATTATCACGATCAACGTGTGGGTGCCGTTCTTCTCTCTGGGGGACGACACCAAGATGTATATCGATTGCGGGTTGGCGACGATTCTGATTTGCTCGCTGCTGCAATGTGTCTGGACTGCAAGTCTCAGTGTGGCCGACGAAATCGAAGGTCGGACCGCGATGACGCTGTTGTCCAAGCCGATCAATCGCCGCCAGTTTGTGTTCGGGAAGTACATCGGCATCTTCCAGGCCGCGCTGATCATGATTGCGATTCTGGCTGTCGTCTTCTTCTTCCTGACCTACTACAAGTTTCACTATGACTTGAAAGAGTCGTCGAAGGAGCAGTCTCCGCTTGTGTATTTCCGCAGCTTCGGCGGATTGCCATTCAGTGTTCCGATGATGAACCCTGTCTATTATGAAGTTGCTAGAACGATCATTCCTGGCGTGACATTGATCGCCATGGAAGTTGCTGTGATGGCGGCCGTCAGCGTGGCGATCTCCACTCGCGTTCCAATGATGATGAACGTATTGACCTGCTTTGCCGTGTTTGTGATTGGTCACCTGACGCCAATTCTGGCGATTTCCGGGACCGCGAATGTCTTCGTGAAGTTCGTCGCCAGATTCTTTGCGACGATTCTGCCGGGGTTGGATCACTTTAACATGTCGTCGGCGGTGGCGACGGGGAAGAGTATTCCGGCAGAGTACATCGGGATGGCAGGCTTGTATTGTCTTGCGTATGTCGCTGCGATGATCATGATCGGGTTTCTCCTGTTCGAAGATCGCGATCTTGCATAGGTGTTTTTCCGGTTGGTCATTTGATCGCTGCGGCTGAGGTATTGGCCCAGAGATCAGATGGCGGTTCGGTGGGACTAAATGAAATTCTCCGACTGGCGACGCCCGAAAGTGCGTCGCCAGTTCGTTTTTGAGAAAAAGTGACTTGGCAACTATGACGACAGCGAGTCTGATGGTAGGAGTAGGATGCGTGTTGTTCTGACACGGATGTGGAGACTATTTCCCCTCTCGTCAAACGGGTTCTCATGTCGGCAATGCTCACCTCGATGCGGCGACTGGTGACGAGGCGCTCCTGGTTGGAGCGCAATGGGTTACTGTTGGTTTTCTGGCTGTTCTGTGCTTCTCTCTTCGCAATCGCATTACTGATTCTGGTGACTTTGCTTTCTGACCTGCTGGTCAGTCAGGGCGGAATCGAGACTGCGAGGGTCCCCTCCACTGGCGAGGCGATTGTCGTTTCACACGTCGCCACGTCGGCAGACATCGGACTTCAGGATCAAGCGGTCCGCTTTGGAAATCGGCTGGCATGGCGGTGGTTGACTCCGCTTTGTGAATCGCTGCCGATCTTGAGAACAACGCGAGGGGCGCTTGTCGTCTTGATCGTACTGTCGCTGTTCGCCTTTGTCGGTTTCTCGCTCGCTCGTGTTCAGGCGCGTGTTGCTTCGGCCGGACTGGCGAGAGATCTGGCGACCTGGTTGCGCAGTCTGATTCACCGGCAGACTCTTCGATTGGGGCCCAGCGACCTGACCGGCCATCGCTATCAAACGGCCTTGAATCATTTCATTGATGATTCTGAAACGATCAGGGCGACTGCTGCCGAGTGGCGCTGGCGATTCGTGCGCAGCATTATTCTGTTACCGACTTTTGTGCTTTGTGTTCTGGCCATTGATCTCAAGCTCGGTGTTGAGTGCCTGATTCCGACGCTGGCCTGCTGGTTTGTCTATCGCTACGAACGTCAGCAAGGGGCGATCAAGCGTCAGATTTCAGAAGCACATGCCGATTCAGAAGTCCGTTTCCTGTCCGAGTCGCTCAAGCAGACTCGCCTGGTTCGCGGCTATAACATGGAAGAGTTCGAACAGTCGCTCTTCAGTCGTCATCTGGACCGGATGACCGAGAAGTCTCGGGCTGGCCGTCGTCTTGAACGCACTGCGATGTCGACTGCCAGGCTGGCGATCTTTACTGGGCTGGCACTGGTTTTGTTTCTGATTGCATTGCGAGTCAGTTCCGCCACTGACCCGTTGCCACTTTCATGCGGCGTGGCGATGGTGTTGGCTCTCGTCCTCTTTGCCATTGAAATGAATTCCTGGGATCGCTTGGTTGAGTTAAGAAAAGAACTGGTCATCACAGGTGATCGGGTCTACCGGTATCTGGACGAAATTCCAGAAGTCGGACAGGCGGTTGGAGCAAAATTCATCGAGCCTGTTTCCAAGTCGATCGTGTTGGAAGCGGTGAATTACCAGCAGTTGGGGCACCAGTTGTTGAAGGGGGTTGACCTTCGGATCGAAGCCAAAACTGAAGTGGCTCTGGTCTCGCTCGACCCGCTTCTGCCGAAAGCGTTGGCTTATCTGCTTCCGCGGTTTATTGAACCAAATAAAGGGCGTGTGCTCTTTGATGGAGAAGACATCGCATGGGGAACGCTGGAGTCGATTCGCGCTGAGACCTTGTACGTCAGTGCTGATGATCCGGTGCTGTCAGGGACGGTTCTTGACAATATTCTCTGCGGAGAAACCCGGTATTCCGTTCAGGATGCGATTGAAGCGGCGAAACTGGTTCACGCTCATACATTTATTACAAAGCTCCCTCAGGGCTATGAAACAATGTTGGGTGAGCATGGTGAACATCTCGATGCCGGTGCGACGTTCCGTCTGGGGCTGGCGCGAGCTGCGTTGCGTGATCCTGCCGTGATGATCATCGAAGAGCCGAGCGTCCTTCTGGATGACGATACGAAGTCGCTGATCGACGATGCATACCAGCGTCTGGCAGCGGCTCGAACGATGGTCTATCTTCCAACGAGACTCAGCACGAGTCGTCGCTGCGATAAGGTCATCCTGCTGCATGATGGAGTTGTCGAGGCGATTGGCAGCCATCAGGAACTTGCGAAATCTTCCGAGCTGTTCCGTCACTGGGACTATCTGACGTTCAATGCATTCAGTCGCAAGTCACGGCGTTTGCAGAAGGTTTAGACCGGTTCGGTCTCTCATGCGGCCGCGTAGCAGCCTCTTGGCAGGAAAACGTTTGATCTCACGTGGCATCTCGGGGCGATTGTCGATTTTCGAAGGCAGGCAGCGTAAAAACATTGCAAGATTAGTTGCAGTGCTGCCAAATGTTGCAGGTTTTATGTAACTGCGCATGACTGGGCGCGTCCGTTGAAAGAAAATGCTGGCGCCTCTTCTCTGCATACGTTTTTTTGCGTACAGTATTGGCATCGATTGCATTCTTCGGATGCTTGCGCTCAACGAGTTCATCAATCAGGGAATCGTAGCACCGTCGTTGCGATTGTGTCGTCTCGTGTTGGTCGGAGCGAGACGATGCAGTTGTTGTGATTGTGAGTCGTCTTCCTCAGTTTTAATTGCCTGCTTATGGCAACGCCTAAATCCAGTCTTCCGGAATCGCCTCCATTTGAAGGCTTTATTGGCAGCAGTTCCGCGATGCGGGATCTGTTTCGCCATATTCGTAAGATTGCAAACAGCTCGGCGACAGTCCTGTTGCTTGGGGAAACTGGATCAGGCAAGGAACTGGTCGCTCGTGCTGTGCACGAGTTAAGCCCTCGGTTTTCTGGTCCGTTTGTCCGTGTGAACTGCGGTGCGCTCAGCGAAAGTTTGCTGGAGAGTGAACTGTTCGGGCACGTCAAAGGGGCGTTCACGAACGCGATTGAGAATCGAACCGGACGCTTTGAAGCAGCGCACGGGGGAACGATCTTTCTCGATGAAATCAATTCCGTCAGTCACACGGTGCAGGTCAAATTGCTGCGAGTGTTGCAGGAACATCAATTTGAACGTGTCGGTGATACTCGAACAATCAGCGTCGACTGTCGAATTATCGCGGCGACGAATCGTGACCTGAACGAACTGGTCGATAGCGGGACCTTTCGGGAAGACCTTTATTATCGCCTGAATGTTCTTCCGATTTACGTTCCCCCATTGAGAGAACGCCGGGAAGATATTCCAGAGTTGATTACCTTCTTTGCCGAGCGATACGCCGCGCAGAATCGACGCCCTGTTCTGTCGGTCACCAGCGAGGCGATGAGTTATTTTCGGTCTTATCTCTGGCCGGGGAATGTTCGCGAACTGCAGAATTATATTGAACGGGCAATCGTTCTGGCTGACGGTGATGAACTGACCCCGGATCTGCTCCCATCTCATGTGCGTGGAGAGGCCCCGATCCGGTTGGGACGCGCAGATCGCAATGAGCTGCAGTCACTGTGTGCAGAACTCGTCGAGCGTGGTCTGAGTGAAGTCGTCGACGACGGAAAATGCCATGAGCACGTCATGGGCATGGTCGAGCGTGAGTTGATTCTGCAGGTCCTGCGAACCTGTCATGGAACGCAGACAAAGGCCGCGACCAAGCTGGGAATCAACCGCAATACGCTGCATAAGAAGATTGAAGACTACCATCTTGAAGGTGAGTCAAAATAACGGGATGCCTGTCAGGTCACCTCGTTGAACACAGCGCTACTTGCCAGCTTTGATTTGCGATTTCACGTACGCCATCGTGTCTTTCTGAAATGTTTCGACACGTGCTTTTGCGGCAAGTGTCGTTTTCAGAGTCGCCTGTCGATCGGTGACCAGTTTCAGCACGGCTGGCGTCAGCTTTTCCAGATCGCTCGGGTTGTCGAAATCAAACAGCCAGTCGCCGAGCCCGATGTCCCGCCACATAAACCCTTTTGATGTTTGCTCAGAGAAGCGGCCGACAAGTGCTGGGATGCCGTTTCCGATACACATGATGGGCGAATGCATCTCCAGCCCGAATAGCCCGAGAGAGCGTGAGTAAGTGCTCAGGGCTTCGTCCGTGAGCCAGAACTTGTCTCGCCAGACCACCTGCTTCTGCACGTCTGCCGGGAGCTTGTCGTAAATGTTGTCCTTGCCGATGGCAACTTGAGTCATGTCCTCCGGGCAGAGGAGAACTTTTGTTCCTGTCTGACGCACGACAGCGGAAATGGCATCGCGAAGTGGCTTATGGTCGTGTTCGCGCATTTCCTCATTACGTCGGGCTCGATCCTCGTTGATCGAGGTGTTCTTTCTGATAAGCCAGTAAGGCGTGTATCTCAGGCGTGGAATACAGCAGAGAAACTTGCCGGGCTGCAAATCATGCGTGCTCAGAAACGCATCTGCGGCCACGTCGTTTCGCAGGTCACAGGCAAACGCACCGTCCGGCGCGAACTCCATCTTGGGGGAAGTGACGCCCAACTCTTTGGCGCGTTTTAAAGAGACTGAATCGCGGAAGAACACGAACCTCGCGGAGCTGAGGAGTTCGATGACCTCTTTTGATCCATTATCAAAAGTGATCCCGTAGACCCCAAATGGCTTTCCTGTGTGTTTAACGAAACTTCTGGTGTCGTTCGCTGCGACAAAGGATGGACCAGAACCATGGAGCAGAAAATCAGCCCAACCAATGGCCTCGTCCAGTTCAGGGTTGGATGGTTTGCCGTTCTCGTCGATGCGCCCTTTGACGATCTTCAATCGTGGAAATCGTCGGTGCTCCATTTCGGCGACTTCATCAGTCAAATCGCCGGACGCCCAGAGAATCACTTCTGCTTCTGGAAGGTGCTTCTCTATTAAAGCAAGGACACCGGGTGTGTGTGCGATGTCTCCGATGTTGACGACTTGCCATGATGAGCGCAAAAGAATCCGGGGAGCGCTTCCGGCCTCGGCTTGCACATGCTTCAGTAATGTTTCGGCCGCTGCTGCAGTGACTGTGAACGCTGCGCCTGCTTTGAGCAGATCCCGGCGAGAAAGCATCGTCATGATCCAAACCTCATCTAGACCGGTTCGGTCTCTTATGTGGCCGCAGCAGGCTTCCAGGTAGAAGAACAGCTGAATCCCGTGTGCCAGATACGCTGCACGATTTGTGGAAGTGCCTTATTCAGTGATCCCTGTGTGACCAGGTGATTATGAAGGCCAGTGAAGAGCGAGTTTCTGTCGCAGGAATGCGACACTGCGTTCGAGCTGATCAAAGCCGTCGACACCGTCTTCGATGCTGATCCAGCCGTTGAAACCGACTTCCTTCAGCGTTGAAAAAATGGCATCAAAGTCGTTCAGACCTTTGCCGATTTCGCCATGTCGCAGGCGTTTGGCATAACCGACGCTGTCTTCCTCGTTGCGAAGGTCAGCGATTGTTCCTTCGGCGAGATAGCGGTCACTGGCATGCATCGTGACGACGCGGTTCTTCACCATTTCCAGTAACATCAACGGATCTTCACCGGCGAGAATTGTGTTACTTGGATCGTAGTTCACACCGAAGTTGGGGTCGTCGATTCGTGAGACGAGATCGCAGAAGACATCGGCGTGCTGAGCGAACTCCGGGAATTGCCAGTAGTTGTCCTTATAGTGGTTCTCGATGATCAGCGTGACACCGCAGGCTTTGGCGTGAGGCAGGCACGCCTGAATACATTCGACGGTGTATTGAATACCTTCTTCCCGTGAGACTTCCGGGCGTCGCTGACCGGAGAGGACCCGACAGTACTGCCCCCCCAGCGCGGCGGTCATGTCGATGCAGTACTTCTCCTGATCGACCTGCTGTTGGCGAAAGACCGGGTCAGGATGAGTGAAGTCCGGTGACGCACACATCATGGGGATTTGCAGGTCGAGATCATCGGCGATCTTGCGGATCGTCGGCCATTGCTCGGGATCTTTTAGTCCGATCATCCCGAAGTACATCTCCAACCCGTCGATATCGAGAGTCGCTGCTTTTTCGATCCATTCCCGAACGGTCATCGTGCCTTCGATGCACAACTCATCCATGTACAACTTTGGAAACGCGGCAAGTTTTGGCATGACAATCAGACTCGGTTGTTGAAGGAGAAAATTCGATGAAGCAGGAGCAGGTTATCCCCTGTGAATGAATGCCGCTGGAGCAAGAAAACTTCAGCGGCATTTTACATCACGCACTTCCAGAGCTAGTTCTGCATACCTGCTGGTTTCAGAACGGCTTTGGCGATACTCCCTGAGTGCATCGTCTCAAATGCCTCGTGCCATTCTTCGAGCGGCCAGACACCTCCCAATACGGGATCGAGGTCCAGAAGTCCTGTCGAAAGAAGTCGCAGGACTCGCTCCCAGATTGGCCAGTTGTGGCTGAAGCTTCCTTGCAGACGCACATTCTTTTGAACGAGTGGATCCAGTGAAAAGCCAATCGGATCGCGGCCCCAACCGACCTTACTGATCCACCCGCCGGGGCGAACAACATCGATGGCCGTCTTCAGTGTGGCCGAGACACCTGCCGCATCGATCACGCCGTCGACTCCCAGTCCGTCCGCGGCGAACGCCCATTCTCGGCAATCGCCGATGATCGGCTCGCACCCATAACGCTTCACGGCTTCAAAACGAGCTCGATCCCGTTCCAGACCAACGACGCCGACGATGGCGCCTTGAAGTTTCGCCATTGCGGCACAGAGCAATCCGATAGGACCGGGCCCGAGGACCAGGATTCGGTCACCCGGTTTGACGTCCCCATTCACCACGACAGCGCTGTAGGCCACGCAGCATGGTTCGGTCAGACACGCCTTCTCAAACGAGAGGTTATCCGGAACTCGGTGCAGGCAACGGGCGGGAACTCGGACAAAGCGAGTCATTGCTCCGTTTGTGCCGTAGCCAAATCCCTTTCGGGTCGGGTCGAGATTGTATTGGCCGGTCCGCGACATCGGGTTGTTCGGGTCGATAATCGCGGCAGTTTCGCTCACAACACGATCACCGGGCAGCCAAGGGCCGGCACGTTCCCCAATCTTCGCAATCACTCCGCCGAATTCATGTCCCAGAGTGACAGGATAATTCACCGGCCAGCTGTGTTCGGCTGTCCATTGGTGCAGATCGCTTCCGCAAACACCGACAGCGGCAACTTCGAGTAACACATCTTCCGGGCCGATTTCCGGGATCTCGACCTCACGCAACTCCACTGCATGCTTCTGATTTGCGAAATTAACGATCGCTTTCTGCCTGGCAAGCTGAGTACTGATGGAAGTGCTCCTTCTGGGTGGGCGAAATCAAGGCTGATGGACTCACGATATTTGGGAGTGAACCCGTTTCGCAAGGGAATCTTCATGAGATTATGTCTTGATGTGTTTGTGCAAAAAAATGCAGCGAAGACTTATTGCCCAACAGGAACGTCGCCGTAACCGTGGACCTTTTCGCAGATGAGACGCAGAGACGATTCGAGATCTCCGTCGGCTGTTTTGAATGCGTCGGCATCGACAGTCAGCGGTGCCCCGAGAACGACGAGTGGAGCCCCGTAACTGGGAGTGGCAACGGCCTGTTCGAGTGTCAATCCGCCCACAGCCTGCACAGGAATACTGACGGCCTGAACGACTTCTCGTAACTGGTCCATCGGGCTGGGTTGACGGCCCCCTTTGGCGACAATCCCGCGTCGTTCGTCATAGCCGATATGATGAATGACAAAGTCACAGCCCAGATCTTCGAGCCATTTCGCGGCAGCAACCATGTCTGGGGCGGCGAGATTGTCTCCCATGACTTTGATTCCGTAGTCGGCTCCGGCTTTGACGACACAATGAATCGTTTCCTCGTGTGCCTGTGACATCACGACGACGTGAGTCGCGCCTGCTTTGGCCATCATCTCAGCTTCAAGATAGCCGCCGTCCATCGTCTTGAGGTCGGCCACAATCGGAGTGTTGGGAAATGCGTTGCGTAATGCTCGCACTCCATGCAGTCCTTCAGCGAGGATGAGTGGTGTTCCTGCTTCGAGCCAGTCGACCCCGGCTCGGAGCGCCATCGCAGCGGTCTCAAGAGCTTCGTCGATATTGGTCAGGTCGAGGGAAATCTGAACGATCGGCCGCATGATCTGGCTTTCCGGAAGCAGTGAAAGATGGCGAAACCGAACTTTCTCCGGTTTCATTTTTCGAATGGGAACGCAGCAGTCGATTTATTAGAAGGAATCCCGTTCACACATGCTAGATACGACAACTCCGATTCGGAGAACCTGCTCGTTTTGCAACGAACGGGGGGGGAGCAGACGTTTCATAAGCCAGGTGTCTTAATCGTGAGTGATTAGAGTCAGCAGATTGCACCCAATGTTGATCGATTCAGGAGACTGCATGAGGCTCTCATCTGTACGTGACTGATCCTCAGGTGGTAGACTGAACCTCGTCGAGAATTCTCGCGGAACTCTCTTGGGAACTGTGTCATGCCGCCTGAAGGTCGCCTGCCCCAACTCTTGCAGGAACAATTGCAACGCGTCCGAAATCGGGTGCTGGGGGTTTCTGTTGCTGATGGGCTCGGTCTGACGCTCTTTGTGGCCTCGTTGCTGACAGGCTGCGGGCTGCTAATTGACTTCTTTTTCGAACTCCCGGTGCCAGTCCGTGTGGCCATGCTGTTTGTGGTGCCGATTGTGGTGCTCCTGCTGGTCGTCTGGAAGATTGTCCTCCCTTTCCTGAAGCAGTATCGAAAGACGGAACTGGCTGCGGTTGTTGAAATCGCTCACCCGGAATTGCGTGAACGTTTGTTGTCGACAGTCGAACTGGTGGCCGCCCCTATTGATGAACGGGATCGAGGGTCGGCATTCATGCAACAGATGCTGTTGCAGCAGACGATCGATTTCGCCGCAAAGACGGACTTCTCTGACGTCATTCCAACCCAGAGAGCCGTTCGACGTTGCTGGATCGGCGCAGTGACCTTTCTGGTTCTGCTCGTCCCGTTTGTCTTTGCGACAAATGCGTACGCCACGTTATTAACCCGTTTTTTGAATCCGTGGGGAAATTACGAACGCCTCCAGAATCTGATTCTTGAAGTGGATGAACCGCATCGGACGGTCGGGCGTGGAGACGATATTTCAATCGTGGCTCGCCCGAGCTGGCGGTTCCACGAAAGAGAATTACCGCTGTCGATTCAGCTGGATTGGATCGAACACGGGAAGGTGACTCAATCTCGGGTGATGGACTGGAGCGATGAGAAGAAAGGGTATGTCGCCCAACTGCCAAGTGTGGTGGCAGGCTTTGAATTTCAGCTGTCCGCCGACCATTCACGCTCACGCCTGTATCGCATCGATGTTGTCGATCGTCCAGATGTGAAGAACTTTGTTGTCGATGTCGTCCCGCCTGGATATACCGGCAACCCGGCTGAGCATCATGACCCACTCTTAGGGGAAATTCTCACGATCGAGCAAAGCGTTCTGGAGATGCAACTGACATTTGATAAGTCAATTAATTCCGCAGAGATCCTCTGGCTGGATGGCAGTGGAGCCACAGGGGGAGAAGCGGTTCGAATCGATGAGTCGGTTCAGGGGTTGCCGGTCAGGCATCGTACGGAACTGACTCTGAATCCGGATGGGCTGGGGGCGACTTGCAAGTTGACGGCAGCACTCTCTGGGCCTTCTGGTCGATTCGCGGTGCGTCTCCGAGATCAGTACGACCTCAATGCTCGTGAAGAAACAATCCGTCGCCTGACAATTCAGCCAGATGCACCGCCAACGATTCGGTTCACTGATCGGGAACAGAACCCGGAAGCTCGAACCTACGATCTGCTGCGATTTCCTGTCGAGGCAACCGACGAGTATGGTTTGACCGCGATGGAGCTGCATTATGAATGGACCAGAAACAGCATCAAAGAATCGCAGGTAATCGCGATCCCGGCAGACGAACTGAAGCCACTGGCGACTCAGTATCAGTTTGTGGTCGACCTTTCAAAACACGCATTGCCAGCAGGAACGCAGGTGACTGTGCGTGCTCGGGCGTTGGATAATCGACCGGTGCCTGGCCCGAATGAAACGTGGTCAGAGACACGACAGTTGCAGATTAAAGTTGATGCGAAATCGCAAGGCGACCAGACATTGGAAGACCTGCAGAATCGCACCAATCAGGCACTGAACCAACTTACTGCCAACATCGAAAAGCAGCGTCAGGCGGCCAGGAAACTTCAGAATCAGGCTCAGCAAGAGAAAGCAAACGAGCAGGAAGCAAATTCCAGTGCAGAAGCGGAAAACCTCGCGGAAGAATTGCGTTCTTTGAACGAGCAGTTGCAGAAGCTGGCGGCAGTGATGGAGCAACAACCGGTGTTTGAACACCTTGCTCAAAAAGCTCAGGAGATTTCCGAGCAGTCTCTGGCGCAAGCCGCGGACAAAGCAGAGAAAGCTCAGAAGGCTGCATCGGCTGGTGAGAAACAACAGCAGTTCTCTGAAGCGGCGAATGCACTTCAGAAGGCAGGGAAAGATCTCGACACACTCCAGAATGATTTCGAAGAACTATCCCAATTACAGCGGGATCTTCTGGAACTGAATCGTATCGCGGATCAGACAGAAAAACTGGCTGGAGATGTTGACGGGCTGGCAGTTCGACAGACCCTGAATCAGACCAGTGCATTGGCTCGTCAGCAATGGCAACAGGATCATCATCAGATGATCGCTCGACATCGGCAGATTGAAGACGATCTGGATGTGCTTCTGGAAAAGCATCCTGATCTGATGGACAAGGCGCGCGAAGTCCTGCACCACCGGTTAAGTGCATTGGCCGATCAGTCGGAATTGCTGGCCCGTCAGCAAACGACGATGGCAAGTGCGACCCGAAATGAAGCGACTCGAAAGCGGAAGGAAGCGGAAGAGAAGTCGAAATCAGACTCCGAGTCAGCCGAGAAGTCCGACCCACAGGCACCAGCGCCGATGGCTGAGAAGGCTTCAGGCAATGCTGCTCAGCCTGCTCCTGCAACGAGTCCTGCTGAAGATGCAAACTCTGCAAAAGACGCGGCGGAAACAAAGGCTCCTCCTTCGATTCAGGCACTGGGAGACCAGAAAGAACTGATGCAGCGTGGGCGTCGCCTGACGAGTTCTGTTCGTCAGTTGGGGTTGAAAGATCCTGCGTTACATAAGGGCCTGACAGACTTCCCTGATTCCGCCAAGCAGACGACAGAGTCACTGCATCAGTTGAATTTCAATAAGGCCGCAGAGACAGCGAATCGAGCCGCTGAGAATGCTCAGAAACTTGCCGACGCACTTCGCAACCAGACTGAACGACGTATTCCTGAACGATTGATGCAGCAGGCAGACGAAGCGGCTGAGGCGCAGCGTGAACTTGCTGACAGGATGAAAACGCTGGCGGAGTCTCCAACCGGGAAAAGTGAATTCCGTCAGGAACTGCAGATGGCCTATGAGGCTGAGACGGAAGCGTTGTCGAAGGAACTCGAACAGCGGGCTCAGAATCTGAATCTCGAACGAATTCATCGCCCAGAGCAGTCAAAGTTGTCGGCACAGGCAGGCGAGCAGGCTGGCAAAGCGGCCGAGGCTCTGAAGCAGTCCGTTGCACAGTCTGAGAGTGCAAATCTGGATGACGCCGCGAAGTCGATTGATCAGTCTGCGGAGCCTTTACGTCAGGCGGGGCAACTCGCACGTCAGGCGTCGAGCGGAGCAAATCCAAAGCGTCCACCGGCGACGAATATTCCCGGGGAAGTCGGTGTTCAGGTTGCCGAGTCTTCACAGCAGTTGAATGACGCAGGGGAACTTCTTTCGCAGTTGAAAGAACTCTCCCTGCAGATGCCAGGGACAGACGAATCGAACCAGAATCCAGAGATTCGATCGATGCCATCGAAAGAGGGAAAAGGAGATCGCGACCAGTCAGACGGTCAGGATCAGCAGCCAGGTAAACCAGGGCAAGGTGATCAGAAGTCAGAGTCTCAAGAGCAGCAGAACGGACAGGGAAAGAACTCGGCTTCTGGAAAGGGGCAGGAGTCGATGGCTGCCCAGTCGCAATCTCAGGCAGAAGGGCAATCCTCCTCGGGGCAGCAGCAAGGCTCCGAGAAGTCTCGGGGAGAAGCGACTTCAACAACACTCCGGGAAGCGGCTCAGGGATTGAGGCGGGCAGCCCATCAGATGGGGATTTCTGCTAACCAGAGCAAAGGCGAACAGCAGGAGCCACAGCAGAACGGAAAAGAATCGCAGCAATCGACCAGTAATGACGCCAGCAGCAGTGCCTTCAATGGACAGGCGCATTTGCAGATGCTGGAGAAGTCTGTCGGGAATGCGACTGGTCGCAATTGGGGGAAGCTACCTGGCAAATTGCAGACAGAAATGATTGAGTCTTCACTGCGTCCGCGCGACCCGACTTATCGTGGATTGATTCGTCGTTACTTTGAAGACATCTCGAAGACACGTGCACCGGAACTCGAGACGGAAAAAGGCTCGAAGTAGCCTTTCCGCACAGCTACCTCAAGTCGCGAAGTCGACGACTTCTGTTTTGGGAGCGACGGGAACGCTTTCTGATGCCTGCTTGGCATTCTTTTCGACACCGTCCATGCCGACGATCATCAGAATGACGAACGCCAGGACGATGACCCCGATCAGTAGAAAGCCAATGCTTTTATCGATTCCTGAATCGTTGAATGTTTGTCCGGCCATTGTTTCAGTCCAAAAGATCATCGAGAGATCGGCTGTGTGTGGTTGCCTGCTGTCCCTGTAACAAGACATTTTCCTTGGCGTGACTCCTCCGGTTCGAGCAAACGCTTTGAGAAGGTACCCGGTCTACCTTGCTTGCTTCCCTGCCGTCCATGTCGATCTTGCGGGTGCTGCGGTTCCTGCTATCTCGCTGTTTTCTCACAGAGAGATCTCATGCAAACCCGGGGCCGGAATTGTTGTGAAAAGCGGAAAGAGAATTCGAAACCAATTCGCTGTAACCGGTTGGGAACTTTTTTCTGTTGAAGTTCAAGCGGCCGCAGTTTGCTGGCGTTTCGTTTTGTGAACGCGATGTCGCATTGTTGGAACACGCTCGGAAATCGGGTCAAGATCGAAGGATCGTGTACGGTTGAGGGGATAATTTGCTGGTGATGATCGAGCAGATCGGCAATTTGCTCGACGATGAAGCGGAGTTGGACTCGGTGAAGCACATTGGCTGGCGTTCACTGTTTCGAACACTGCTTTGATCCATCCGGTCGTGATCGATGGATATTCTGTGCGAGACAGGAATTTGTGAGACAGGAACGAGTCCGTTCTGACATGTCGCTGGACCGTATTGGCTTCTCATCTCGTCGCGCGGCAGTCGTCTCACGGTCGGTCAATGACGGGATTTGGAGTCCGGCACCGCCCTCCGCTTGCAGGCTTGTGCGAACGTGGGCAGGCGCGGTTTGGATTCAGACTCGAATCGATGAATTTCCTTGAAGAAGACACCTGAACATCAACGGAGTTTCGGTACAATAAATCTGACTTGTGCACCTGATTGACGGTATCTCATATGAATGGCTCGGCCAGAATCCTGATTGTCGAAGACGAAGAGGCGATCGCCAACGGTCTCCGTTTCAACTTTGAGGCCGAGGGCTACTATCCGGTTGTCTGCAGTGATGGGCCTTCGTCACTGGCTTATCTGGACGAGCATCCTCAAGAGGTTGATCTCGTTGTTCTGGATTTGATGTTGCCGGGGATGAGCGGCTATGAAATCTGCCGCGCGATTCGGGATCGAGACATTCGAGTTCCCATTCTCGTCCTGAGTGCCAGAACTCTCAGTGAAGATAAGTCGCATGCGTTTGATTGTGGCACTGATCAATACATGACCAAGCCCTTCGCGCTGCCGGAACTGTTGAGTCGCGTTCGTAACCTGCTCAAGCGTCAGCGACAGATGGAACAGGTCTTCCGATCAAGCCAGCGAGACGACTTCGAGTTTGGTGATGTCAGCGTCAACTTCCGGACGTTTGAAGTGACTCAGGGCGAAGAACAACATTCCCTGACGACGATGGAACTGCAATTGCTGCGATACTTTATCGAGCATGAAGGGGCGGTTCTCTCGCGGAGTCGAATTCTGAGCGATGTCTGGGAACAGGGGGCTGACGTTACCTCCCGTACAATCGACAACTTCGTGCTGCGGCTCCGCAGATACATCGAGAAAGACCCGACGAATCCTCGGCATCTGCTGTCGGTTCGGGGGACCGGATATCGATTCGTAGCGGAACCTTAACCGTCGTGTCAGCTGGCAAGACACGGATCCGACTATTTTTGCTGATTTTCACGGGAGCTGTGGGAATCGCTTTCTTTGTACTCGGGCGCGGTATAATTCAAGGATCTGGATTGTCTTTGGAGGTCTGGTCCCATGTTTGCTCGACTTAGTTCATTTGTGCTCGGAACGCTGTTGCTTGCGCCGATGGCTTTGGCTCAAAACCGCTCCTTCCCTACTGTGATTGGTCCGACGGGGCGTCCTTACGGCCCGACCCAGGCTGAATATCAGTATCAGCGACGATATGGTCGTCCTTCCCCGGGAAGTAACGGCGGAGGAATGGAGTACGTGAATGGGTATCCCGGCGGCGCTGTCCGCGGTGGGTACGGATACGGGGGATTTGGTCCCGGTCCTTTCGTCCCATTTGCTCCTTATGGTGGCTACGGTGGGTATGGAGGCTGGGGACCACAGCTGTTTATTGGGTTCGATCCATTTGCATACCGGGGATATGATCCAGCGTTCTCGTTTCCAAGCAGTGCGAGCTATAACAGCTATTACAACTATGGCGGAGTCTTCGGCCGTCCGTTCAGCCCGCCCGTTCCACCGGTTCTGCAGCCGTTGCCAATGAACGAATTTGCGCCGAACCCAATTCCGGGAGGCGCTCCAAATCTCGATGGACCGTTCCCAACGATTGCTCCGACACCAGCCGGGCTGACGCCAACTTCGCCCAAAGGAATGGAAACGAGCTATCAGTACCAGACTCAAGGAGACATGCAGCTCCAGCAGCTGAATTATCTGGCAGCATCCGAGCGGTATAAAAAGTCGATCGATGCGGCTCGGGAGCGCGCTGATCCACGTTATCGACTGGCGGTGACCCTTGCGGCACGCAGCCGCTTTCCGGAAGCCGTTGATCAGTTGAAACTGGCAACAATGATTGATCCCGGTTTTCCACAGATCGCCGACAGCCTTGAAGATCTTTACGGCGTCGGAAATACATTGGAAAAGACCAGGCTGATGGATCGGGTATCAGAATGGGTGATGCAGGATGCGCGCGATCCGAATCGGCTGTTCCTGATGGGGGCGTTGTTGTATCTGGACGGCAATCCGAACTCGAAGACGTTTCTCGAAACGGCAATGCTGATTGCCGGGAAGCAGCAGCATTTGATGGCGTTCACGGTGCAGCGAAGCGTGCCGATTCCAAAGCCAGCTGCAGGTCAGGGGATGCCTGTCGCGGCACCTGCCAAACCGGCCGCTGGTCCGAAACCATTTTCGCCATTGGTCCCGACACCTGCTGCGACACCAACTCCGGCAGCCGTTCCAAAACCAGCTGCCCCACATAACCCGTTGGCAATTCCTCCAGCACCTGTCTTGCCAAATGTCCCGACTCCGGCAAACAAAGCTCCTGTGGAAGTTGCCCCGACGCCAGCGCAACCGTTTTCCCCATTGACTGTTCCGGAAAATGGAGAAACTGGTCCGAGCCTGCCGCCGCTCAAATAAGATACCTGTGAGTCGGCGTCGGAATTCAGGGGGATTTCATAAGTGCTTGCTGTGGTGCTTCCCGTGAAACCTCGGAAAAGAAGCGTCTGGTGACTGCGAGTTCCTGTTCTCAATGGGAGAAAAGCGGTCGCATGCATGTCGAGGACATTTCATCATTTTCGAAATCGCTCTAGAATGGCGGTTTCGCCTGCAACAACAGGCCCTACCCAATGTGATTCAATGAGCTGTGAGTTTGACCTGCTGCAGGTCGGAAACTCGCTCACTGAATTTGAGTTGTGCCCCACTGAGGATTGATTTCGAGATGGCCAGCCCCCGTGTTTGCGTGCTCCGTGCCCCAGGGACGAATTGCGACGTCGAAACCGCGTATGCTTTTGAACAGTCGGGTGCGCAGGCGGAGCGAGTTCACCTCTTTCGTTTGCTCGAACAGCCTGAACTTCTGGCTCAATATCAGATCGTCTGTATCCCGGGTGGATTCAGTTACGGCGATGACGTTGGATCCGGTGTGGTTTTCGCAGCTGAAATTCGTCAGCGACTCGCAGGTGCTATGGGCGAGTTCCTGCACCGTGACACCCTGACACTGGGGATCTGTAACGGCTTTCAGGTTCTGTTGAAAGCAGGGGTCCTGCCTGGCGGAGCTGCAGGCTGGTCGACTGTGAACGACGTCGAACCTCCAGCGACTCTGACCTGGAATGAAAACGGCCGATACACCGACCTGTGGGTCAACCTGAAAGTCGCTTCAACGAAAAACGTCTTCCTGAAAGGGATCGATACTCTCCCCTGCCCGATTGCACATGGCGAAGGTCGTATTGTTGTGCGTGATCCGTCGGTACTGGAAGAATGGCGCAACAACGGTCAAATCGCGTTGCAGTATGTGTCAGAAGAGAATCCTGTGGCGACAGACGAGATGCTGCCGTTTCCGGTCAATCCAAACGGTTCGGTTGCCAACATCGCAGGGATCGGGGACTCGACTGGTCGTGTTCTCGGGCTGATGCCGCATCCAGAACGATTCCTGTTCGCAACTCAGCATCCACAGTGGACACGTCGTGGAATGCGTGGCGAAGGAGCCGGTTTCCAGCTCTTCCGAAATGCGGTTGAATACTTCGGCTAAACCGATTCGGTCGCACGAAGCATTGGACCTGAAAACAGAATCTGAAAACAGAAGAGGTCCGGAAGACTCAACATGGTCTTCCGGACCTCTCTTCATTTTCGCTCAGCCTTGCAGGATACAGACCGGTCCAGTTCTTGAGGAACGGCCTGAGAACCCGGTCTTAATGGGCTGGTGGCGGACTGTTCTGGAAGGCACGATTGCGGAACATGAAGTCGATGATGTTCCCTTCGTGTGGCTGCAACCAGTTGAGTTGGACTGTCTTCACTTTGCCAACGTTGAGTCGGTCAATGTGAGTGGCATCCAGCAGTTCGCGAGTCCACTGTTCATCGTTTGTTAACGCTGAGCAGACCAGTGTCTGGCGAATGGACTTCAGCATCTGCTTCTGCGGGCATTCGACGACTGAAACGAACGGGAACATGTATTCTGTATTTGCCAGAAACGGTTCCGGGCTGGAGCAGTGAACGACAGTTGGCCGCAGGAAATCATGTCGTTCATGAGAAATGAGTCGGTCACCATCTCGGTATTTTGCGGTCACTTCAGTGACGCCAGACTCTTTCAATTTTTCTTCGATCTGATTGTTCATCGCCTCTGCTACACCCTTTGTGGTGAATGCGGCGAGAGTCGCTGTCGGATCGTTCATCTGTTTTGGTCCGACAGGTCCCAGTCGCTGAGCGATCGCGTCGGCAATTTCGTGAGTATGTCGCGATGCCCAGATGCTGCTGGCGTTAATACAGCTGCGGCCTGAGTTCGCAAAAACGCTGTCGACCATGATGTCCAGATAGTCTTCCCATTGATCAACAACATCGTCGCCAATGAGGATCTTGGAGAAGCCTGGGCCGTGTGCCTGAACTCGCGGATTGTCCGCATATTTGTCGAGCGTCTGCTGTCCGCCGAAGACCATCGAGCGTTCACAGCACTCCATGACGGCTGCCCCACAATCGTGGCCACCGGGGTAGATCGACCATGCTTCTGCTGGAATCCCTGCTTTGGTCATCGCAGCAAAGATTCGGTATGGAGTCCACGGCTCCTGCGATCCCGGTTTCAGGACGAGTCCGAGCTGCATTGGAATCAACGCCAGCCACAAGGCATGGACACCCGGTGAGTTGTTTGGCAGAACAGCCCCCAGAACCGGAGCGGTTGCCTGAAAGCTCACCATGATGCCACGAGATTCCATCCCGTAACCTTTGGTGAGGATGTCGAATGGCAATCCACGAGTCAGAGCATTCAGCACATCCTTCATGTGCTTCATGACGAATGCGTTCTTCTTCATATTCAAAGCACACATGTGCTCTGGAATCCCGGTGGTCGCCGACTGGATATGGCAGAACTCTTCTGGAGTCTGTGTCCCATTTCCCAGCGGAAGCGTGTCCGTCAGGTAATAGTCCGCCGCCTTGGCCGCACGTTCGCACAGGTCTTCAATGGTGAACTGGCGCAGAATTTCGCGTGCCTTGGCCGCTTTCCGCATATCCATCTTGATCAGACCGCCATTTGCCTGATCCATCTGGGCAAGGATGTTCCCTGTTTCAAAATGGACGACCGGAGCCTTCTCCATGGATTCATAGGGTTTGCCCCAGCGGATCACGGGAATTTGCAGCATCGTTTCGAATTCCGTTCTGAGAGTTTCCAGCAGCGATTGATGTAGACGACTTGGTGGGACTGAACAGGAAGCCGGGATCGAGCGGACGCGACACAGGCTCTGGCATCCTGATTTATGAGATGCTGGATCGGTTTATCGATTAAGAGTAACGGTTCAGGGGTAATTTCGACAAATCAACGTCCCCTGTCCTGATCAAATCCCGAGAATTCAGGGAGACAATCCGTCTCGTCGTGGTCGGGCGGATTTCTATTTGAAGTTCAGACGGAATCAGTGTGAACCTGACCGGAGGCGGTCGATGCCGATCCTGACGCTCTGCGTTTCAATCAGTCCGCGTCCGGCGGGGAGTTGCTGGAGTGAATTGCCGGACTGAAATCGTCCTCTACAATCAACGACAACTTTCAACGAAGATTGTTGACAGGACCTGATTTCTGATCACAGTTGATGCCAATGCAGGCCGCTGTGATGATGGTGTCATGAGTCACTGTGGCACGACGAAATAGTCAGACCGAAATGTTGGGCCTGATTGCGTTCATAACTGGCCCCGAAGAGGAATGAGATGGCAGAAGAATCCGGCAAAGAAGGTTCCGTAGATCACGAACGCATTCAGCGAGCTGTTCGTGAAATTCTGGCTGCTGTCGGTGAAGATCCAGATCGTGATGGGTTGCTGGAAACACCGGCTCGCGTGGCCCGGATGTATGCAGAACTGTTCAACGGATTGAAAAAGGATCCGGCGCGTCACCTGAAAAAGACGTTTCAGGAGAACTACGACGAACTGGTGCTGATCCGTGATATTTCGTTCAACAGCATGTGCGAGCACCACCTGCTTCCATTTATCGGAACCGCTCACGTTGGGTATATCCCAAAGGGAAGTGTTGTCGGGCTCAGCAAACTTGCTCGCATCGTGGAAGAGATTTCACATCGTCCGCAAGTTCAGGAACGCATGACGGAACATATTGCCGACCTGCTGGTGACGGAACTCGACCCGAAAGGCGTGATCGTCGTGATCGAAGCCGAGCACTCGTGCATGACGATTCGCGGGATTCGCAAGCCGGGAGCAGTAACGATTACCAGTTCAGTGCGTGGACTCTTCAAGAACAATGAAGCCAGTCGCGCAGAAGCGATGTCCCTGATCAATGGTCGTCGATGATTCCACTGCTGGGGTTGCGTCTGATCTGTGGGCTGGCGGTAACGTGTCTCGCGTTGCCGCTGGCTGAATTGCCTCCCCGATTTTTACGTCTGCAGCTGGGAGTCATTTTTGCTGCTGCGATCGTCACGCTTGTGACCGCTGGTGGAGTGTTGTCTGGCGGTGCCGTCAGCCGGGAATGGATTGAAGGAGTGACGTTCGCCTTCGGAGCGGGGTTGGGCCTGATCTCTTTGATCACGCTCGGTTGTGTCTTCGCTGGTCAGCGTCTTCCTACGATTGTCTTGCTGAATCTGCTGGCAGTCGGAAGTCTGTTGGGCGTGATGATCCCGGTGGTCGGAGTCATCGCTGCCCCTGCACGTGTCTTCCTGCTGATGCTGGACGCTTTGCTAAGCTCCGCTGTGTTGGGATCTGTCTTTACCGCTGCGTTCCTGATCCTCAGTCAATTGGGATCGGAATCGACCGGAAAGGTCTCTTCTCTCAATTTGTTTCCGATTCAAAAAACGCTCGCACTCATTGTCCTGGCGACGCTCGCCAGATTGATTGGAATATTTGTGATTCCGTCATCTGCTGATATGAGTTCCGGAGAGGCGATGCTGCTTTTCTCGCTCCAGATCCTTGGATTGGTTGTTCCGCTGGGAGTTGCCTTGGTGTCGTTTCGCATGATTCACACCTGTCGCCAGTCACTCTTTGCCGGGATGCTGGTTGTCGCTTCGGCCGCCGCTCTTGCCGGAGAAGTCGCTGCATTCTCCCTGATCGAGTCCCCTGCTAATCAGTTGGGGATTTAAGACGCATCGGAGGCGATCCTCTATTTGTGAATCGATGGCCGGCTCTGATCCGCGCTTCATGTCGATAACATGTTGGAAACCTGTTGAAAGACTGTGGAAAGCATGTTGATAATTCGGCGATAGGAACAGGTTGTCGGCGAGGTGGTCGAATTTACTAGTTAAAATGGCGGCGGGGATCGAGTCTCAACTTCATTCGGCTTATGGCAGGTTTGTACCGGGGAGCCTAGAATCGAAGTAATTGGACATTCGTTACCGGTTTAAGACCAGAGTTGAATGAGTCCCCCTTGTGGGATCTCCATTCAAGGGTTGCCTTTACGGGCACTCCTCGTCGACGCCGGGATACGAATTCGAAAAACGCTCCAGAAGGAAGTCTGCGATGAAAGTTCGACGTGAAATCTTTCCTCACGTCATCGAGATGAACCTGCAAGCGCGGCGGCGTCTCGGCTGTTGTGTTTATCTGGTTTACGATGCGAATGAATGGGCGCTTTTCGACATTGGATACGAAGACACACTGGATGACATTATCAACGAAATCCGACAGATGGATTTCCCGTTGTCTCAGTGCAAATATCTGGTGGCCACTCATGCGGACGTGGACCACACACAGGGTTTGAAACGAGCCAAAGAATTAATGCCACAGGCGATGGTTGTCGGTCACCCGACTGCGGCAAAATTGCTGGCTGAAGGCGAGCGGATCATGACCTACGCAGAGATTTCTGCGCAGGGGATTTCCATTGATCTGCCACCGGTGAACTTCGACGAAACCATCGATGAAGGCAGCAAGTTGCAGATCGGTGGATTGTCACTCGATGTCTGGCATACGCCTGGGCATGCTGTTGCTCAGCTGTCATTCCGACTCGGGAATCTGCTGTTCTCTGGCGACAACATTTATCGCGATGGGTGTGTCGGAAACATTGATGCCCATCACGGGTCAGATATTCCCGCCTTCATCAAGTCACTGGAACGGATCAGAGACAGCGATGTGGAATGGTTGTTGCCAAGTCATGGGCCGATCTTCCGCAAAGACAACGCCATGCTTCAGAAGACGATTGATCGTCTGACCGAATATCAGCACATGGCTGACTTCGGAACATGTGCTGTCGATTGGCCGTTGCTTGATGAATGGGACGAAGAACTCGCAAAAGGGTAATCGCTTTTGGTTGGCATGGAATTGTCTGGCCGCGAGACCGTGCGAATCGACATCAAAAGTGCTTTAATAGATGCAGTAGTCAGTTCTGAGGAATTGGCTGCTGCATTTTTTTGTGGATGGTCAACTTTCTTGTCAGCATGTGGAGTGGGCGACATGAACCGATGGCATTGGGGACTGCTGCTGGGGGTAATGGTCACATCTGTTCATGCTGCGGAACCGAATGGGAAGACGCCCCCTGTTCCTGCACAAGCGACAGTCGAACTCAATTCTGATGAGCAGAAGTTTGTGGAACTGCTGACGGCAGCCAAGCTTGTCGGCACCTTCACCAGCGATTCTCGGCCATCGTCACTGCGGCCAGAGCAGTACAACATTCTGACGGCTCGTAAGGTCAAAGACGCTGAATGGATTGTTGAAGCGAAGATGACCTATCAGAACGTCGAGATCCCGATTCCGATTCCGGTTCAGGTCTATTGGGCCGGCGATACACCGATGCTGCAGGTGACGAACCTGAGCATCCCTCTCCTCGGAGATGGCTTCTATGCACGCGTCCTCTTCTATCAGGATCGCTATGCTGGAACGTGGCAACATGGAAGTCAGGGGGGGCATCTGCAGGGGAAAATTGTGAAAGCAGATTCCCAGAAGCCGACTGAAGCAGAATCAGGACCTGAGAAAAAAACAAACACGAAATAGAGCGTTGGCTCCATTCCGTGTTTGTGATGAATGCAATCTGTTGATCAGCGGTGACACCTGCCCTCTGATTGAGAAGGCGGCCTAGTGGACCGAGACTCCGTTGATCAGCAGCGTTCCTCGGGCACCAGTCGCCGGGAGACTGTATGGGGTTGTTGCTCCAACAATCTCGTTGCTGACGGTCGAGATGAATGTCACGAATGGATCGGAGACGGCGGTCAGGTTTCCAATGGAAGACAAGACAATTCCGCGGTCTACAAATGTGCTTGCGTGAGACAGGTCGATCTTGTTGTTGTTAAGCACGAGTGTTGAGAGGTGTTCAACCGAATCGAACTGAATCCCGGTTGCTCCGCCGACATTGTCGACGATCAGGTTGCCTGAGACGTTCATCCCGGACGCCTTCATCAACTTGGAGCGAATCCCGATACCATTCAGGCCATTGAATGTGATGCCGTTCTGTGTCGCGTAGATCGTTGAAGTTGAGTTGACGTCGATATCGATCCCGATGCTGTTTGCACCGCCCAAGGTGATCGCGTTCTGCTGCATCTGAACGACAGCCTGATCGTTGGATGATCCGGTGACGAAGCGAATCCCGGTCTGACCAGCCTGGCTTCCCGTGATTTCGTTGCTGAGGAAGTAAGCTGCAATTGGCCCTGTCCAGTTCACAGAGGCACCGACAGCATTTGCTGTTGTCATGTTGAGCTTGTTGTTCTGGAAGCTGTAGGCCAGAGAAGCTCCTTCAGCACCAGCCAGTGATTCTGTCACGAAGAAGTTGCCGGCAACGTTTGTCGCTGTGTTGTTTGTGACCGACGCGGTGTATGTCCCGGTCTTGTCGACTCGATAGTGAATCCCTGTTCCAGAAGACAGTGCATTGTTGGAGAACTCGTTGCTGTACATCTGAAGCATTGTCAGATTCGTGGCGTCGACGAACATGTTGGCAGTCTGAGTGATATTCGATCCGACGATGATCAGGCTTTCCGCACCATCCACAAATGCAACTTTGCCGTTGTTGGTGAAGTCGACATTCTGCATCGCGACGCTCGGGCCGTTCTCCATGTAGATCGCGTTCGTCATCCCGGATATCGATCCGCCGGTTCCCAGGTTTCCTGTTCCATAGACCGCGAGCAAACCGGTTGTATCGACGAGCCTGACACCGTTTGTTGCATTGGTGGCAACAAGCTGAGTCAAAGCGATATTGATCCCGGAGTCTTCGACATCAATCGCAGTGGCATTCTTAGTGTTCATGTAACCGTTCTGAACAACCACACTTTCAGTGTCTCGTGAGTAGAAGGCAGCGGCCCCGTCTGTTTCGATATCAACTGCACCGAAACCGATCGCTCCTTCGTTTCCTTCAACAACAATCCCTGCCCCGCCAGTGGTGTTCCGGACGACGAGCTGCTCGACACCAACGATGCCGGGGGTTTTTGTTGTGATGTCATCGGCGACAGTCACTGTTCCACGGTCATCGACTTCAACAAGCGTTTCCAGATTGGTAACGCGGAATGCGGCATCGCCAGCATTCTTGACGATGGTTTGTCCAGTGAAGCTGATCAGCCCGAGTCCGCCGTCAACATGAACACCGTTCCCGGCGACGTTCTCGATATAAATGTTGTTCACTGTCAGCACGTCATCAATACCGACGATCTTGATCCCGTCGCTTCCCCCTCCAGAGATCTGGATATTGGAGAACGTTCCGGATTCGGTGTTCTCGACATAAATCGCTTCGTCAGTCGAGTTGAGAATCGCGACTTGTTCGACGACAAAGTTCTCAACATCCTTGGCAAGAATCCCGCGACCTGCTGCGTTCTCAATCTTGAATCCAGCCAGTCGGGAATTGTTTCCGATCGTGATGATGGCATCACTGGTTGGACCGGTGATGATCGGGGCAGCTCCAGTGCTGTCGCCACCTGGAAGATTGAATGAGCCGTATCGGGCGTCGCTCAGTGTGACGTCGGCACCTTCTCCGAAGAGATACTGGCCGTCGCCAATCACGATGTTTTCATTGAGCGTTGTGCCAGCATGAACATAGATAATGTCACCACCAGCATTCTGTGCGTCACCGACTGTGGCGTACGGATTGCCTTCCGTACCGTTTGTTGTTCCGCTGGCGGCTCCGACGTGCTGAACCACATACTGTGATCCGGTCAGAGGGTTGATGGCAGCGATTCCGGTTTCAAGCTGAGATTTCTTCGACACAATCACGTTGTAGTTACGTTGCACGTAGCGACGCAGTTGACCTTGCAGGTCGATGTCCGGCAGGCTGCGACTTCCGAACTGGAAGAAACCTCCGATGGCGACGTTGGTGCCAAATGTCTTGTCGTGTGTCAGCGATGTCAGCATGGTCAGAGACGGGGTGATATTTCCCTGAAGCTGAACCTGAACTCCGTTGATGTTCTCGACTCCATCACCATTGAATCCGTACCAGCCGGCAGTCACCTGAACCTGATGGTCCTGAGCAAAGTCGCCGGGAAGAAACATCTGTACGTTCAGGTCGAGACCAGACATGGCCTGGCCGGTTCGGCTGCGGACGTCGAACAGGATTTCGTTGCCATCGAATCGTGGGTTCAGAATGGATTGCTGCAGGATTTTGTTGGAATCTCCGACAGGGAAGTAAACGTTCCCGTAGGTTCCAAACATTTGGGTGCGTGCTTCCCAGCCAACTGACAGCTGGTGGAATGTTTCCCCACTCGTTGCATCGGCGTCGTAGAAGAAGTTGGCTCCAAACAGTGCTGTGTCGGTTGGATCGATGAATCGAAATCCCATACCGAGGTTGGCACCAAGGTCACCTTCTGTCGAAATGAACCCGCGCAGGTCTCCGAATAAGATGGCGCTTTCGGACATGACGTACGGGAACAACTCGATCGGGGCAATGCTGTCCGATCTCCCGAAGGTTTTAAGACCGATGAACCCGATACGCCCATCAATTCCGGCGCCGGTGGGGTTCTTTTCGACAGGACGCGCGTATGTCCCGCCAGAGGCGACCTGTTGACCTGGTTCAGGTTCAATGTCAGGAAACGCCAAAGCACCGGATTCGTCCTGCGCGTGGACTGGCGTGTCAGCCAATACAACAGCGAAACAGGTGATCAATACGAAGCACCGACTCAGAACCATGTTGGTCAGTCGGGGCAGCGAATGAAACCGATTGGAAGTTGGGGCAAGTCGCGGCATAACTTGTAATCAAGTTGAAGGTGACATTGAAATCCGCGTGCGGCCATTTCTGACCGAGCAGCGGGGTAGTAGTCCCCTTCGACTGATCGCAACAAGACGTTGCCGATGAAAATGGAGGAAAACGAATGTTTTGTGTACGAAATCGAATGAAATCGATTGAAGATCGGCAGTATTCGCCATCTGGAAGCAGTCTGAAGAGACCCCGAAATCGGCGAAATCTGCCGAAACATGGTACTGAACAACACTCGCAGAACGTCCAGAACTCTCATTGAGCGCCAGGTGCGTTATTGCCAGAATAGATGAATGAGTCGCGAATTTCGGGACTCAACTTTGTATGGCAATTGACGTTTCATGGCAGTACAGGCAGACAGGTCGAGTGGCCGCTCCTCGTCTTCCTGCTTCGATTAAGAGCGAAGATTTTATGGCAAAGAGCAAACAACCTCGATCCTGCGGCGTCATTCTGGTGTGCGGTGACCCCGTGAAATCATTTCTGCTGATGCGACATTCTGACCGCTGGGATCTTCCTAAGGGACATGTCGATCCTGGTGAGACAGACATCGAATGTGCGTTGCGGGAGATGGAAGAGGAAACCGGAATCAATCGCAGCCTCGTGCGGCTGGATGACGCGTTTCAATATATTCAGGAATATGAAGTGTCTGCTGCTCGTTATGGCGGAAAGAAAGAGCAGACATATCTGAAGACGCTGACGATCTTTCTCGCCCGGGTGGAGGATGAACACGAGATCAATCATACGGAGCATCTTGGAAGTGAATGGGTGTCCTGGAAGCCTCCTCACAGCATTCAAGGGAAGACGATTGATCCTTTGCTGAAACAGCTCGAAGCGCACTTTCAGGATCTCTGACCTGATTTTCGTTCATTGATTCAGAGATGATGAGGATGCGGAGATTGGAAAGTCATTCGAAATCTGCCAGACTGGATAGGTGTTCCTCATTTGAGGAATCCATCAAGGTTGATGTGTCTGCTATGGCGGTCACGTCGAGTCGGACGTCGCTGATTTTCGACTGATAGCCTGATGTAGAAGGGGCAAACGCCCCGGATTGCTCTTTTCAATTCGTCAACGGAGTGCCTTTATGGCGTCAGCAGGTGCGCAGTTCGGTCACCTTCATTCACTACATGTTCGACTTAAGGACATTCTTGATCAGTTGGGTAAAGGACCGCGCCAAATTAAGGTTCGTCAGACGCGAATTGCTGAAGCGGAGCAACAATTGGTTCTGCGTGAGCAGGAACTGAAGGACGCTCGAGCGGCTGTCGATCGCAAGAACCTCGATCTGAAGTCGAAAGAGTCGCACCTGCTCGATCTGCAAGGGAAGTTGAATACCGCGTCTTCCAACCGGGAATTCGACATCATCAAAGGGCAGATGGAAGCGGACCGCGTCGCTAAAGCGGTACTCGAAGACGAAATTCTTGAATGGCTAGATCGGGTCGATGCACGGTCAGCGGATGTCACTGCCACGAAGAAGCAGATTGTCGATCTGACCGAAGATCTGAAAGTGTATTCAGCGGAGTTTGATGTTAAAGCCGTTGAACTGCGCGATCGCGAGAATCACCTGCGAGCGAAAATCAAAGAAGTCGAAACAATCATTCCGAATGAACTGAAGGTACAGTACGACCGGCTGGTCGAAGCGTATGGCGCAGAAGCCATGGCCTCATCAGAAAACGGAATGTGCAATCAATGCTTTGTGTCACTCACGCCTCAACATCGCGTGCTGGTGAACAGTGGGAAATTGATGATTTGCAGCGTTTGCGGCCGCCTGCTTTATCCGGTTTCCAAGGAAGATTAGTCATCAGTTCACAATCGCTGGAACTGCTCTGAGACGAGTGTTGATGTCGTCACAATCTATTGGGTGGCGGTCAGTCTGATCGCCGCCCAATTTTTGTTTCAGGTGTCGTTTTCTGGGACCAGCGTTAGTCGGCATCCGCGAGCTGAACTCGTCCAATGACCGCATTCGGCTTCAGGATTATTCCAGGGTGGGCGGACTGTGTGATCAGGACACCATCGTGATCCGATTCGACACAGAATACGATTCCGTCGACGAGGATCTCAGCAATTCGTTCTCCTGTAATGACTTGCGAATCGACAGGGACGAGCCACGTAAGAAAACGGATGGGCAGGTCACCTGTCCCGAGGTCGGGGAGAGCCAGGGAGACAACGTTGGCTGAGAACGGATCTTGATTCATTTTGTAGAAATTGCTTAAAACCCAATTGTTGCAGTCTGAAACAACATCAGAGTGCACCCATTGTTGCGTGATATCGAGCGTGTGCGGACTTCAATTCAGTTGTTCCAGCTGAATTTGATGCGGACCAAATGCGTTCGCAGTGAAGTCTGTCCAATTGGGCCTCTCGTTAATCGTACGCCGTGTTCAGTCGATGTCATCAATGACGTTCACCATTTGGGGTGAAGAGTCGTAGACACAGTTCTCCGGGAACGGAGAACTGGAGACAGTGATCTGGAGACCGTGATACGGTGATTTTTTTGGGAACATGCTCACGGAAGAGCAAGGGAGAACGTCGTCATGTCGAAATGGATTTCGAATCGAGTACGGGCAGCCGGCACGAATTCCGCGTTTTCATCGCGCGCGACATGGGGGACGGTGACCTTGGGGCTCGCATTGGGCTTCGCAGGATGCGGGACGTCATCCGCTCCTGAGACGGCGGAATTTCAACCTGTCACTCCTGAAGCAGCACCAGTTGCACCGGAGCAGACGGAAATGCCAGCGGTGAAAGCAGTTCACCGCGGAGAGATTCAATTAACGGCTGCAACCAAAGAAGCGGCCCGCCCTGACCCTGATCCACAACCAGCCAAAGGGTCCGTGGAATGGCTTCTGAATGAGATCGCCAAGCTGCGCGTCTCTTCGGCAGAATCAAAAGGTGTCGTGACCAGTGCGACTCATACTGTCGTTGCTGGAACCACCGATTCAAGCGAGGACTCACTTCGCCGCAATCGAGCGATTGTGAAGCTCGCTTCAGAAGCGATTGTCAAAACATTCGATAAGCCGGGAATGACCGAGCAGTTCAATGCTGCGATCCTGTGTCTGTGCGATGCGCGGATGCAACTGGCCTCGGCTGGTGACGCTGATCAGGCTCAGAAACTGGCTGAAGACGCTGAGACATTATTCGAAAAAGATCCAACATCATTTGCCGCGATTGAATCAGCATCCCGTGTTCTGGAGCTGATTCAGAATATGGCGACTCGTTCTGAGCAACCAAGTCCGAAGTGGACTTTGGCCTACGCAAAAGAAGCTCAGAAGTTTGCAACGAATTTCCCGCAGGAAACAAATCGGGCGGCGATGAATCTGGTTCTCGCTGGTCAGATGTGTGAGAAGCTGCGATATGACAGCGAAGCAGAAACCTGTTACGCGTGGATTGAACAGACTTACTCGCAGACCCCGTATTTCCAACAGGTTGAAAGCTCATTGCGACGCTTGCGACTTCCAGGCGAGCATCTGGTCGAGTTCGGAGGAACACTCCTGAATGGAGGGTTTGTCTCAGCGAGCCAGTTGAAAGGTCAGATGGTTCTGGTGGCGTTCTGGACTTCAAACTCCGGTAAGTTTCAGGAAGACCTGCCACTGATTCAGACGGCACTCACCAAGCACGATGGACGCATCCGCGCTGTCGGTGTGAATATGGATCGTGATGAAGTCGCCGTCAGCCAGTTTGTTCAGCAGCACAAGCTCGACTGGCCGCAGATCTTCTTCTCCGATGCGGAAAAGCGTGGAGAGCAGAATCTAGTCGCTCGTCATTATGGAGTGAAAGACGTACCACAATATTGGCTGGTCGATCGTGATGGAATCGTCCGGAGCGTGAATGTCGACATCACTCAGCTTGAAGCGGATCTCGACAAGACTCTGACGAGATAGTGCAGCATTCCGCCAGCTGTTCAATCGTCTCCTGATGCTGTGACGACTATGATGTGGTTGTAAGGTTGAATCCGGGGCAAGTTCCCTGAGAAGCAACCTGGCGACGTTGTTGGAAGGACGGGCCTCCAATGACAGTATGCCACATCTCCTCTCTCACAGGGCAACTCGAATCATGCCGGACGCTGTCACTCCAAATGCAGGCAGTCTTGATTCGACAGAGTCAGTTCAAGGTGCAGTCGCGTGTGTTGGTCAGACAGCACCCGACTTTGCACTGGAATTTGTGATCTCTGGTGTCGATCAGGTGCAGCTTGTCCGTCGCCAGGAGTTCGCTGGCCGTTGGCTCATTTTGCTTTTCTACCCTCGTGATTTTTCTTTCGTCTGCCCGACCGAACTGACCGCATTCAGCGCGCGGCTTGAAGACTTTCAGCAACGCGACTGCGAGATACTCGGGATCAGTAGCGACTCTGTTGAGATGCACCGGGAATGGCTGAACACACCACCGGCTGATGGCGGATTGGGACCACTTCGCTTTCCGCTGGGAGCGGATGTCACTGGTCAAGTTGCCCGTCAGTACGGTGTCTGGGATGCGAAGAATCAGGTTGCGTTACGCGGTCTGTTTATCATCGATCCTGAAGGAACCCTGCAGTATACAGTCGTGCAGAATCTGAGCGTGGGGCGGAACACGGACGAGACGCTTCGAGTCCTGGATGCGGTGCAGGCAGGTGGTCTTTGCCCGGCGGGCTGGACCAGCGCGGACGGCCAGTTTGATGCCGAAGCATTGTTGCGACCGGGGACCGCGCTCGGGCATTATCGTATTCGTTCACAACTTGGCTCCGGCTCTTTCGGGAATGTCTTTGAAGCCTGGGATACGCGACTGGAGCGTGTCGTTGCCTTGAAGGTGCTTCATTCACAAGGGATTGATGCCCGATCTGAAGCAATTCTTGAAGCGCGTTCCGCAGCCAGATTGAACCATCCGAACGTCTGTACGATTTATGCTGTGGATGAAGTCGACGGCATGCCCATCATTACGATGGAACGACTGCACGGGGTTCCGCTCGCTGATCTGCTGGGGAATGGCCCGTTGGAGCGACATCGGTTCCTTCGTCTGGCAACGGGAATGGCATCCGGGATTCTTGCTGCTCACCAGCAGGGCGTGCTGCATGGAGATTTGAAACCGGCGAACATCGTAATCACCGACGATGGTCAGCCGAAGATTCTGGACTTTGGATTAGCGAGAAGCAATCGCCAACCTGTTACGGAATCGGTCAAGAAAACGCAGACGCATCCAGTTGCTGCTTCGGCGAATCCCGACAACACCATGATCATGGTCGCGGGGGATCAGGCTGAAGCTGCGACGATTTCTGGCACACCGGCTTACATGTCCCCGGAACAGGCATCTGGACAGACGGCCGGCCCGGCTGCGGATGTTTTTGCCCTGGGGTTAATCTTCTTTGAGATGATCACCGGACGTCGGGCGATGCCGGACAAGTCGCCACTCTCCATTCTCCTGAAGTTACGTCAGGAGAATCTGGCAGCCAGTTTGCTTGGAGACATTCCGGTCGAGTGGCAATCACTCATTGTGCCGATGCTCGCACCTGATCAGGCAGATCGCTCTACAATGACGCAGGTGCTTCAGCAACTTCAAGAGGCAGAGGCCGCCTACTAGATTCCTCCAGCATTCCTACAACTGGTCAGCAAACCAGCTGACAGTCTGTTGCAGACCGCTTTTGAATTCGACCAGCGGGCTCCAGTTCAGCACGGTCTTCGCCTTGTCCCAGGCAACGAGATTGGAACGCAAATCCCCTGCTCGTTCTGGCCCGCGACCAAGTTCTGGAACCTCTGTCGAGATTCCTCGTGCGTGAAGAATGTCTATGCAGGACTGGCGTACTTGTGTCGCCAGTTCATTGACGTCGGTGCCGATTCCAGTGCCGATATTGATCGGTTCGAAACCAGACTGATTCAGTTGCAGTGCCGCCAGATTCGCTCGGACGACATCGGAGACATGGACGTAATCGCGGACGTACTTCCCGTCGCCGTTGATTGTCGCTGATTGTCCACGCAGTAAGCGTGTGCAGAAGATGGCGACCACTCCTGCTTCGCCATGTGGATTCTGTCGTTCTCCGTAGACGTTGGCATAACGGAGAGCGACGGATGAAAGTCCGTGTTCACGATGGAAGAACTTGAGGTATTGTTCTCCGCCCCACTTACTGATGCCGTATGGCGAAACTGGCTGAGCAGGTGTTTCTTCTCCGGCTGGAGATGTCGCTTCGCCGTAGAGGACCCCTCCAGATGAAGCGAAGACCATCCGCTTCGTTCCGACCGCGACAGCGGCAGAAGCGACATTGATCAGCCCAAGAAGGTTGACCTCTGCGTCGAAGCCCGGCTCTCGAACCGAACGACTGACGGACATTTGTGCCGCCTGATGGCTCACGGCGTCAGGGCGGAACTCTGCGAATGCGTCTGCAACTTGTTGTGAATTGCGAATGTCAATCTGAAAGAACTTCGCGGTTGCCGGGACATTTGAGCTGCTGCCAGAAGACAGATCGTCGATGACTGCCACCTGATGTCCTGCTTTCAACAGGGCGTCAGTGAGATGACTTCCAATAAATCCGGCGCCTCCGGTGACCAGAACTCTCATGTCTTGCTTTCTTCACACTGGCTTGAAGGCCGGATTCGTTACGTTAATCAGTCGATGAACTTGCGACTCACCGCGAAGATAATGAGCATCAGCACAGGTTTCGCCAAGATGGATACTGTGATTCCAACCCTGATAGATCGGTTCAGGCCGCCCTGTTTTGGTGTGCCGTTGACCGTCGTTTCAATTTGTTTATTCGCTTCAGAGTATTGTTGCGATCGACGTTTTCCAGATCAATTGCTCAACACTGTTCAGAGACGCTGGAGGATTGCAGTAAAAATTGGCGTAAAAGATTCCGATGGGAGCGAGAAAAGTTCACAGAAAGATGATCTAATGATCGCAAGATTATTGTTGAGTCGGCGAAGGTCAACGGAATCGAGCAGATTTCAAGCTGTTCCGACGAAGGCCGCCATCTGTCGAGCAGCACTGCCTTGTGAAGGCTGTGTGGCTTGGTAGAAATCCATCCTGCGAACTCTTGCTGGTTGATTTTCTAAAACAGATTATGCGGTGATTGAAACGCCGGTTGCTGCTATTTGATAGAGCGAGTTGCTGACGAAAGAACTGAAATTATGGCTCATCGCATTCGTTTCATTCTGCTCGGTGGATTTCTTGGTGCCGGAAAAACGACCACACTGGGGCGGCTCGCCAAGCACTATACCGATCAGGGGTTGAACGTCGGGATCGTGACAAACGATCAGGCAACGGATCTGGTCGATACCAATTCATTGCGGTCACAGGGGTTTGATGTCGGCGAAGTTGCCGGAGCCTGCTTCTGCTGCAATTTCAACGAGCTGATCGGCACGATGGAAAAGCTGTCGGCTAGTGAGCGTCCAGACGTCATCCTCGCCGAACCTGTGGGAAGCTGTACGGATCTTGTTGCGACCGTCATTCAGCCGATCAAGCAGATGTTTGATGCGGATTTCAGCATTGCTCCTTATGGGGTCATTCTGAAGCCAAGTCACGGCATTCGTATTCTGAAGAACGAACAACAGGCGGGCTTCTCTCCGAAAGCCGCATACATTCTTTCCAAGCAGCTGGAAGAAGCCGATCTGATTCTGGTGAATCGGATCGATGAACTGAACGAACGAGAACTGGCAGAGATCACACAGCTTTGCGAGCAGCAGTATCCTAACACTCCATTGCTGCGAATCTCGGCAAAGGAAGGGGCTGGCATCGATCAACTTGTCGAGTTTCTGGCTCAGGACGGGGATTTCGGCCGCAAGATCCTCGACATCGATTACGACATCTATGCCGATGGGGAAGCCGAGCTGGGATGGCTCAACAGCAGCTTAACCGTCGAATCAGAAAATGAATTCTTTCTCGATGACTTCCTGCTGGGCGTGGTCTATCAGCTGCAGGGGAAACTCAAGGCAGCTCAATACGAGCCAGCGCACCTGAAAACGATTGGCCTGTGGGAAGGCTTCTTCGGTGTCGCCAACCTGATCAGCAGCGACACTCGGGTTGAGCTTTCATTGCCATCAAATTGCGATGTGAAGAAAGCCGAAGTGATTGTGAACGCCCGAGTCGCCTGTGACCCGGCCGAGCTGCAGGAACTGGTGAAAGAGGCCGTTGAAGAAGTGGCCGAATTGCTGCAAGTGAAGGCAACCTTCCGGCAGACACAGAGCTTCCGTCCAGGTCGCCCGACACCGACACACCGTCTTGCGACTCCAGTGTCGTAATGTTGAGTTGCTGAAATTAAAAAGACGCTCCACTTCAGTGATGAGGTGGGGCGTCTTTTTCGTTGGTCCAGTGTCGAACCCGTTATCGGGCTTATGCGTTGCCTGAAGTCTCTGCCAGGTCTCGGAGGGCGAATTCTTTGGCTTCCCGATCGAATCGACCTGTAATCTGAGCGTGCAGCAGGTAAAACGTCGGAACAAAGATCAGCACGAGGAAGGTTGTCAGTGCCAGTCCGAAACAGATACTGACTGCCATTGGGATCAGAATCTGAGCCTGAGCTGATGTCTCTAGAATGAGAGGGAAAAGTCCCGCGATTGTTGTGACTGAGGTCAACAGGATCGGTCGGAGACGACGCACACCTGATTCAAGAATAGCGTCGCGAATTGGACTTCCTTCTTTGACCTTCTGGTTGATGAAGTCGACGAGCACAATGGAATCGTTGACCACAATGCCTGTCAGCGTCACCAGTCCAAAGAGACTGAACAACGTAAGCGGCATCCCCATCATGGCGTGTCCGGCAATCGCACCTGCGAGTGCAAAGGGAATGATTGCCAGAATCAACAGGGGCTGGAAGTAGGAATTGAACTGGAGTGTCAGCAACACAAACATTGCGACAAGGGCGACGGCCATCCCCACGAGAAGACTCTGGACGGATTCCTCTGTCTGTTCCTGTTGCCCTTCCCAGCGGACATCCACACCCGGCAATTCTTCGAACAGCTTGGGCATGAAATCGCTTTTCAGAGTACGAACGATATCGCTCGCATTGGCAATGCCTTCGTCCACGTCTGCCGAGATCGTGATTGAACGTCGCTGGTTCACACGGTTCACTTCAGAATAACTGCGATCAATTGTCACGTCGGCCAGTTCCGTCAACGGACGTTCGACTCCGTCATTCCCGCGAATTCGAATTTGATCGAACTCCGTTAATGATCGGCGTTCATCCCGGGGATAGCGGACCATCAACTTGACTTCATGCCGACCTCGTTGAAGCCGCATCACTTCTTCGCCGTAGTACGACCCGCGAACCGTCTGGGCGAGTGTCTGCAACGGGACGCCCATCGCGATGGCATCCTCTTTGATCTTCAACTGGAATTCCCATTTGCCGGGGCGGGAATCGTCACGGACATCGAACACGCCATTAAACTCGTTAAGTCTGGCTTTGACTCGCTCAACGGCCGTTTCCAGATCGTCCATGTTTTCTGCATTCGCCAGCAGTTTGAATTCAATCGGCGTGCCACCGGGACCCATCGCTGATGCCCCAAAGATGACACTTTCTGCTCCTGGAAACTCACCTGCTGCGGTACGCCATTCACTGAGAATCTGTTCGCTGTGAACATTTCTCTTCGTCACATCCCGCAATTGGGCCGTCACTGCTCCGATGTGAGAGCCGCTGGATTCCGTCGCAGTACCAGGTCCTTGTGGAATCGTGACATATCCGACCGACCGGCGTGTCAGGTGAAGAATCGGCTCATTCTGATCGCGATACTTGGCATGGATACGCTGAATCGCTTCTTCCAGTTTCAGTGTTGCAGCATCCGCGACCGAAGTGGGGGTCCCATCCGGGAAGGCAATGTTTGCTTCAATTGTGTTGGAATCGACCTTGGGGAAGATATTGAACTGAACGATTCCGCCTTTGACGAGTGAGAAGGCCAGCATCAGGATGACCACGCCAACACTTAATGTGACGCCAGGGAATTTCACAGCACGATACAAGAGCGGCAAGTACATCGTGTTTGAGAACACCTGCATCGAGTAGTCGGTTGCTTTGTTGAGCCGGTCAACACCCTTCGAGATGCGGCGAACTGGATAGGCGAACAGTTCCAGTACTGCCCCGGTTGCGAGAAGGACCAGGCCAATTGTCCAACGGAAAGGGAATGAAATTCGGCTGTTGAACCGTCTCATCGACGCTAAAGGGCCAGACTCTTCCCCTGCATGTGATTCATGAGCAAGGTGGCACGGCAGAACGAAAATTGCTTCGAAAAGCGAGAAGAGCAGTGTCGCAATCATCGTCAGCGGCATCACTGCAATGAATTTTCCCATCACCCCGGACACGAATGCGAGCGGCATGAAGGCGATGATCGTTGTGGCAACTGATGACACGACCGCGCCGGCCACTTCCTGAGTTCCATCAATCGCTGCTTGAACAGGCGATTTTCCCATCATCCGGTGTGAGTGAATATTTTCACTGATCACGATGGAGTCGTCGACGACAATTCCTAGCGCCATGACGAACGTAAACGTTGTCAGCATGTTGAGTGTGTCGCCATTGAAATACAGAACAGCGCACGCTCCAAGAATACTGATCGGGATGCCGAAGGCGACCCACCATGAGAGTCGCAGATTCATGAACAACGACAGTGTGACCACAACGAGAATCAGCCCTTGTACTCCGTTTTCAGACAGAAGTTTCAGGCGATCGCGGACTTCGACAGAGCGGTCTGACCAGGTGATCAGTTCATACCCTGCAGGCATTTTCTTTGCGTTCACATAGGCATGAACTTCGTCAGTCAACGCCAGCAAGTCTTCCGTCTTCGAACGCTCAATGGTGATCGCCATCCCCGGCTTACCATTGATACGTGTGAAAATGTCGACATCGACGAATTCGTCACGGACGGTTCCCAGGTCGGCGACTGTCAGGACGACTCCGTTGGCGTCGGTGATTAACGGCAGTTTCTCGATCTCGGTGCCGACGTTCCCTTTGTTTTTGCTTTTAACAAGGATGTCCTGCCCGGATGTGCGAATGGTCCCTGCTGGAAGTTCGAGGTTCTCGGAACGGATGATGTCGGCAACCTGACTGAGTGTCAGGCCATGCCGGCGCAACGTCTCTTCACTGATCTCAACATCGATTTCGAAGTCTTTGGCTCCGACAATCTTGGCGATCGACACTGTTGGAAGGCGGGTGAGTTCATCGCGGATCGCCTCTGCGACTTCGCGCAATCGCCATTCAGAGAGTTCATTCTGTTCGTCATCTGGTCCGACGATTCCCACGGTGATGGCCGCATCCCGCAGGGTGATCTGTTCGACTTCAGGATCTTCAGCCAGAAGTGGAAAACTGGGAATCCGGTCCACTTCAGAACGGACCTCGTTGACGATCCGTTGTGGGTCGACGTCGGTTCGCAACTCAAGAATGACGGCGCCCACGCCCTCTTTGGCTACGGAGGTCTGCTTCTTGATGCCGTCGATGGAACGAACAGCCTCTTCAATTTTCTGGCAGATCCCTTCTTCGACCTCATCTGGACTCGCCCCTGGATAGGGAACCGTCACCAGTACGATTTCCAGATCAAACTCAGGGAACACTTCCCTGCGCATGTTGAAAAGACCGAAGAGACCGATGAAGACAACCGCCAGCATCAGCGTATTCATGGCAGGCGTGTTAAGAATCGCCCAGCGAATGAGTGAGTTCATCTGCCTGCGACCTTTGAAGCTGAGGCCGCTTTATCAACGCGAATTGACATGCCATCCAAAGGGGCCACAAGCGGAGTGATGACGACTTCATCGCCTTCCTGAAGGCCCTCCGGCTTCACTGGAGTCAGGACGTGACCATCGGTCAGCGAGATCTCTTTCAGTGCGACAATCTTCAGTTTGTCATCTCGAACACAGTAAACCTGATTTCCTGGTTGTACGGCAACTTCTGGAATGGAAAGCAATGTCTGTCCGGGATTGGTATGCAGAACGACGCGGACAAACATCCCGCGGACGAGTGCTCTTGGGCCAGCGTATTCGGTGTCAGAAACCGATTTGATTTTCTCGCGAGGATTCTCAACAAGAATGCGGCAAGGGACGGTTCTGGTACGTTCATCCAGTCCGATCCCTTCGAAGCGAATCAACTTGCCCTCCCAGCGAACGTCTCCAAGCTTGGAACGGTATGTGACCGTCGCCTGAGTCAGCGGCAGTTCATAATCGAGGGAATGACTAAGTGCATCGTTGGCTGAAATCTCATTGCCTGAACTTGGTGTCCCGGCCGCTGGTGCCTGCCTCAGTACCCATTCGAGTTCTTCCATTCGCAGACTACAGCGCACCTCGGCGGCGGAGGTGTCATCGATTGCAAACAGTGATGTCCCCGGTTGCACAAAACTGTTTTGTTCAACCGATTCTGTGACGATGACGCCATCGATTGGTGCCCGAATCGATGCCTTCTCGACATTGAGTTCGGCCTGCTTCAGTTTTGTCGCAGATAAACTGCGCGCACTTTGCAGACGTGCTCGACTGGCTTCCAGCTTTCTGGATTGGTTCTGGAGAGACAGTGTGGAATTTCGGGCACTCATCTCCATGCGACGTGCTTCATCAACGGCTGTTTCGCTGCTGGCACTTTGTTGATGCAGAGCCAGAATACGTCGTAGTTCGCGCTGCCGGAGTAATGTCTCCTCATGGGCAATATCAAGCAGAGCGTCGACATTCTGAAGGTCGACATCCAGTTCCTGTAATGCCGCGTCTCCTTGTTTAACCTCTTCAGTCAGACGCTCGACTTCGAGTCGATAATCTCGCGAATCGATTTCGACGAGAAGTGTTCCTGCTTTCACGAACCGCCCTGCCCGACACTCAGGTGCTTTCATCGTGACCATGCCGGCAACCTCGGCCGACATGGTGATTTCACGATGCGGCACAACACTGCCATCGAGTTGAATGTCGAGGGAATGAGGATGAACGGTGACCGGGACTGTTTCCACTAATGGAATCACGTCCTTGATCTCCGTTTTCTCCGGGTCTTTCTTTTGACTGCTGATCGCGGAATATGCGACAACGCCGCCTGCCACGATTGCGACAGGTAAGACAAGTCGGATGAGTTCCAGAAGGATCTTCATATAAGTAGTTGCTCTCGCATGGAGGCAGAAATTACGAATCGTTCGAGGAAGCGAAATGCATTCCTCTGAACGAAGCTAGCATGACTTCTGTGATGTGGTCGGCCAGTTGAGTCGGTGAAAAGTGATTTTCCAGCGCATCAACCGGTACAAGCATTCGAACGATGGGATTTCCCAGTTTGTAGTACAGACATTGTCCCACAACGCTGAATGCGAACTGTTGAAGTTTCCAGTCTGGTGTTCCAGCAGGAGCGAGTGCTGCGATGGTTTTGACCAGCATTTCGTGTTGCGGCCGGATGAAATCTTCGGCCAATTCCCTGCCGATGTCCGATGGTTGGATGTGTTCACGCATTAACAGGCGCATGTACCACGGCAACGATTGGACAGCGAGAAGGCGCTGCATGAGTGCATGGACGATGAGTCGCAACTGGGACTCAGGAGGCGTATCGGCCGACCATTCTGGAAACGGAACTTGTTGAATACAGAACTCGTGAGCAAAACGAATTGTCTCGCGATAAAGCCGCTCTTTATCTCCAAAATGATAATTGATCGACGCGAGATTCACATTGGCCTGGCTGCTGATTTCGCGGATCGTCGCGCGTTCATATCCGTGTTCGGCGAAGATTGCTCCTGCCGTTTTCAAGATGCGATCGCGTGTTCCATCTTCGCGTTGAGCCATGTGGCAACCTGAACGTTTGTTTCAAACAAATGTATGAGGTGCGGCAACTGCGAGCAAGATAAATTAATGAACGTTCGGGAAGACTCTGGCAATTGAGAGAGGTCTGAGATCCACGCCTGATTATGCTTTCGAATCAAAGCAGGTCAGAAAACAATTTTCAGTACAGGGGTTGCACAACGGCTCCGCGGAATTCGTTCGACACGTTGCCAAGCGACGCCGAACAAGGCTCTAGCGTGAGAAAGTGCTTTCGGGGCCAGTGAATGAGAGTTCTTCGACGCTTTTGTCTTCGAAGAATGCAGGAATCGTTGGCAGGTGTAATTCTTTTGAGAATGACTTTCCGGCCTGATTTCTGTTCGAGACAGGGCGTCTGGTTGGTCTGTTCGCCTTGGATTCTGGATCCAGTTCTTGAGGGCCGACCTGGCTGGTCCGGCGCGGGAACGTCAGGTCGAATCCAAACCAGGGCATCGGAGAGTCGCTGCTCATACTGAACCAGCTTCGTCCCATTTCACATCCTGGTGCCAGCAACAAGATCAGCAGCAGTGAACAGCGTGCGAATTTGCGGCGGACTCCTCGGAATGGCAGCGCTTTCACGGCTGTCGTCACGATGGTTGCAGAGTTCTCTTGTTCAAACGCACTTCCCGGTGCCCGCGAGATCACGGGAACGGAGTGGGAAGCCGAGACTGTCTCTTGAATTCGCATAGGGACGCTTACTCCTCACCAAGCTCAGATTGTTGAGGGAGCCCATGCGACCGGGAGAGCGGGTTGGAACGTTGAATGGCGCTGCAACTGGCCATCACAATGGCGAGCAGTGTGCAGAGGATTGCCAAGAGATGTCTTTTTTCCATGCCCGCCTCCTGCGGTTGGAAACAGAAGTCAACGTATCCGCCCTGACCTTCCATGGCCGAGGACATTGATCGACAACTGACCTGAGTCTGAAGGAACATCCAGTCTGGCCGTTGAGTCACGTCGCCGGTGCGTTTCCGCTGCGCTGTGAAAACAACCGCCCTGTTTGATTCGTGTTTTTCTGTAGTGATAACGATGGCATCTGCGATACGGAAACAGTTCTGAGTCCGGTTCACAATGCGAGCGGAAATTAGCATTCCCGCGATTTCGCGGAAACATCAATTCTTCGCAGGAACGCTTTGCGGCGAATTTGGAGGCGGGAGCGGCAATGTTCGCGGAAGATTTCGCCCTGCAGGTCCTCGGAATTTCCCGCTCCACAGCAGTACGAGACCCAGTGCGAAGATGCCGATCGAATACTTCTGAGAGATCGTCAGCCCGATCGGACCCTGACCCATTTCGTCTGATCGCAGAAACTCAATGAAGAATCGCGTGATGGAATACAGCAGGCACCCCAGAGCCAGTCCGTCTCCAGAATGCTTCCGATACCAGTAGAAAACGGCCGTGACAAACGCCAGCAGAAACCCATCGATGGAACTGTAAATCTGCGTTGGATGCAGCGGCATGGTTGCGAGTGCGTTTTCGGCCAGGAATCCACGGGAGGCAATGATGTCGTAAGTGGTTGTGCCGATCGGAAATGAAATTCCCCAGGGAAGATCACATCGATCCCCAAAGCAGCATCCATTCAACAGGCAGCCAATGCGTCCGAACCCGACACCAATGAAAACACCGGGAATCAGCAGGTCGGCGAACTCCAGAACGCTCAGTTTTTTAATATAGAAGTACGCGGCCATCCCGAGTCCTCCGCCGACGAGGGCACCAATCAGAACCAGTCCCCCTTCCGAGAGATTGATGGTGCGAAACAGAGCATCAGGTAACGAAATTCCTGGTGGGTAAACGGAATGGCGGTATTGAATCAGAAAGGCGAGGCGTCCCCCGATCACACCGGAGATGACAATCCAGAAGGCGGAGTCGTAGATCAGATCAGGATTGATTCGAACCGTCTGTGCGCGCCAGATTGTGAACGCGATGGCACAGGTGACACCCAGCAGAACCATGGCTCCGTAGCCAAAGACCGGGACAGTGCTGGGGACAATTGGCAACTTATGAAGCAGGCTGATGATCAGCAGACCAACGACACCCTGAATCCAGAATGCAGCCTGTTTGATTTCATTCGTGCGGCCACTCAGCAGATGCCAGAGCAGGAACGCGGTATAAAGCGCGATCCAGACCCAGCAGGCTCCGAGGACAGGAAACTGATTCGGGAATGGAGTCCACCCGATCCAGGGAGTGTCGAGGGCGATTCGAAATAGTGTTTGACGCATCGTGTTCTGCCTCATTGGGGAGGCGTTGAAGTCAAAGCAAGTTCGGAAAGTTCAGGGAACGTATATTGGCAGTGAATCTGGGAAGCAGGTTGGAAATCGAGGTGCGGTTGTCGTTGAAAGACAGGTCGCGATTACAGGCGAATCGTCAAGTGATCGATCAACCGAGTTTTTCCCACAAAGGCGGCAATCAACCCGACCATTTCCGCCTGCTTTGCCTGCAATTCCTGTAACGTGGCAGGATCTCGAATGACAGCGTACTGCACATCGACTCCCGGGGTCGATTCCAATTCCCGACGCATCTGCGTTTCCGCTTCCCTGACATCGACCGAACCGGATTTCAACAGGGATTCCGCGAGACGCAACGACCGTGAGAGTGCCAGTGCGGTTTGTCGTTCCTCTGCCGAGAGGTACACGTTCCGGCTGCTCATCGCCAGACCGTCCGGTTCGCGAATCGTTTTGCACACGACGATCTCGATGGGCATGTCGAGATCGGCGACCATCTTGCGGATGACCGACTGTTGCTGGAAGTCTTTCGATCCAAAGCAGGCAACGTCCGGTTGCACGATGTTGAACAGTTTAGCGACAACCGTGGTGACCCCGCGGAAATGGCCCGGCCGAAATTCCCCTTCCAGCATGGATGAAATGCCGTCGACGGTGACCCAGGTGTTGAAGTTGTCTGGGTAAAGTGAGTCGATATTTGGGGTGAATACACAATCCACTCCGGCCGCTTCACACGCCGCCAGATCAGCTTCGATCGGCCGAGGGTAACGGCTCAGGTCTTCGTGAGGGGCAAATTGGGTCGGGTTCACGAAGATCGTGACGATGGAATACTCCACACGTTTTCGACATTCATGAACAAGACTGATATGCCCAGAATGCAGGGCTCCCATTGTGGGAACGCACCCGATCTGGCAGCCACGCTGCCGAGCGGCGCGAACCAGCCTGCGAACTTCACTGATGTCGCTCGTGACTTCCACGTTTCAATCCTTGACAGATCTCAGAATTCTTAATGGACTCTTGAAAGAGACGTCGTTCGCTTTCAAGGATGGAACAACGGTCTCCCCCAGTAACGGAGTCAAAGCATCAGGGAGGACGCATTCATCGGAGACCTCATCCGCTCCCTTTTCGACCTGTTTGGCGAAAATAGGCACCTGCGTCAGTTTGCCTCTCAGCAGAGTACACGATCAGGTGAAGGGCGTGAAACGACTGCCGGAACGTGTGCAATCCCGTCTGAATTTGCCTCCGATGATTGCCGCTGTTTCCCTGTGAGGCTGTTCAATCTTCTCCATTTTACGGGTTCGACCGTTAGAGAACGATTCCGAATCGAGCCGTCATATTCGAAAAATGGCAGGGATATTTTGATTTGGAACGCAGTCTGACCGAGAAGACTTGAACAGAATCCTTCATCGCCGACGAGTTCGAAGACGACCCCGCAAGGCTTTAGGATTCAGGAGAGATGTGACAGAGACTTTGTCACATTGAATTGTGATTCGGGATTTTCAAGGACTTCAGTCTGGTCCTACAGAATCCCTGCCGGTAATATTGTTGCGATACATTTGTTCATTGGTTTTGCCGCCGTTTTTTATTGTTCAAGGACAACATGTCATCCATGTCGACTCCTGAAATCGAGACAGAAGACCAACTTGTCGTTCGTGCACAGCGTGCTCTCAGCAGCTGTAACTGGGAAATTGGCGAATGTGCGTCCCAATGGACTCAGCGCTATTCCCGAGGACGGACCGATGCCGATTTTGGTCAGCTCATTGGGTTGAGTGGAGATCAGGTTTATCAACGTCGTCGCGTCTGGGAAACCTTTGCCGACGTACATGCCAACTATCCCAATTTGAAATGGTCCCACTTTTACGTGGTGATCAATTGGGAAGACGCGGCGGAATGTCTGCAATGGGCGAACGACATGGAAGCGACTGTCGCGGAAATGAAGGCCTGGCGGCGTGCGCAACATGGCGAAGATTTGAGTGAAGATGCGTCCGATGAAGCCCCGTTCGGGCTGGCCGACGCGTTCATCACTCCCGGGGTCGGAATGGTTCAGGATCCGGAAGCCTTTGTTCGCGAAGGCCGTGGTGGAGACTATTCTTCTGTTCCGTTTGAAGCGGATTCCGATCGTCCTTCCATGGCAATGTCAGCAGCCCGAGAAATCGGTGGTGCTGGGCAGGGTGAGTACACTCCGTTTGCCAAAGGGGCTCGCGGGGATGCGAATCAAGGGGGAGAATCTGCCCCGCGCGAGGAACTCAGCTCAGAACAGATCGTGAAGAAGGCTGCGATCAGTGTTGAACGTGTGGTCTCGACACTGACTCCCTCAGTGCTGGAAGACTTCACCAGTTTACCTGCTCCGCTGCAACAGCGTCTGTTGACTGCCATTGAGAACTTGCAGGATCGTCTGGCGTCATTCGCTTGATGTGAACTTTGATCTCGTGTCGTTTTTAAGATGCTTCTGACAAGTGGCATCCATGCGGAAAACGCATTCGATTTGTTTGAACGCGGCTTGCGAGTTGAGATCGACGCATCCGGGAGGTATGGTCAGGCAACCGATCCAAACTTGGAGTTGCTGTGACCAGACGACTTGTTGCATTCATTCTTAGCCTCCAGCTGCTGTCTGCGATTAGCTTTGCACAAAAGCCTGCTGTTTCATCATTTGATGGACAGCGGGCTTTTTCGTATCTGGAATCGATCTGTGCTCTCGGTCCCCGAATTTCCGGGACCCCGCAGATGACGCAGCAGCAGGAATTGATCACTGCGCACTTCACGAAATTAGGGGCGACAGTTCAGTATCAGGATTTTGACGTTCCACACCCACTGTCTGGTGGGCCTGTGCGAATGAGGAACATCGTGATCAGCTGGAAGCCCGACGCACCGGAACGTCTGTTGTTGTGCTGTCACTACGACACTCGACCCAAGCCGGACCGCGAACCGAATGCAGCGCATCGAGAGCTGCCATTTATTGGAGCGAATGACGGCGCCAGTGGTGTCGCGTTGATGATGGAACTGGGGAACCAGATTGCGACGTTGCCGACGAAGCCAGCTGTCGATTTTGTGATTTTCGATGGCGAAGAACTGGTCTATGCCCAGACCGATAAATACTTCCACGGCTCAGAGTATTTTGCCAAGGCGTATCGAGATGCGCCCGCCGGTAGCCCGCGCTATCGGGAGGGGGTTCTGCTGGATATGGTGGCTGGCAAGAATGCGACCTTCTTCTATGAAGGAAACAGTCTGAAATACGCCCCGGAAGTCACGAGAAAAGTGTGGGATACCGCTCGGCGAGCCGGTGTCAGAGAGTTCGTTGCCCGACGCAAACATGAAGTGCTCGACGATCACATTCCGTTGAATACAATCGCCAAGATTCCCACCTGTGACGTCATCGATTTCGATTATCCGCACTGGCATTTGCGAAACGACATTCCGGCAGCATGTTCGGCGACCACATTAACGAAAGTGGGGCGTGTCGTTTCACTGTGGGTGGAAACGCACGCCCCGAAAGTTCCGTAGTCGATTCGCAGAGTTGATCGCGATCGAATGGTGCTAAGCTGCTCGCGTCATGTTGAGGCTTGCTTCTGCCGCAATCACTTCGCTGACCAGGTTGGTGTAGTCCTGTGAACCAGTTGATCCCTGTGCATAGTCAAAGATCGCTTGCCCGTGACTTGGTGCTTCTGCGAGCTTGATGTTGCGGCGAATTCGTGACTGGAAGACTTTGGCGGATGCCCACGGAGCGTGCGGATCGCTGTTGTTCAGGAACATCATCAGGTCGTCGGTCACGTCCCCGGCGAGTCGTGTTCCGGTTTCATACAGACAGAGCATGATTCCGGTGACTTTCAGGTTTCGATTGAGGCGACGTGCAACCAGCGCGGTGGTTTCAAAGAGCTTGGAAAGCCCTTGCAGAGCGAAAAAGTGTGGCTGTAACGGAATGAAGACTTCTGACGCCGCAGAGAGTGAGTTGATCGTCAGGACACCCAGAGATGGTGGGCAGTCCATGATGATGTAGTCATAAGCTTCGTACGCACCGCTGGCCTGCAGGGCGTTACGCAACACGAACTCTCGGTTCTGTGCGTCAACAAGTTCGAGCTCAGTTGCTGCCAAATCCAGGTCGGCTGGGGCCAGCCACAGGTTTGGCGCGACCATTTGTGAGATGTCGCTGAATGTGCGTGTTCCGGTGAAAACCTGATAGACAGAGTGTGCGCCGCTGGCAACTTCCACTCCAAGGTGCAGAGATGCGTGAGCCTGTGGGTCGAGGTCGATCAGGCAGACTTTCTTCCCCTGTCGAGCCAGACCTGCCGCGAGATTGACGCTGGAGGTCGTTTTCCCGACACCTCCCTTTTGATTCATGACGGCAATCGTTCGCATCTCTCAACCTCTTGTCTGATCTGCTTTTGCGAAGGTGATCTTTCAGTTGCAGCGTCCTGCTGCCGGTCTGAAACTTCAATATTTCTGGCCCACTGGTTTGTGGGTGAAGTCACCTGATACACTTTGCTGGCCCTGTTAAGGGGGCGGAAGTATACCGCTGTCAGATTTTCAACGATAGAGCGAATTCGGAAACGCAGTGGCAAGGGATTTGGTGGAGAATTCGTCCTTAAAAGATGAGCCCACTCTCGTCCCGCATGAGTATCAATGCTCAGGCAACTGCTTCGATTCAGATTCCCAATAGATTCATATTATCAGGTGCGAATGCCTGCCATGTGTCGTGCACTTTAAGAGATGGCTCGCTCCTGAATTGGCTTTTAGCCCGATAAATCAACGTCTTCAGATCCGAAATGGAAGGCAAATAAGAATGTCAGATGCAGATCAATCAAATTCCTCTGATTCCCCAGAGGAAATCAAGCCACTTGCTCTTGGCAAAGGGCTTGGATTTGCAACAAAGATGATTACAGAAGAAGGCGCCCCCGTCGCTCTGATGTTCCGGGAAGAACCGGAAGATGAGGAAGATAGCGGCTGGCGTTTTCTGTCTGGTTTTGAAACTCAGGAATACCTTGCGGATCCAGAGTGCGGCGGATTCTATGATGTCAACGATATCGCAAACTGCGATGAAGACATTGTACAGTTTCTCGATGCACCGGTAGGCTCGACATTTGCTCGCAACGAAGACACTAGTCTTTTCGAAGCTGTAGACGTCGAAGAGATTGAAGAAGATCAGGAGTAATTGCGATGTCGAATGAGAATGAGAAGCGTTACAAACTTTCAGATGACCAACTGAAGCCACTGGCTGAAGGCATTGGGTTCTGCTTTGCAACCGATGCCATTACGGTCGAAGGCCACAAGATCTCGTTCATGTATCGGGAAGAGCCTGATAATGACGTCGATAGTGGCTGGCGTTTTTTGACCGGCGCAGAGTCACAGGAATATCTGGACGAAGAGTCGAACATTGGTGTTTTCGATGTGAACACCATTGCCAACTACGATCCAGACATCATTCCTTATCTCGAGTCTCCAGTCGGAACCGCGTTTGAACGTGAAGACGGTCAAGGCGAATTCGTTGAAATCGAACTCGTAGATGACGATGAAGACTTCGACGACGAATTCGAAGACGACGATGAAGATGAAGACGACTACGAAGACGATGATGATGTCGACGACGACGATCTTGAAGACGATGAAGCCGAAGTCGAAAAGAAGTAGAGTCGGTTCAATCGATCAGGTGGCCGCGTAACAGCATTTTCACTCTGTGAAATTTTGTTCCCGCGTGCCGTTGGCCGCCACTTTCAGTCGGTCTATCAAACCTGATTCGATGCTCACTTTTGGCCGTGCATCACCACGACTCTCATCGAGTATGGTGTGCACGGCTATTTTTGTGCATGAACCGTTTTGCTGACTCCCCTGATGCTCAGGAGTTAGACCGGATTTGCCTGTCATGCGGCCGCGCAGCAGCTTTCCCGAGAGGCAGAAGCTTAATTCCAATCTCGCCTGTCGGAAACGCTCAACGATTTCTGGAAATGCTCTCGTTCCAGAAGTGCTCTAATGGGATTGGTTGCTTCCTGATGGGGCGGTTGCCTGAAATCGACAACCTCCCTCACCGAGCGCATCTTGCAGTTCAAGCTTTAATTCTGGTCGCGCAGAGACCGTCATCGGCGTGGTCAGATACGCTCGCAGGCGTCGACCGGTGGCGACTCGGATCAGTTCCTGTGTCCCGTTCTGCTTTCCGTCGACCTTCTCTTCAATCGTGTCGACGACGACCACTACTGGAGTCTTGCCTGGGTACCGGCTCAGAATGTCCTTTGCACGTTTCATGTCCTCTTCAGTGTGGTATCCACGTTTCAGGACCAGTGCGATGGCTTTTGTGAATTCCTTCTCCGCGTCGGCCATAGTGAAGAGTTTGTTCACGATGATGTTGGGTTCTCGCCCGCGTGAATCGATACGTCCACGGACGAGGACAACCGTGTCGGAGACCACCTTTTCTCCCGCGTTTGCGTAGTCGTCCGGCCACATGATGCAGCGGACGACACCGGCCGGATCTTCGAGGTCGAAGTTCACGTACTTGCTGTTGCCGTTGCGAGAAGGATTCTTGGTCGTGGCCTTCTTGATGGAGGCAATCATTCCGCCGAGCAGGACTTCTTTTCCATCGCCAAGGTCACGCAAGTCTTTGGTGGTCTGCTGTGTGAAGGCTTCAATCTGATCGGCGAATTCGGTCAGCGGGTGCGATGTCAGATAGAACCCGAAGACTTCTTTTTCATAGGCCAGTGTTTGACTGTGCGGCCAGTCTTCAGCTGGCGGGATCGCCGCCTGAGAGGAAGTGTCGTCTTGTTTGCTGCTTGGTTCCGGCTCGCCAAACAGAGAACGCTGACCTCGGGCCTTGTCCTTCTGTCGAGACGCTGCCCCCTGCACGGCACGGTCAATCACCTGCATGTGCTGTGGTCGTGTTGGTCCGAAGCTATCGAGAGCACCTGCTTTGACCAGAGTTTCGACGACTCCCTTGGAGAGCAATTTGGGATCAACCCGTTCGCAGAGATCAAAGATGTCTTTGAATTTTCCATTGGCGTTGCGCTCATCCACAATCGCCTGAACCGCATTCAGTCCGACCCCTTTGATTGCTCCCATTCCGAAGGAGACGCGGCGTTTGGCATCCTTCGCTTGCTTCTCCACAATCAGACTGAACTCAACGTCACTGACGTTCACATCTGGGGGAACAATCTCAATCCCCATACGACGTGCGTCGTCGGTATGCTCGAAGATACGTTCGCTTGATTCCATTCCGCAGGACAGCAGCGCTGCCATGAACTCTTCTGGATAGTGAGCTTTCAGGTAGGCAGTCTGGTAGGCAATCGCTCCGTACGCAGTCGAGTGCGATTTATTAAACCCGTAACCGGCGAACTTCTCGATCAGGTCCCAGATCCCCTGAGCCTGCTCTTTCGGCATCCCGTGCGTTCCGGCTCCTTCGACGAACTGTTCGCGATAGCCGGCCATCACATCCAGAGTCTTCTTGGAAATGGCCTTAATGCACTTATAGGAACTCGCCAGCTCAATCCCCCCGAGGCGATTGAGAATGCGCATCACCTGTTCCTGATACACCATCACGCCGTACGTCTCATCGAGAACGCCGTCGACGATCGGGTGAACCTTCGGGATCGGTTCACGGTTATGTTTCACGTTCACGTACGTCATCACCATCCCCCCTTCAAGAGGGCCTGGGCGATAGAGCGCCGATGTCGCGATGATGTCTGCGAATTTATCCGGCTTCATCTTGGTAAGGAGGTCTCGCATCCCTCCCGACTCTAGCTGGAAAATCCCCTTTGTTTCGCCACGTTGCAGCAGAGCGAATGTTTCGGTGTCGTCGAGCGGCAGGTCTTTGGGAACGATGTCGATGCCACGGTGTTTTCGGACGTTAATCACCGCCTTGTCGAGAATCGACAGATTGCGGAGTCCAAGGAAGTCCATCTTCAGCAGACCGGCTTTTTCAACTTCGGTCCATTGAGTCAGAACGTCTTCTTTACCGCTGATCTTCTGCAACGGGATGTATTCATCGAGCGGTCTATCCGCGATCACGACACCCGCCGCGTGCGTTCCCGCTGATTTCGCGAGACCTTCCAAAGCCATCGCGTAGTTGATCAGTTCCTTCACTTGCGGGTCACTCTCGTAAGCCGCATTCAACTCAGGGCTCTCTTTGAGAGCGTCCTTGAGTTTGATGTTCAGGGTTTCCGGAACCATCTTCGCGACTTCATCCGCGCGTTTCAGCGGAATGGACAAAGCGCGTGCGACGTCGCGAATGGCTGCCTTGGCCTTCAATGTGCCGAAGGTTCCAATCTGGGCGACGTTGGCGTGCCCGTATTTCTCTTTCACATAGTTGATGACCCATTCCCGGCGATCCCGGCAGAAGTCCATATCGATATCGGGAGCTTCTGTTCGACTCGGATCAAGGAATCGTTCGAACAGCAGGTCGTATTCGATTGGGCAAATGTCCGAGATCCCGAGCAGATACGCCACAATAGCGCCACATGCCGAACCTCTCGCGGTACACGGAATCCCTTTTGCTCGAGCGAATTGAGCGAAGTCCCAGACGATCAGGAAGTAGCTCGAATAGCCCATCCGCTCAATGATGCCGAGTTCGAACTCAAGGCGGTCGATGAACTTCTGTTCGGGCGCATCACCGTAACGCCACTTCAGTCCGTCGTAGGCGACTTCGCGAAGATATTGGACGTCGGTTTTGGGCGGTGGTGGTGTGAAGACTGGAAAGTGTCGCGTTTTCAGGTCCAGATCGATGCTGCAGCGGTCTGCGATCTCTTGAGATCGCGCCACGGCTTCCGCGTGTTTTGGAAACGCGGCATACATCTGTTCTGGCGAGCGAAGAAAGAGCTGATCCGTTCCGATCCTCATTCGCTTTTCATCACTGCGAAACGCCTTGGTGTTCACGCACAATAACACGTCGTGAACGTCCGCGTCATTCTGACAGAGATAGTGGGCATCGTTGGTCGCAACAAGCGGCAATCCCATCTTGTCGGCGATATCAATCGTTGCTTCCGCACACGATTGCTGAATCTCCACGCCCGCATCCTGAATTTCCAGATAGAAGCGATCACCGAAGACTTTCATGTACCAGTCAATGAGTTGTCTGGCTTTATCCTTCTCGTCGGCCAGCAGCATGCGCGAGAGTTCGCTGGAAGCACACCCGGAAAGACAAATGATTCCTTCGTTGTGGGCTTCAAGGATTTCTTTGTCGATGCGAGGCTTGTAATAGAAGCCTTCCAGAAACGCTTTGGACGAAAGTTTGGTCAGGTTCTGGAAACCGGTACGGTTCATCGCCAGCAGCGTCAGGTGGAACGCTGCTTCTTTCAGGCGACTGGCACTGCGGTCCGTACGATGCCCCGGGGCGATATACGCTTCGTACCCCAGGATCGGATTGACCCCTTCTTTCTTGCAGACCTGATAGAACTCCAGGCTTCCGTAAAGGTTGCCGTGATCCGTGATCGCACAGGAATTCATCCCCAGATTTTTGACCTGCTTGATGAGGTCAGGAACGCGATTCGCTCCGTCCAGCAGGGAATAATGGGTATGGCAGTGCAGGTGAGCAAAAGGACGCGTGCTCATGACTCTCCGATGATTCCAGATCGAGGCAAAGATCGAGGCGTATTGACCGGCAGCAGCCTGCATTTTTCAGTCAATTGCAGACGACTCCATGCATCGTCGCAAGGAGTGCGTGAACCTCATGCAGGTCACATTTCAAATCGGAACGAACGCTTCAGAAGGATGAGTCGATCCCCTTGATTGACATTCTGAAGGGGAGATTCTGATGCGTTGATGCGACTGCGAAAGGCGACGGCAGAGGAACGTGATTTTACCCGTTTGACTGGGCGTTGTCTTCCAATCGTCTCTGTTCTCGCGTGAATTTGTCACCTGAATTGTGTCTGGATTACGGACTTAAAAGAAACAGGCTGAAAGCGTGCTCAATTTGAACCCGCTTTCAGCCTGTGAATGTCAGAACAGCAGTATTTATGCTGTCAGAAGATCAAAACGTGATTACGCCTTGAGAACCTGAGTCACCCCTGGGATGGCGATTGGGTACGCACCATCTGGTCCCGGAACGACTGGCGGAGTTGCATCCCAGCTGAATTCAGTTGGAACGATGCCGATTCCCTTCTCCAGGGCGTCTTTCATCGTGAGTTCTTTTCCGGAGTAAGTCGCCATACGACCGAGAATCGAGGTCATTGACGACATCGCTCCGTTGTCGGCCTCGGAATAGGCTTCCCCTTTGCGAATCGCGGCGAACATATCGTCGTGTTCGACCTGGAAAGGGTTGCCCCCTTCACGAACACGTTCGGCTTTGCCTCCACCGAATGGTTCAAACCGTGGATTTGAACCGAGATGCACAATCCCTTTTGTGGTGTGGACGTGCTCAGAGACGTCGTTCCAGCAGTTCTTGATGTGTCGGCACTGGCTGAACATGACGGTGCCGTCTTCGTAGGTGAACTCGCAAGCATGGTGATCGTAGATCTCACCGTACTTCGGTTCCTTACGAACTTCACGTCCGCCCATGCCGTTGCAAGTGACGGGGTAGCCGCCCATCACCCAGTTCCCAACGTCGAGGTTGTGAATATGCTGCTCGCAAATGTGATCGCCGCAAAGCCAGTTGTAGTAGTACCAGTTGCGAATCTGATACTCCATCTCTGACTTCACCTGATCACGGGTGACGCGTGGTTCCCACACCCCGGCACTGTTCCAGTACACGCGAATGGCACGAACTTCCCCGAATTCGCCTTCTTTCAGGCGGCCAATCAATTCGAGATACGACTTCTGGTGGTGACGCTGCAGACCAACGCCGACCTTCAGGCCCTTCTCTTTGGCGATTCGGGAAGCATCCAGAACGCGCTGAACGCCTGGGGCGTCGACGGCGACTGGCTTCTCCATGAACACGTTCTTGCCTTGGGCAACAGCGTATTCAAAGTGGATCGGACGCAGACCTGGTGGGGTTGCGAGAATGACGAGATCGACTCCAGAGTCAACCACTTGCTTGTAGGCGTCGAAACCGACGAATTTTCGGGCTTCTTCAACGTCGACTTCAGCGTCTGGTTTTCCGGACACTTCACGTTGAATGTTGCGAAGCGAGTTGTCGATGGCGTCACGGAACGTGTCGCCCATCGCAACGAGTTTAACTTTGCCTTGGGTGGACAATGCTTGTGCGGTGGCACCGGTTCCACGGCCGCCGCAACCCACGAGTCCGATCTTGATTTCGTCGCTGCCAGCGGCGTATGCCCGGCTGGAAATTCCCTGCAGTAACCCTGCTCCCAAGGCCGCTGCAACGGATGATGTTTTCAGAAAATCCCGACGTGTCGGTTCAGACTTTTCAGACATAGATGACATCCCATTCCACAAAAGTCAGGAAGTGGCAGATCGAACAACTGAATCTGCTGATGTGTTCGCAATGATGTATTCAAAAAGTCAGCCTGAATCCGCGTCCCGTGGGAAAAGATGCGTGCAATCCGGATTCAGGCCTGGCGTCCGCAGAATCATTTTCGCAGATGCACGTCAAAAGTACACCCATCGACCTATGTTGACTGGTCGCTGAGTGAGATCTGCATTTGTAATATTTTTGAAAGACAGACACTCAACGAATCGTCGGATTTCCCGAACTGGCCTCCGCTTGAGGATTCGTTTCGGTATAAAGTCTGGCGATTTGCTGACGTCACTTTTCCAACTTCAGCAGATCCGATTGTCTGCGTTCAAAGAAACTCTTTGCATTCGAGTAATCAGTGACTTACCACGACATTTCACGCATGATCGACCATGCGTTGCTGACCCCGAACCTCACGACCTCCGAACTCGATGCCGGGATCTCTCTGGCGTTAAAGTACGACGTTGCCAGCGTTTGTATTCTTCCGTATGCGATGCGGCATTGTGCCGAACGGCTTGCGGAATCTGAGGTGAAGCCGAGTACAGTCATTGGATTTCCACATGGCGGGCAGATGACTTCCGTGAAGCAACGGGAAGCGGATCAGGCGATTGCCGATGGCTGCGAAGAACTGGACATGGTCGTCAATATTTCGCAGGTATTGAGCGGATTATGGGTGCCCGTGCAGAAAGAGATTCAGGGAGTGACCGAGTCCGCACACGCAGCGGGGCGTAAAGTCAAAGTGATTTTCGAGAACTGCTATCTGACCGACGATCACAAACGACGGCTCTGCGAAATTTGTGGAGAGCTCAATGTCGATTGGGTGAAGACTTCCACAGGTTTCGGGACTCATGGAGCAACACTCGACGATGTCATGCTGATGAGGAACACGTCGCTTCAGCATGTTCAGGTGAAAGCGGCAGGCGGAGTGCGCACGATCGATGATGTTCTGGCGTTTCGTGCAGCAGGAGCCACGCGAATCGGAACCAGCAAATCGGCAGTGCTGCTGAATGAATGGCGAATTCGGCTGGGGCTGCCACCCATTGAAGGCGAAGTTGGAAACACCCAAGGTTATTAAGCAATCACGCCGTTGCGTGCGTGTGGCTATTCCTTCTTACGTCGCCGTTGCTCGTCCCAGCTCGGAATGGGAATCGACACGTCCAACGGGATGATTTCCGCTTGTCTGGTCGTGGTTTCCAGAAGTGCGACCGTTGGTTTGTTATAGGTCCAGCCCGAGGTCTCACCGGGATTGATGATGAGTCGTCCTTGTTCATCAGTCTTGATCGACGGGCGATGCGTATGCCCGTGAATGGCGACATCGAATTCGCCCTGAAACGCTTTGAGCTGACTCGGCATGTGGGCAATAACCACTTTGGTGCCATCGGCAAGGACGTAGTCTGCCGGGGCTTCGCGAATCTCACCGATCACGCGAAAGCCTCCGACGATGCCGATTCGGTTTCCTTCATTGTCGCCGAAACAGCCATACAGAGGGCATTTCAACTGACGAAGTGGAGGGACAGCAAATGTTGAGACGAGATCCCCTGCAAAGAGTACGTACTCACACTCGCGCTCATTGAAGAGTGCGACGGCACGCCGCAGGTTGTCGAGATGATCATGCGTGTCTGAAAAGATACCGACCAGCATTTCTCTGCATTCCTCAAACTGCAATCAACTCGGTTTGCTTACTCTCTGATTATGAAGGGAGTAGCCGGGCGTTCGCTACTTTGCCTTAGCGGGATCAGGGAGTCGTTCCCAACTGCGATGGGACGCGTTGAAAACAATGGCGACCCGATCCGGGAATAAACTGGCTCGCTCTTTCGCCTGAGTCAGAGAATTCACTCTGGCGACAAGGACCGGACCGGTTAACGACGGCGGATTTGAGATGTAATCAATATGGCGGTCGGTTGGATCCGGAATCACAAACACAACTGCATCCTGACCGGTGCGCAACTCTTCAATCGACAGTCTGAAGTGATCATAAATCCGTCGTGAGAACGCGGTCTCTGCAAGTCCCTGCGGAAGTCGTCCCGGCCACAAGGGGGGAATGGTGACGAGATTGACCAGCACTGCTGTGAGAATCATTGCTCGCCACCAGAGTCGAATTCCCAGCATTCCCTCAGCGGCCCAGGTGCGATCAAGTCGGGTGCTTCCTTCTGCAAACAACAGGAGCCACAAGGGAGCAGTTTCCATCACATAGTGCCAGTTCATGATCCCAGTGAACCAGTACGGGATGTGGGCAAGGTGCAACGTGACAATTGACGCGACAATCAATAACCAGCGGGGGCTGCCGAGCCAGGGAGTGAGCAGCACTGGAATGACGGCCAGCATCAGCGGGACGATCCCCAGTGTCCATCGCATACTGGTTGTGAGTCGCGTTCCGGCGTTCTTCAACGCGAGTTCAGGAGTCAGGTTCTCGGCCCAGCGATCATAATTGTCGAGGACTTTTGGCCCGAGATGCTGTTCTCCGATCACCACATTGTTGAAGCCGTAGCGATGTCGAGGTGTATAGATGTCGGTATACAACTGATACGGTGAAGTCAGTGCGGAACCGGTAATTGCATGCTGTGTTGCCAGCAGCACACCGAACCCGAAAACGAGCGGCAGACCCAAGACAACCGCTGCGAGAGTTCGTTGCAGAAATGGCGTGACAGGGGGGCGTTCATTCTCCTCGCGAACGAAATGCTTGTCGACGATTTTCTTGATTTCCTGAGTCTCTGTAATCGCGACCGTGTTCATCGATCGATCGTGTAGCGGACGTCCGGTAATCCACCAGTAAAGAAAGAAGATTCCAAAGGGAAGCCCGAAACCAGCGGCGGTCATGGGACGGCAGAGCATGGCGAAAGCCAGACCAATCCCAGAGAGGAAAAGGACTGTCAGATTTGCTGTTCGTATCCAGTACAGAAACGCCCAGAGGAAGAGAAGCAGCCCGACCAGTGTTGGATGGTGTGACAGCAACAGTGTGCTGAACAGGATCATGCCGGGGGACAACGCAAACAGAAGTCCGGCGAGAATCCCGACCTGATTACTGGAGAGTTCCCGGCCGATCCAGAATATGAGAAACGCGGCGATTGCCTGTGCGATCTGATGCCCGAGATGAGGATCTCCCATCGCCAGGAATGGAGCGATCCAGAGGCCGACGCCCGGGAAATAACGGCTGGCAAACATGCCTTCGTTCAGCACATGTACCTGATCAAACAATTCCGGGTGTGTTACATGGCTCGGGAACGAGACTCGTCCCTGTAAGTATGTTTCGGCCTGAAATAGATAACTGAATTCATCGTGATATGCCGGTGGAAGTGTGGCATACGGCGCTTCTGACTGACGAGCGATGACGAAAGCGAGTCCCCCGATCAGTAGTGCTGTCCCCCAGGTTGGCAACAAGCTGGACCGATCGCGTGATGATTGGGTGAGCCAGGTGGAGAACTTTGATTTCCTGTCCATCGCCGTGCGGCGTGGGGAACGGATTGCAGTACAGAGGATCAGGAGGATCAACAGTGGTGCGAATGGAAACCAGTCAGCCGTTGGCCCGGCCATCCATCCCGTCAATGCGTCTTTCCGTTGCTCGGGATCTGCCCAACGGGTGGTTTCAATTAACCCGGTAATCAGGAAGACTAAAGCGTACGTAAGCCCCCCGATCCATTGCGGGACGAGGTTCGAGATGGCCGATGCTGTTCGCTGTGGGTTCAAATGCGAATGATCCCCAAAATGATGAGTTCAATACCGGAGTCGTTGTTATCGCTCGATTTCATCCGTTCTGTACCGACGAGTTCGGCACACGATTGGATTGCCGTGCTTCAGAAATCTCGACTCCAGCCCTGAATGTTAGAGCAATTTCAGAAATCATGCAGCGTCTGTGACCGTAGTTGGTGAATCTTTGCATTGCTGGAAGATCTGTACAGGCCCTTCTCGGCAAGTTCCGGGAGAGGGCTTCCGGTTTTCCCTTTCAGAGATGGTCAACTGGATTCTGTTCTGTAGAGTAACAGGGAGTGGATGAATGCTTCCTTTTGTTGCTTCCGAATGGTCTGACCTATGTCACTGCTTCCCGGCATTAAACTGTTCAACCTTGCTGGAAAATCTGCGATTGTCACTGGTGGATCGAAAGGGCTCGGGCTGGCAATGGCCGCGGGATTGGCCTCAGCCGGAGCGAACGTTCTGATCGTGAGTCGAAACCTGCAAGAGGCGCAACATGCTGCCACGCAGCTTTCAGAAGATTATGGAACGAAGGTCGTCGGATGTGCCGCCGATGTGACAGACCAGGCTCAGGTCTTTGCGATGGTCGATCTCGCACTCTCCGCGTTCGGCAAGATTGATATTCTGGTGAATAACGCTGGCATCAATATTCGTGGACCGATCGAAAACATCACGCTGGATCAATTCCAGCAAGTCCAGCGAACCAATGTTGAAGGGCCCTGGCTGTGCACCAAGGAAGTTGTTCCGGTGATGAAGGAAGCAGGCACCGGACGCATCATTAACATTGCCAGTACGCTGGGCCTTGTCGGTCTTGCCAACCGGACCCCTTATACCGCAAGTAAAGGAGCCATCGTCCAAATGACTCGGGCGATGGCATTAGAATTCGCCCCTTACGGGATCACTTGTAACGCGATTTGCCCCGGTCCGTTCCTGACAGAGATGAATGTCCCGATTGCGGATACGGAGGAGGCGAAAACCTCGATCATCGGTGCCGTCGCAATGAAGCGTTGGGGGCGCCTTGAAGAGATTCAGGGAAGCGTCATTTACCTGGCAAGTGATGCAAGTAGCTACGTCACTGGAAGTGTGCTGACGGTAGATGGAGGGTGGACGGCCAGTTAAGACCGTCCACATCGATCCAGTGACTCAACCGGTCTAGTTCTGGTTGGGATGCTTCCCGATCAGACGTTCACGGAGCAATGTGGCACGAACCGCGTTGCGTTCAGATGACTCCAAGGCTTCGCCACGAATCTTCTGAAGGTGGGCCGGTTGTGTCTGAATACAGAGTTCGTTAATCGTGCCGATCTCGACGTCGTCCACCAGCCCGAGGTTGATTCCCATGCGGACGCTGGAGAGAAGTTCCATCGTCTCCTCGGTCGAAATCTGTCGGGCACTGCCAAGAATGCCGAGTGCTCGTGACACCTGATCGTGGAGTCGCTGACGGTCTCCTTTGATCAACGCTTGACGTGCTTTTCTTTCGTAACGCAAGACATCGGGAATGACCCGCTTCACGTTCTGAATGATCTGCTCTTCCGATTTTCCGAGCGTGATCTGGTTGGAGATCTGATAGAAGTCACCCATCGCCTGACTTCCTTCGCCGTACAATCCACGTACGGCCAGATTCATTTTGTGCATCGCCTGGAAGACCTGTTGAATCTCCTTGGTCAGGACGAGCGCTGGCAGGTGCAGCATGACGCTGACTCGCATTCCGGTCCCGACATTGGTTGGGCAGGAAGTCAGGTAACCGAACTCGTCGCTGAATGCGAAGGCGACACGTTGTTCGAGTTCGTCGTCGATGCGGTTGATTTCGCTCCAGCAGTCTTCCAGCGAATAACCACTGCGCAGGACTTGCATGCGCAGGTGGTCCTCTTCATTGATCATCAGGCTGACGGTTTCCTGTTGACCAATGCATGCACCGCGTGGTCCCTGAGATTCAGCGTGCTCGCGACTGATGAGCTGCCGTTCGACCAGAAATTGACGGTCGACCTTAGGCAGGTCGTTGACTGAGACATAGCTCAGTGACGGGCCTGACGGGATCTCGGAGATCTGTTCCCGAAGAATCGAGTTGATCTCAGATCGGGTCGACTCTTCTGCGCGCGGTGGAAATGAATAGCCAGCCACGTTTCGAGCGAGACGAATTCGAGTGGAAACGACAATGTCCGATTCCGGACCGGTCCCACGCAACCATTCGCCGCTTGTTCTGATTAAATCGTCCAATTCCACGGTCTTACCTTTCGTCCGGATTTTGATCCGGATCGCCCGATTTCAAAGGTTTCCGAGCAGTTGAATTATCTGCGATCGACTTCTGAAAGCGTTCTCGATCTGAGAAGATGCCATCAGTGGAGACTGTTGCGTCTTGTCGGTCTGCCCTGTTCCTCTGATGGTATTTTCACGGAATCACCCGTCTGGGGGAAGGGGAACAGATGAGATTCCTGCGAAACTCAAAACGACCAGAGGTCAACCTGATGTAATTCAGGCTGACCTCCGTCGAGTGAATGGCGATGTCCGTCGTGGTCCGGCATCGAGCAGAAGTAGTGGAGATTACTTCTGTGCTGCGACAACTTCGGCCACTTTCTGGCTGTCGGTTTCCGGATTCACAGTTGGGTTGATGTAGGCCAGTTTGCCATCTTTTCCAATGACAAATGTCCAGCGTTTAATGGTGAAGAAACGGGTGAATGTTTCGTCTTTCCCGTCCACCTTTGCTGTCAGGGACTTTTCGCCAGCGGTTGCTGGAACGCCAAACGCCTTGGCAACGTCCCCTTTGACGTCAGCCAGCAGGGTGTAGTTCAGTTCGTGTGCTTTCTTGAAAAGTTTGTGGCTGGCGACGTCGTCACCGCTCACGCCGACAACTTCGATGTCCAGGTTGGTCAGTTTGGACATGTCGTCGCGGAATTTACAGGCTTGTTTGGTGCATCCACCGGTCATGTTTGCTGGGTAGAAGTAAACGACGATCGCCTTCTTTCCAACATGGTCCGTGGATTTCCATTCCTTGCCAGTGTCGTCCTGAGCAGAGAACACGGGAGCGGCGTCGCCCACTTTCAATGGTTCCATGGCATCACTCCGAGTTGCGCACATAAAGATTGCTCCGAACAGAGCACATGCAAGTTGCAGACGCATTCCCATTTCTCCCGTTGATGATTCGTTTTCTGCATTCGTAGTGTGAAAACGTTACGAGCCAATTTCACGGCAATGAAATTTCATCGCCGGATCGCCTCGTGAAGATCCGCACGTCAATTCAGCAGACTTGAGCATACGACCTGACCGGCGCATCGTCTAGCAGAGAACGCACTGCTGATGCGTTGTTGCAGCGGATTGTATTCCGGGATTATTTGCAGGCAGCGCAGAAAGTCACCAGGCAAATGAAAACGGACTGCCGATGAACGACAGTCCGTCTGGATTGTAGTCGGATCTCCTCTTCTGGGCAGAAGTGGAGAACGGAACTATTCAGCCTGCATCTTGCGAATGATTGCGTCGGCCATTTGTGAAGTTCCGACTGCAGTTGGATCGTTACGATCCTGCTTCATGTCGTAAGTCACGTCTTTGCCTTCAGCAATGACAGCGGAAACGGCACGTTCCAGTTTGTCGGCTGCTTCCTGTTCGCCGATGTGCTCAAGGAGCATTCGACCAGACAGAATCAGAGCGACCGGGTTGACCTTATTGAGGCCTTTGTACTTAGGAGCGGACCCGTGAGTCGCTTCGAAGATTGCCCCTTCGGTTCCGACGTTCGCACCTGGAGCAACGCCAAGGCCGCCGACCAGACCGGCACAGAGGTCGCTGAGGATGTCGCCGTACAGGTTTGAAGTGACGATCACGTCGTACAGTTCTGGCTTTTGGACCAGCTGCATGCACATGTTGTCGACCAGTCGCTCGTTGTACTCGACTGAGCCATGCAGGTCTGGAACTTTTCCGACCAGCTCAGCATCTGGAGCAACACCGTTAGCGAGTTCTGGCCATTCGAATTTGGCACCGTAAGCCAGAGCGACAGCGCGGGACTCGTCGTACCACAGGCCGTCGGTGAACTTCATGATGTTTGCTTTACAAACCGAAGTCACGACCTTACGGCTCTGCTTGTTGGCATAGCTGAAAGCGTAATCGACGATCCGACGAGTTCCCTCATAAGAGATCGGCTTAATGCTGATGCCGGTCTTCTCTGGGTGAGTGCTGATCTTTCTGCCGGTTGCGTATTCGTTGATCGTTTTGATCAGCTGGCTTGTCTTCTCAGCACCGGCCTGGAATTCCACTCCGGCATACAAGTCTTCGGTGTTCTCGCGGATCAGCACCAGGTCGACCGGGGTGTTTTCGTAGTATGTACGAACACCTTTGTATTGCTTGCATGGGCGAACGCAGGCGTACAGGTTCAGTTCCTGGCGCAGAGCAACGTTCACACTGCGAAAGCCCTTACCGATTGGGGTGGTAATTGGAGCCTTGAGTGCGACTTTATTCTTCTTGATCGAATCGAATACACGAGTCGGGATCTGGCCTTCCTTCTCGATGACTTCGATACCGCATTCCTGGACGTCCCAGCTGATTTTGACGCCAGTTGCGTCGAGGCAGCGACGTGTGGCTTCAGCGATTTCTGGCCCAACCCCGTCACCTGGGATTAATGTCACGTGATGCATCTCAATACCTTCTCGTTCTAACACATGACCCGCGTTGGCGGGTTGGCGGACTGTCAAATGCGAATTGAAGGACCGTATCAGAGAAAATCCAGCCTTTCAAGCCGCGAACGGAATCCGCGCGAAGTTGGAACGAGTGTCGTCGGTTTGATGCCGCAATTGTCGATGCGATTACAGTCCGGTCCGGCGGCGGAAATCACTGGTCATTTGCCGGCAGTTGAAAATCCTGAGCGATTCTGAAGGGAATCCTCAGAAAAATCGGGCTCACCGCAAAAATTGGCACCCAAACTGCTTTTGTGCCATTCGAAACAACCTTCCGTGTCACACCTGCCACTGGAACCTGGGTACGCATGCTCCTCGTTTCTCGTCGTCCCACCCGTCGAATGACGTTTGCAGATTCGTGTCAGTACGAGGCACGTTGTCCGCGTTTTCGAATCGCGCTGAACAACCCCTTTTCTGAAAAAGAACTGCAATTCGTTGGCTTCATTCCGCCAGACACTTCCGCCAAATGCATTGGGCGTGGTTTATGTTTGAGTGAAGCTCATTTGGCGGCGACGGGCTTTCGTGTCCTGAACAAGTTCAGAGGCTGTTTCAGATGCTGATTTCACTGGTCAGTCAATTTTTTAGACAACGACGGCGCTCACCCGTTCGTCTGTTGTTTATTGAGCAGAAACTCCCGACCAAGATTCCACAGGAAGTGGAGGAAACCTTGATCTTTCCGGAAGCCTTGCCTGACTTTGGAGACGAGTCACTCACGAAGAGTTTGAACTCGCTTCTGTCACGGTATGTCCACTCTGTTTCCCGTGAAGAATTGATGTCGATTGACACCGATTCATTTCTCGCATGGATGATGAAGCAGAAGTGTGTTACTGCCGAACAGCGTGCGATATACTTCGACCTGTTTGCGCCAAGAAGTGTCGAACTTCTCTCACTGCAAAAGCGATTGGAGCATGCCCGATTTGAAGAGTTGTCCAGTCGACCGGTGGGTTGGAAGCAACGGATTTTGAGTTCGCGCACACTGGTGATCTTGAATCCCAGCCACCTCTGGGCGGCTCCGCCAGCTGCTACGGACTCGAACATGGAATACTCGCATCTCGATGAGTTGCTGTACTACCAGGTCTCCGGAGAAATCCGTATGGCAGCGGTCGAGGCGACGTTGGCACCGCTGATCAAGGCTCTCAGTCGCGGGCCAGTTTCGTCAAGGGCCTTTGTGCGACAACTCGATTCCAGCGGTTGCAAAGACTGGTGTGTTCACCTGAAGAGCTTGCTCGATGGCAAGGTTCTGGCGATCTCCTGATGGGCGAATTCGCTGGGAGTTACTTCTTGATTAACTCGTGAGTTGCTGGCGGCGCCGGTGGTTGCCGCGGAGCGATGGGATCGGTGTGTCCCTGTTTGATCATCGATCGCACCCAATCGAGGTCACCGCGAAACCAGACATACGCGAAGCCGACGAGCAGGACGCCGAAGAACACCAGCAGATCAGCAAGTCCGGTCTGTGCGAGCAACAAGGCATCTGCGGACGTGATTGCTGTTTCCGCTGTTGTCGTGCCGGGGGGAAGGCTGAGCAGTTTGTCGCTCAGGTTTGTGCGTGCGACTTCGGAGAGGCGGGAATCTGCCAGTTGAGTTGCTCCCCCGAAGACTGTTGCCCAAGGGAAGAAGAAAACCACTTCCACATCGAACAGAATGAACAGCAACGCGACGACGTAAAAGCGAATATCGAACTGGACATAGCTCGACCCGATCGCTGGTTCACCGCATTCATAGACCGCCAGCTTCTCGTCTGTTGGAAGATTCGGGCGTATGAAATAGCCCAAAATCAGCGGGACGAGCAGTAAAGATGCCCCGGCAGCGGTGAACAGAAGTAGGTGAAGCGTCAGGTCGGTCATGTTGTCAGCAAGGGAGTGACGAGTTGTAAGGGCCTGCTGAATTACTGTTGAATCGGTTGTTGTTCTTCATTGACAGGTTCGGCGAATTCGAACGGGTTCGGTTCGCCTTTAACCCACACCGGTTGATGCAGGGCTTTCGATTCCGCAACTGCTGTCGGGTTGAGTGTCGATTGTCCCCAGGCAATCTGCAGTGGCAGCTTTGCATAGTCGACGATGCACCCGTCGCGGCTATAGCAGCTCAGGTCGTGATTGGCACCCATGAAGATGCAGTCGACAGGGCATGGATCCACACACAAAGCGCAGAACATGCACTTGGTATAGTCGATCGTGAAGCCTTCGATTCGAAAGCCTTTGCCGACGGGACTCTTCACCTTGTCGATGTAAATGCAGTCAACCGGACAGGCGACTGCACACTTGTCACACCCGATGCAGGTCGTGAGATCGAATCGGTGGAACCCACGATAGCGTGCTTTCACCGGGACCGGACGTTCCGGGTACTCGTAAACCTCAGTGAATGTCCGGCGACGATACGTCTGTAATGCTGTGCGCAGTGTGATCCACATCCCATGCAGGACGGTCGTCACAGCGATCCAGACATTTTTGAACCATTCGCGCACGGCGGAGGTCGATCAAGTTCAGAAGTATGGGTGTGAACTTGCGCGACATGATCGCAAAGTCCATATGGATTATAGGTTTCTGAGATTCAGTCGCAACTGTGCCTCGGGAGAGGACCGATGGATGGTGCCGGCGTTGCGATGTCCGACTGTCTTTCAGGCCGTTCGAGTTGGATCAGGTTCGCTCCAAGGCTCTACCGGTACTCGTCGAATTCCCCGAATTCGTCATCATCCGGAGTTCGTTCTGGAGTCGGTCGATTCGCGTCCAGGTACGCTTGCAGGATAATTTGAGCGGCAACTTTGTCGATGCGTTTCTTGCGCTGCTGTCGAGAAAGATCGGCATCCAGCAGATAGTCTTCGGCAGCGGCACTGGTGAAGCGTTCATCCCAATACGCCACAGGCAGCCCTGTGAGTTGGTGCAGCCATTCCCCGTATTGCCGAGCTTCGCGACTCTTCTGGCTTTCGTCGCCGTTCACATGGATTGGCAGGCCAATGATGATTCCGCAGGGACGATAATCTTCCAGAATCGACCGGTAATAGCGGGTGTCGAGCAGTTCGTTCCGTCGCTCGTAGGTCTCCAGCGGACTGGCGAACGTTCTGTCTGGGGTGGCCAGGGCCAGTCCGACTCGTTTTGTTCCGTAATCAACTCCCAGCAGGCGTCCGCTGGGAGGAATTTCTGATGATGAAGTATTGGCGGTGGTCATTGACCCGAATGCGTTTGAATTGAAAGACTCCAGTTGGTGCGGCGCCATGGCGAGGGGCACGAACTGGAAATGCAGATCAGTGTGGAGGGATGAGCGGCCTGGAACGCTCCCGGACACTTTAACTCAATGGTATTACCCTGAGAGTGAATCGGGAACTCTGCTTTGCGTCTCGAAACAGAAAAGATTGAAAGCTCACGCGGATTGGGGAGCGACCGATGCTGCTTTCTCCTCTGGATACTCATGGAGAATCGGCACGAAGAATCAGCGTGGAGAATCGAGGCGGTCTTGGAGGGCTGGATCTTTAGATCCATACCGGATGTCCGGACGCCATGTGAGAATGCGTTCTCATTTCCGACGGTGGCTCGTTTCACGACGCATCTTGATCACAGCCATCGCACACAGCATGGGCCAGTGGCATGAGCCAGAGGTCCGGTGAGACTCGACTGGTCCCACGGGGGGAGATGCTGGACTCTGGCCGGATCGAGTGCGAAATGCACTCGATTTCGACTGCAATTTGTCGCGGCGACGTCCGTTATTTGTGGTAGCCGAGCGAAATCATGACGTCGTAAAGTTCTTCGAACGTGATAAAGCGACGACGATTGGCCAGCTTGTACTGGTCGACGGCGTTTGCAAGTTCGTTGACTTCAGGGCGTACAGAATTTCGGGAATCAGAGAACTGTCGACGTTCGGCACCAGGAGTTGGTCCAGTACCGCGAGGTCCCTGACGGCGATCAACAAATTGTCCGTTGCCAGATCCGAATGATTGCATTTTCTTTCCTTGTGAGCTGTGATTGCTCGAACTCGGAATGGTTCTTGTCTCGATCAGTTCAAGCTTATGTCAGTGAATGCAGGAGTCTCGGGAGAATTGGGAAGACTGGCAGAGATTTATAGCTCGTATACGGTGAAGTGTGCCGAGTGTGTCGATTTTGCTGGCAAGTCGACGTCAACGAGACGCTGTTCGTTTCGGCATCAGGAATACATGATTCAGTCCTGGTACCCTCTCTCGTGTCGCTCGCTGGACTGCAAATCTGACAAGAAGATGCGTTCGAAGAGAACCTTGCATGCTATCAAGGCGACATGATTCGATTAGACTGTCAGTAGAGACGGACTGAAAGAGTTGCGGACCGAAGCAGCATGATGAGGCCATGATCTGGCTAAACCTGCTGTTCAATGGAGGATACGACGACGCCATGCCTGCGAAAGTGACCATTCTGGGAAGCGGATCCATGGCAACGGCGTGCGCAATTGTGCTCGCTGAACACCCTGACACTGCGATTTCAATCTGGGCTCGGGACGAACAGTCCGCTGCCGAACTACGACGGACCCGTGGGAATGCGCAGCTTCCCCCTACGGTTCGTATTCCGGATCGGGTCGAAATTACTCACGACATCGATCTGGCCGCGGCTGGTGCGGACTTTCTGTTTATTGCCATCCCGTCGCAGTATCTCCGACTCGCGCTTTCTCCGCTTAAAGAGCATTTGAAGGCCCCGCTTCCCACGATCAGTGTCATTAAAGGAATCGAGAACGAGACGTTTTTACGTCCGAGTGAGATCATTCAGGATGTCTTGGGCCCGCGCCCGGTCATCGCACTTGTAGGGCCAAGCCATGCTGAGGAAATCGCCCGACGCATGCCGGCGAGTGTGGTCGCTGCCTGTGAAGACGCCAGCATTGCAAAGCAGGTTCAAGACCTGATTTCGACTGACCGCTTTCGGGTTTATACTAATACCGACATCATCGGAGCCGAGCTTGCTGGGGCTCTGAAGAATGTCATTGCGATTGCCGCCGGAATTTGCGATGGGCTGGGGTATGGCGATAACGCCAAGTCAGCGTTGATCACCAGAGGAATTATCGAGATCACTCGTTTTGGGATCGCATTGGGAGCCGAGCCAGCCACGTTTGCCGGGCTGGCAGGATTGGGGGATCTGATCACCACCTGCACCAGCCAGCATGGCCGAAATCGCCGGGTAGGCGAACGGTTGGGACGCGGAGAAACATTGGCCGAGATCATTGCATCTTCGACCTCCGTGGCAGAGGGGATCAGCACTACCAGAGCGGTCCATCATCTTGCGAAGGCCAAGGGGATCGACATGCCGATCACAGAGCAGATCTATCGCGTCTTGTTTGAGGGGACGCACCCTGTGGAAGCGACAGAAGTTCTGATGAGCCGGCCGACAGGCGAAGAATAGAGTCGAAACCTCCCTGCGATTCGGGAGCTCCTGCGGAATTGGTTGTCAGGCAGTGCAATCTGCAATGGGAGACTCGACGACCGATGCAAGAATCGTCACACTTTTAAATTCTGTTTTGAGTAATTTTGCACAGATACTCAGGTGAAGTCTCGCAAGAAACGTGATCGCCTGCCTCGCGAGTCGAGCAGCATCGGCGTATGACAATTTGCGATCGAACCTGACGACATGGCACAACGGCGAGCAACCTGTATTCAACTTGGAATGCAGGTTGACTCAGTTTGTATTTTCAGGACTTACGTTTTTCACACGGCCAGGCGCCCCATGACTCAGCTCAACAAGATCTCCGCACGCATCACCCAGCCGCGATCCCAGGGGGCTTCGCAGGCAATGCTGTACGCAACCGGCATGACCGAAGCCGACATGAACAAGGCTCAGGTTGGGATCGCCAGTTGCTGGTACGAAGGCAACTCGTGCAACATGCACCTGTTGGATCTCGCAGCGAAAGTGAAAGAAGGGGTCGTCGCTGCCGGTTTGGTCGGGATGCGGTTCAACACGATCGGGGTCAGCGATGGCATCTCGATGGGAACCGACGGGATGAGCTATTCATTGCAATCCCGCGACCTGATCGCCGATTCCATCGAGACCGTCTGCGGGGCTCAATGGTATGACGGAATTATCACGCTGCCGGGTTGCGACAAGAATATGCCGGGCTGCATCATGGCCATGGGCCGTTTGAATCGCCCTGGTCTGATGGTCTACGGTGGAACGATTAAGCCAGGATGTTCAAGACGGGGCGACAAGCTCGACATCGTCTCTGCATTTCAGGCTTACGGGCAATATCTGAGCGGTGCGATTACTGAAGAAGAACGTGCGGAAATCATTCGCAAGTCTTGCCCAGGCGCCGGTGCCTGCGGAGGGATGTACACCGCGAACACCATGGCGAGTGCGATTGAAGCCATGGGGATGTCGCTCCCGTATTCTGCATCCATTCCTGCGGTTGATCCTCAGAAAATGGACGAGTGCTTCAACGCAGGAGCCGCAGTTCGCAATCTGCTCGAAAAGGACATCAAGCCACGCGACATCATCACTCGCGCTGCCCTCGAAAATGCGATGGTTGTCACGATTGCATTGGGCGGATCCACAAACGCCGTGTTGCACCTGATCGCCATCGCTCGCAGCGTTGGCGTTGAACTGAGCATTGACGACTTCCAGCGAGTTTCCGACCGTGTTCCATTCCTCGCAGACCTCAAGCCATCAGGCAAGTTTGTGATGGAAGACCTGCACGGTGTCGGTGGAACACCAGCTGTGATCAAGTACCTGCTGGATGAAGGGTTCATCAACGGCGATTGCTTGACAGTCACCGGCAAGACACTCGGCGAGAACGTTGCCAACGTCGATGGACTCAAAAAGGGCCAGGAAGTCGTTCACGACCTCGGACATCCGATCAAGCAGACCGGTCACATTCGTATTCTGCGTGGAAACGTCGCTCCAGAAGGAGCCGTCGCGAAGATTACCGGTAAAGAAGGTTTGGTCTTCAAGGGACCGGCTCTTTGCTATGAACGTGAAGAAGCGATGCTCCTTGGTCTGGAACAGGGAGAAATCAAAGGGGGCGAAGTCATCGTCATCCGCTATGAAGGTCCGAAAGGGGGCCCAGGGATGCCAGAGATGCTGACTCCAACTTCGGCATTGATGGGAGCAGGTCTCGGAGACAAAGTGGCGTTGATTACCGACGGTCGCTTCTCCGGTGGATCTCACGGGTTCATCATCGGTCACGTCACACCTGAAGCTCAGGTGGGCGGCACAATCGGACTGTTGAAGAACGGTGACATCATCACCATCGATGCGGAAAGCAACGAAATCAACGTCGATGTGTCAGCAGAAGAGTTGGAAAGTCGTCGGTCACAATGGGTTGAACCGCCGCTTCCAGCAACTCGCGGAACTCTCTACAAGTATATCAAGAACGTAAAGAGCGCGAGCGAAGGCTGCGTCACAGACGAATAATCACGCTCCGTGAGCCCATTCTGTGAGTTCACTTAGACCTCTGAGTCGTGAAGTTGCCGACAGCCGGATTCCTGATGGGAGTCCGGCTGTTTTTCTTTGTGCTGCCGATGTAACTGCTGACCAGAATTGCGTTCCCGTCCGAGTTTTTGGGTCCCTTGCGATGTGTTCGTCGCCGGAATAAATCCGATCCCTCCCTGCTCTGTTTCGCTTTCTGCGTTTCCGCATCTGCAGTGGGACGGAGTGTTGCGAATCGGGAACATGGCAGAGCTGGTTGCGCTAATCGTCACAATAGGATGTCGAAGTTTTCCTACATTGTTTTCATTTTTCGACACGCCCCCCTGCTGCGAGCTAGGTTGACAGCATCACCCGTTATTTCATGACGGGCAATTGATCGCAAAAAACAAGGGGCCATTGTGTCGAATTCACTCTCTCGCTGCCTGGTGACTGGTGCTGCTGGTTTCATTGGGTCTCATCTGGTCACCCAGCTGGTGAAAATGGGCGTTGAGGTGCGTGCATTCGACAACTTGTCGACAGGGCATTTGCGAAACCTGACTCATGTTGAAAACGAGATCGAATTCATTCAGGGAGACATTCGGGACACCAACGCAGTGAATGCTGCGGTTCAGGGGTGCGACGCTGTCTTCCATCAGGCAGCTCTGCCATCCGTCCCGCTGAGCGTCAAAGACCCTGTTGCGACACATGATGTTTGTGTGACAGGAACTCTGAACGTGCTGGACGCCGCGAGAAGATCCGGTGTTCGCCGTGTCGTCTTTGCCGGTTCGAGCAGTGCTTACGGTGATTCACCAGAGATGCCAAAACGCGAGACACATGTCCCGCAGGTTCTTTCGCCCTACGCGGCGGCCAAGATCGCTGGCGAATACTACTGTGAATCCTTCGCTTCATCTTATGACCTCGAAACGGTCCGACTGCGATACTTCAATGTCTTCGGGCCGCGTCAGGATCCGAAGAGTCCTTATTCTGCAGTGATCCCTCTCTTTGCAAGTGCTTTGCTGGAAGGGCGCACTCCACGAATCTTCGGGACAGGCGAGCAGTCACGCGATTTCGTGTTCGTAGAGAATGTGGTTCAGGCAAATATTCTTGCTGCAACAGTCCCGGGGGTTTCCGGTCGCGTTTACAACGTTGCAAGCGGAAGCACGATCAGTGTGCTTGAACTGCTTGAGAAGATCTGTCGTGTTCTGGAATTCCAGTTCCTGCCAGAGTTCTATCCAGTCCGCACAGGCGACATCCTGCATTCCTGGGCTGACATTTCCGCGATTCAGAATGACCTGGGTTACTCCGCAAACATCTCGTTGGATGCCGGACTACAGAAGACGCTGGACTTCTATCGCAACGAACACGCTCAAATGCAGAAACAGTCGTTGGTAAACAGCCTGTAACGCTGGTGAACATGCCCGTCGAGGTCTGACCTCCATTGTGCATCAAGTCAGTTTGACGTTGTCGCTGAAACAGGCATGGGCCTGTCCCCTGAGGATCAATTCGTGTCAGCACCACAAAAGCCAACCAATTCCGCCGCCGAGTTCGATTTCGCTCCCTTTGGGTTTCACACACCTTCAATTGGGCGCTCCATCGACATCGTGAAGTTCGTGTTGTCGCTTTGGAAACCGTTGGCGTTAGGTCTATTCGCCGGGTTGCTGGCCGGAATCTGCCTGTATCTCTATCTCGGGCCGCTTTACTCTGCATCCACGCAGGTGCTCGTTTCCAAGAAGGCAACGGTCCCTCAAAATAATGGGGAAGCGAATCGCTATGGAGAACGTGGCGACCATGTGCAGCTGATCAAAACCGACCTGATCGTCGAACGGGCGTTCAAAGATCACGGGCTCAGCGAAATCCCCTCTTTGGCCGGGGCATATGATCCATTGCGGGAAGTGACCGAAGGGCTTTCCGTCGACCGCAGTGCCGGGCAGGAAAGTTCGTTCGATAACGTTCTCACTCTGTCGTACCTTCACCCGAATAAGGACCTTGCCAAAGCTGTTGTTCAGGCAATGGTCGAAGCGTACGGCGATTATCTGGAAGACACCCGCGATCAAAACGCACAGCAGCTTTACAAGACGCTGCTGGATCGGCAAAAAGGCTTGGAAACTGATATCCAGAAGCTGGAAGTTGAGTATCAGACATTCCGCAACAATGCTCCTGTATTTCTCAAGGCGTCCCCTGTCATTTCGATGAACGGGATGCAGACACAGGCTCCAAACCAGTACGAAACCGAACTTGCCGCAATCGAAACCGCTCAAAACGAGAACCTGCGAAAGAGTTCGAGCATTCGTGCCCGGCTGGCGACACTGGATCGCAAGATCGAAGAAAAGCCATCCAGAGAAGAGCTCGAGTTCTGGGTTCTGCACTCATTGTCGACAGGAACTGCAGGGGCAGGTGGTGGACCTGGGACAGCGGGCGGCGGTGCTGCAATGGCATCGTCTCCGGAAAAGGCTCAGCTCGATTCCCAGTTACTCACGGCTCAGATGCTGGAGCAGCGACTGTTGCATTCGCTTGGTGCGGAACATACTCAAGTCAGAAATGTTCGGAAGCAAATTCAGACCTTGCTGGGCTTCTACACACGACAGGGACTACGTCCACCGGAACTGAAGGACGAAAGCGGCAAACCGATCTCATCACGATCTGCTGCGTTGGGAATGGATATCGTTTCGGTCTATCGCGATACGTTGGTTGGACAGCTGAAAGAGCTGGAGCTGGATAACGAAAACCTTGCTCTGCTGCACAAGGATGCTCAGCAGAAAGCCAAGCAGGCCGAGATGTTCGAAGTGGAAGAACAGCGTCGCAAAGACGAAATCAGCATGAAGAAAGATCAGCTGGAACGCCTCTTCGACCAGATCGCCGAATACGATATTTCACGAGGCCAGGAAGGATATCGCTTACAGCAGATTTCTCAGGTTCGAATCGAACGTTCTTTGAAACGTGTTCTGAAGCTGGTCGGAACCTGCGGAGTGCTGGGCGTCGTCATGATCTTCTGCCTCTCCTATTTCCGCGAGTGGCGAGATACGTCGCTCAAGACGCTCGACGAGGTCACAACGTTTATGCGGAAGCCGATCATGGGATCCGTCCCATCGTTCCGAAACACCAGCGATACGAATCGTCTGGCCAAAGAACGGGGAATTTCACCCGCATTGTGCTTCTTCAATCGCCCGGGGTCGCGTGACGCGGAAGCATACCGATCGATCCGGACATCCCTTTTTGTCACGATGAAAGAGGGAGAAAAGGTAGTTCAGTTGAGCAGTGCGGCTCCTGGAGAAGGAAAAAGCACCACTGCCGCGAATCTGGCTGCGGCCATCGCACAGTCAGGGAAGAGTGTCCTGTTGATTGATTGCGATTTACGACGCGCGACACAGCACCAGTTATTCAAAGCGTCGAACGATGTGGGGCTGGCTGATGTGTTGCAGAACGAAGTGGAATGGCGAAATGTCGTGCAGGTGACAGCCATCGAACGTCTGTCTCTGCTCACGTCAGGACGAGCACCTGCGAATCCTGCAGAGCTGTTGTCTGATACAAAGCTCTCGGAACTCCTGAAGGAAGCTCGGGAAGAATATGACTTTGTACTCATCGATTCGCCGCCGATTCTGGCCGTGAGCGATCCATGTATCATCGCTCCGCATGTTGATGGAATGTTGCTGGTGGTGCGAATGAAACAGACCAATCGTGCAGCTGCCCGTCGAGTCCACGAGACAGTGACGGCGCATGGTGTTGCGGTCTACGGAGTCGTTGCCAACGACTT